>DATBLA010000166.1:0-6298 GCA_036555645.1 Actinomycetota bacterium
GCGAGGGCGACGAGGAGGAGGGACAGGACCCGCGCCATCGCCTACAGGGTAGGCCAACCGCAGGCGGGTCAAACCTTCGCTGACGGGACCCTTACGCGCCTAGGTGGCGATGTAGAGGTTCTTGACCTCGCTGTAGCCCTCGAGCGCGTGCATCCCGAGCTCGCGCCCGAAGCCGGACTGCTTGAAGCCGCCGAAGGGCGTCTGCACGCGGACCGACGTGTTCGAGTTCACGGAGAGGACGCCGCTCTCGAGGGCGCGCGCGACGCGGATCGCCCGGGCGCCGTTCTCCGTCCAGACCGAGCCGGAGAGCCCGTACGGGGTGTCGTTCGCGATGCGGATCGCGTCGGCCTCGTCCTCGAAGGGGATGACGGCCGCGACCGGGCCGAAGACCTCCTCGCGCGCGACGCGGTCCGCGTTCGTCGCCTCGACGAGCGTGGGCGGGAACCAGAAGCCGGGGCCGTCGGGCGCGTCTCCGCGGAAGCGGACGTTGCCATCCACGAAGGACGCGACCTTCTCCCGGTGCTCGGCCGAGATGAGCGGGCCCATCTCGGTGCCGTCCGCCTCGGGGTCGCCGACGCGGACGGCGCCGGTCGCGTCCTCGAGCAGCGAGAGGAACCGGTCGTAGGCGCTGTGCTCGACGAGGATGCGCGAGCGCGCGCAGCAGTCCTGGCCCGCGTTCCCGAAGACGGCGCCGGGGGCGGAGGCGGCGGCGCGCTCGAGGTCGGCGTCGGCGAAGACCACGTTCGCCGACTTGCCGCCCAGCTCGAGCGTGACCCGCTTGATCGTCTGCGCGGCACCCGCCATGACGCCGCGCCCGACCTCGGTCGAGCCGGTGAAGCCGATCTTCGCCACGTCGGGGTGCTCGACGAGCCGCTGCCCGACGACGCGGCCGGGTCCGACGACGACGTTCACGACGCCCTCCGGGATCCCGGCCTCGAGCGCGAGCTCGCCCAGGCGGACGCTCGAGAGGGGGGTCAGCTCGGCGGGCTTCAGGACGACGGTGTTCCCGCAGGCGAGCGCCGGGCCGAGCTTCCACGAGGCGATGTTCAGGGGGAAGTTCCAGGGCGTGATGAGGCCGACGACGCCGAGCGGCTCGCGGAAGGTCACGTCGATCCCGCCCGCGACGGGGATCGTCTCGCCGACGTGCTTGTCCACCGCGCCGGCGTAGAAGTGGAAGACGTCGGCGACCATCCCGACCTCGCCGCGCGAATCGCCGAGCGGCTTCCCGACGTTGCGCGTCTCGAGGAGCGCGAGCTCCTCGCCGTGCTCCTCGACGAGCGCGGCCAGGCGGCGCAGCAGGCGCGCGCGGTCGGCGGGCGAGACGGCGCGCCAGCCGGGGAACGCGGCCCTCGCGGCCGCGACGGCGCGGTCGGCGTCCTCCTCGGTGGCGGACGGGAGCTCGGCGATCGTCTCCTCGGTCGCCGGGTTCCGGACCTCGATCATCGCGTGCGGGCCCGGTAGCGCCGGGCCTCCTCCACGAGCTCGCGGAAGAGGGCGCCGTCCTCGTGCTCCTCGGGGTGCCAGAGGACGCCCACCGCGAACGCGCGGCTCGGGTCCTCGAGGCCCTCGACCGTGCCGTCCTCGGCCCAGGCCGTCTCGACGAGCCCGTCGCCGACGCGGCCGACGCCCTGGTGATGGTGCGACTTCACGGGCGTGTGCTCGCCGAGGATCCCGCCGAGCCGGCTGGCGGCGCTCACCGACACGTCGTGGTCGGCGAAGACGCCCGGCGTGTGCTTGTGGCGCTCGTCGCCGACGACGTCGGGGAGGTGCTGGACGAGGTCGCCGCCCCGCGCGACGTTCATGATCTCGACCCCGCGGCAGATGGCGAGGACGGGCAGGTCGCGGTCGAGCGCGGCCTGCATGAGCGCCAGCTCGGCCCGGTCGCGCTCGGGGCGGGTGCCGTTCGTCTCGGGATGGCTCTCGGCGCCGTAGCTCGCCGGATCGAGGTCGTTCCCGCCGGAGAAGATGATCCCGTCGAGGACGTCGAGCGTCTCCTCGACGCCGTCCTCGCACGGCGGGACGAGCAGCGGGCGCCCGCCGGCCTCCTCGACCGCGCTCACGTAGGTGAGCGGGACGAGCGCCGTCGGGACGTTCCACGCGCCCCAGGCCGCGGGCTCCGCGTACGTCGTGATGCCCACGACCGGCTTGCTGTCGCGCTCGGACGCCATCGCCCTGACTTTACGCCGCGCCGGAGTGTCCGCGCACGCCCCACCCTTGGGTGGGGATCGGGCCACCCACCACCCGCCTTCGACGGTACCGGCGAATCGCGCGCGTGTCTGTGCCGGATTCGTGCCGAAAGCGAGCCGATCTCCCCACAGCCGGCCCCCGGAGACCTGGCCGTCGCGCAGGTCTCGCCGGACGAGCTACCCGCGCTCGAACATGCGGCGGCGCTCGTAGTCCGTGACGACGCCGTCGAAGAGCCGCTGCTCGGTCCTCGCGTACGTGAGGTAGTGGTCGACCACGTCGTCTCCGAACGCCGGCCGCGCGAGCGACCCGCCTTCGAGCGCCGCGATCGCGTCGCGCAGCGAGTGGGGGAAGCGCGGCGCGTCGGACTCGTACGCGTTGCCCTCGAGCGGCGCCGGCAGCTCGAGCCCGCGCTCGATCCCGTCGAGGCCCGCCGCGAGCAGCGCCGCGAAGCAGAGGTAGGGGTTCGCGTCCGCGCCGGGGATCCGCGTCTCCGTGCGCAGCCCGGCGCCGTGCCCGACGATCCGGAACCCGCAGGTCCGGTTGTCGTGCCCCCAGGCGAGCGTCGTCGGCGCCCACGAGCCGGCCGCGTAGCGCTTGTACGAGTTGATGGTCGGCGCCACGAACACCGCCAGCTCGGCGAGCCCCGCGATCTGCCCGGCGAGGAACTGCTTGAACACCTCCGACTCCCCGGCGAACGCGTTCTCGCCGTCGCGCCAGAGGCTCGTGTGGACGTGGCACGAGTTGCCGATCCACTCGTGGTGCGGCTTCGCCATGAACGTGAGCGAGAGCCCGTTCAGGTGCGCGAGCTCCTTCGCCCCGTTCTTGTAGATCGTGTGGTTGTCGGCCATCGCGACCGCGTCCGCGTAGCGGAAGTTGATCTCGTGCTGTCCGGGCCACGCCTCGCCCTTCGAGTACTCGACCGGGATCCCCGCCGCGTGCATCCCGTTCCGGACCTGCCGGATGAACGGCTCGTCGTAGGTCGTGGCGAGGATGTGGTAGTCGAGGATGTACGGCACGGACGGCGTGAGGCCCTCGTAGCCGCGCTCGTGCGCCTCCGCGTAGCTCTCCTTGAAGAGGTAGAACTCGAGCTCGCTCCCGACCATCGGCTCGAAGCCGAGGCCGCGGGCGCGCTCGACCTGGCGCTTCAGAACCTGCCGCGGGGAGGGCGCGATGTCGGCACCGTCGTGGGAGGCGAGGTCGCAGAGGAGCATCGCCGTCGCCTCGAGCCACGGGATCCGCCGCAGCGTCCCGAGGTCGGGCCGCAGGACGAAGTCGCCGTAGCCGAGCTCCCAGTTCGCAAGCGCGTACCCGGGCACCGGGTCCATCTCCATGTCGAGCGCCATCAGGTAGTCGCACGCCTCGACCCCGTGCTCCGCGAGGCCCTGCTCGAGGAAGTGCTCGCCGTGGACGCGCTTGCCCATCAGCCGGCCCTGCATGTCCGTGAACGCGACGACGACCGTGTCGATCGTCCCGTCCGCGACGGCGCTCCGGAGCTCGTCGAGCGTCAGCACGCGCGGAGCCTACCGCCCGGCGCGGGCCTTGACATCCCATCCGGCCGCCCGTGTAAATAGCGCGCTACGGCCACATCCGAGTGGAAGGAGTCAGGATGAGTGCGGCTGATCCCGGCGCCGGCGAGCGCACGGGCCACCACCACAGCGAGGACGAGCGGATCCTCCATCGCCTGGGGTACGCACAGGAGCTCTTCCGGGGGATGGGGGGATTCCAGAACTTCGCGATCTCGTTCACGATCATCTCGATCCTCGCGGGGTGTCTCACCTCGTACGCGGTCGGGTTCGAGCACGGCGGCCCCTCGTCGATCATCTGGGGCTGGCTGCTCGTCGGTCTCTTCGCGACGATCATCTCGCTCGCGATGGCCGAGATCGCGTCGGCCTACCCGACCGCCGGCGGCCTCTATTACTGGGCCTCGAAGCTCGGGACGCCGGGGTGGGGTTGGGCGACGGGGTGGTTCAACCTGATCGGGCAGGTCGCCGTGACCGCGGCGATCGGCTACGGCCTCGCCACGTTCGGCGCGGTCCTACTCGACTTCTGGTTCGACTACTACGCCCGGATGGACGACTGGTTCGGGGCGTCCGCGAACGCGTCCATCTACATCCTGTATGCGGTCTTCATGATCGCGGCCTGCGTGATCAACTTCTTCCACATCAGGATCACGGCAGGGCTGAACACGATCTCGGCCTACTGGCACATGGTCGGCGTGGCCTTCATCGTCGGCGTGCTGATCATCGTCCCGGACAACCACCAGTCCCTCTCGTACGTGTTCTCGGAGACGGTGAACAACTCGGGCTACGGCGGCGGGACGACGTCCTGGTCGAGCCCGACGTTCTGGTTCGTCTGGGGCCTCGGCCTCCTGCTCGCGCAGTACACGATCACGGGCTTCGACGCCTCGGCCCACACCGCCGAGGAGACCAACAAGGCGTCGCGGATGGCGGCAACCGGCATGTGGACGTCGGTCGTGGCGTCCGTGATCTTCGGCTGGATCCTCCTGCTCGCGGTCACGTTCGCGATCCCGAGCACGGAGGGCGCGCTCGAGAACATCGGGATCATCGTCCCGTGGATCTGGGCCGAGTCGATGAGCCAGACCTGGGCCGAGGCGCTGCTCTTCATCTGCGTCGTGGCACAGTTCTTCTGCCTGACCGCGTCGGTCACGTCGGCCTCACGGATGATGTTCGCGTTCTCCCGCGACCGGGCGGTCCCCGGCCACCAGGTGTGGCGCCGCGTGGCGAGGAACCGCGTCCCGCGCTGGTCGGTGGCGGGTATCGGGTTCTTCGCCGGCATCCTGATGATCCCGGCGGTCTGGAACTACCTGGTCGGGTACTTCGTCGGTACGGCGATCGCGGTCATCGGCCTCTACATCGCGTTCGTGCTGCCGGTCTACCTGCGGCTGCGGAAGGGTGACGCCTGGGACGAGTCGCGCGCGTGGTCGCTCGGCCGCCACTACAAGTGGATCGACGTCGTCTCGCTGCTCTGGGTCGCGTTCATCACGATCCTGTTCATCTTCCCGCTGTACGAGGCCGGCCTTCCCTGGTCGGACAACTTCACGTGGGAGCTCACGAACTACACGATCCTCTGGTTCGCCGGCATCGGCCTGATCTTCGGCGGCTGGTGGTTCCTCTCGGCCCGCAAGTGGTTCAAGGGCCCGGTGCGCATGGGCACCGAGGAGGAGCTCGAGCGCATCGAGGAAGGGATCGAGGCCGGGCTCAGCCCGGCCGGGCAGTAGCTCGTTCGCCGTCGGGCGCCCGGGATCCGGCCCGGGCGCCCACGGCACTCCGTGCGACCGCGGCCAGGGTCGCGCCCTGGAGCAGGATCGACCCGGCGGTCGCGACGAGCACGATGCCCTGCACGTCCGACGCGCCGTCGAGCGCCTCGAGCGCGGGGTAGGCGGCGAGCAGGAGGGGCACCGCGCCCTTCAGCCCGCCCCACGCGACGAGCCGCCGCTCGCCCATGTTCAGCCCCGTGCCGATCGTGCCCGTGAACGCGACGATCGGGCGCACGACGAGCGAGAGGGCGAGGATCAGCCCGACGCCGTAGCCGAGCTCCGTCCAGCCGACGGACGAGGCGAACGCCGCCCCGAGCATCCCGAAGAGCAGCGGCTCGGCGATCGCGGCCGCCCCCTCGGTCGCGACGTGGCGGCTTCCGTCCTGCTCGCGCCACGCGTCGGACACGAGCAGGCCGCTGATGTACACGGCGAGGAACCCGCTCCCGTGGAGCGTCGCGGTCGCGGCGCCGATCGCGATCGCGGCCACGAGGAAGCCGATGCCCTGGAGGTCGTCCGGCACGCCCTTCGTCGCCCGGAGCACCCAGATGAGCACGAGGCCGGCCGCGATCCCCATGGCCGCGCCGATGCCGAGTTCCTGCACGAAGCGCGTGAACCCGCCGCCGACGCCCGCGTGCTCGGGCCCGACATAGGCGAGGACCGCGACCATCAGCGAGATCCCGACCGGGTCGTTGAAGCCGCTCTCCGCCTCGAGGATCGTCCGGGCCCGGACCACGCGCCCGCCCGTCCCGCGCAGCACGGCGTAGACGGCGGCCGGGTCGGTCGGCGCGAGCGCGACGCCGACGAGCGCCGCGATCGTCCAGTCGAGGCCGAACG
>DATBLA010000167.1:0-23465 GCA_036555645.1 Actinomycetota bacterium
AGAGCTCGCCGATATCGCCGAACGCGAGCACCTGTGGCTCCACGTCGACGCGGCGTACGGGGGCGGGGCCCGGCTGTCGGAGCGGATCGCGCCTCGCGTGTCGGACCTCGAGCGTGCCGACAGCGTGACGCTCGACCCCCACAAGTGGTTCTTCCAGGCGATCGACATCGGCGGGCTCATCGTGAAGCGGCGTGAGGACCTGCGCGAGACCTTCCACCGGATGCCCGAGTACTACCGCCATCCCGACGCCGAGGACGCGCCGCTCAACTGGTTCGAGTACTCGATCGAGGGAACGCGCCGGTTCCGCGCGCTGAAGCTCTGGCTGTCGTGGAAGCACCTCGGGACCGAGGGCTTCGGCCGCCTCGTCGAGCACAACGTCGAGCTCGCCGCACACCTGGCGGCCCGGTGTCGCGAGGCGCCGGACTTCGAGGTGGAGCCGGAGGAGCCCGCGCTGTCGGTCGTGTGCTTTCGGCACGTGCCCCCGGGGCTGGATGCCGACCGGCTCAACGCCTACCAGGACGCCCTCCAGCTGGCGCTCGAGGCGAGCGGCGAGGCCTGGGTCTCCACGACCACGCTTCGCGGGCGGACGTTCCTTCGTGCCGGGGTCGTGAACTACCTGTCGACCGCCGCCGACGCCGACCGGATGCTGGAGGCCCTTCGCCGCCTCTCGCCGGAGGTCGTCGCGAAGCTCTAGCCGGATCCGTCTCACGTTCCCGGCGTCCGCCGCGTTGGAACGGCGATGCGGCGCTACCTGGCGCTCCTTCGGAACCGGCCGTTCGCCGCCCTGTGGCTCGGCTCGACGATCTCGGCGATCGGCGACGCCCTCACGTGGGTGGCGCTCGTGTGGCTCGTCATCGAGGTGGGCGGGTCCCCGGCCGCGGTGGGCGGCCTCGTCGTCGCGTACACCGCGCCGGTCATCGTCGGCGGCTTCGTCATGGGCCTGCTGCTCGACCGGTTCGAACGCCGCCGTGTGCTCATCGTGGTCAACGCCGTGCTCGGGTGCGCGGTCGCCTCGGTGCCGGTGCTCGATCGGCTCGGCTTGCTTCGGACGTGGCACCTGTACGTCGTCGCCGGGCTCTACGGCCTGCTGAAGATGGCGAACTGGGCCGGCGTGCCGTCGCTCATCCCGTCGCTCGTGCGAGAGGAGGACCTCAACACCGCGAACGCGATGGAGTCGGTGACGTTCGGGGTGGCCGACGTCGCCGGACCCGCGATCGCCGGCGCGCTCATCGCGCTCGTCGGCGGGGCGAGCGTGCTGGCCATCGACGCCGTGACCTACCTCGCGTTCGTCTTCGTGCTGTTCGGTCTCCGCGTGCCGCGCGAGGAGCCGGTGGTCGCCGCGTCCTCGCTCGGGCTGCGCCCGGCGTTCCGCTTCCTCCGGCGACAGCCGGCGGTCCTGGCGACGACGCTCATGTTCATGGCGTTCAACATCGGCGAGGGGATGCTCCTGGTCCTGCTCCCCGTGCTCGCGACGCGGGAGCTCGGGGGGGACGCGACGACGTACGGGCTCCTGCTGTCGTCGTTCGCGCTCGCGGCCACGGTCGGCTCGTTCGTCGTCGGGGCGCTGGAGTGGCGGTGGACCCTCGGCCGCTCGATCGCGGTCGGGCAGGCGGCCGCGGGTCTGTCGTTCCTCGGCCTCGCCTTCGTCCCGGGGGTGTGGGGTGCGGTCATCGTGCTCGTCGCCGCCGGCGTGCTCGTCTCGCCGATGACGATCTGGGCGCAGACGATCCGCATGCGGGTGATCCCGATCGAGATGCGCGGCCGCGTGTTCGGCGTGCTGCGGACGCTCATGCAATCGACGCCACCGATCGGAGGGGCGCTCGCGGGGATCATGCTGACCGGCGGCGAGGTCGGCGCGACGGTGCTCGCGATGGCCGCGGTGATGGCGGTGCCCGGTGTGATCGGCGTGTTCGCGAACGCGCTCGCGGACGAGCACACGCACGCGCCGGAGCCGGTTCGGGTCGGCTAGGTAGCCTCGATGTGTTCTTCCTCGTCGTCGTCCTTCGGTTCCACGCTTCGCGCCGGGATCATTCGCCGGGTAGCCGAGACCACGAACAGGAGGCCGAGCAGGATGATCGGGAACGGCCACAGCCACTTCCAACCGATGTCGGCCACGGTCCGGTCGCCGGCGAGGAAGAAGATGCCGAGGGCCAGCGCGGCGATCCCCAGGATCAGCGAGATCGGATCGAATGGGTGACGGCTCACGTCGCCAGTCCCAGCTCACGGAGCTGCTTACGCGTCGGCTGCTGCCGATACACCCAGATGTCGCCGATCCCGGTCTCGAGGTCGAGCGTGATCGTCGCGCCGTCGCCGATCCGCGGCTCCCACTCCGTCGAGAACGTCGCATCCACCTGGCGTTCGGTGACGATCGGCCCGATCTGGACGATGCCGATCCCCGCCGTACCGGTCGCGATCACGTGCGCGTCGAACGGCACGACGATGTTGATCTCGCCGCCGCCCGTCGAGGCGGTCACCCTGACCGGCGCGGGATCCCCGGCCAGGGCCGTGAGGTCGATGTTGATCCCACCGACGATCCTGCGGTACTCGCCGGTCGCCTGCCCGCTCGACTGAGGGAAGGCGTACAGATCGCCCACCCCGCCCTCGAGCGGGACCGTGATGAGGCTGGCCGCAAGGACGAACGGGACGAGGAGCAGCGCCGGAAGGACGAGCCACAGGGCCCGGCCGACGAAGGCGCCGATCACCATCGTGATCCCGAGGATCGCGAGCGCGACTGCCGGGAAGGCGACGAGCGGCCACTCGATCGCGCCGAGGTTCTGGAGCACGGCCGCGACGCCGACGACGAGGAGTGCCACGCCCATGCCGAGCCACCCGAGCGGCGAGCGCTCTCGCGGCGCTCGCGGCGTCTGTGGTGGCTCGGAAGCCGGGGCGGGCGGCACGACGAGCGGGAGCGTGTCGGTGCCGGCCTCGGCGCCCCGCGGAAGGGGCCCGGCGACCGAGGGCGCCGGCTGCTGCTCGGGCAGACGGACCCCTCCCCGGTACAGGAGGAGCCCGCCGCCGATGAGGAGCACGGGCCACACGAGCCACGGCTCGAGCGCTGCCGCGATGGCCGCCGCCCCCACGAGGAGCAGGACCAAACCGACGGCCGGCCCGATCCGCGGGAAGCGCCGCGCGATCCGGCCGGTGAGCGAGACCCCGATGTCGTCGCGAGGGATGAAGATCCACAGGAGCCCGTAGACGAGGATCGCGACGGCGAGCGGTGACCACAGGTCGAACGCGACGGCGACGGCGGTCGCGCCGAAGAGCGTCCGCACCGCAAGCGAGCTCACGCCGGCGTACTCGGCAAGGCCGGCCGCCACCCCCGCGACCACGCGGTCCGACCCGTTGCGGCGAAGGGGACGCCGCGTGTCTGGCCCGGCCGGATCGGCGGGCTCGGCCGGATCCGGCTCGGGTCCGCCAGGCAGCGTCAGGTACTCGTCCGTGTCCACGCCGTCGAGCTTGGCGGTCCCTCATCGGATCCGCCATCGGGGATGACCCTGGAAGAACCCCGACGCCGGACTCCGGCCGTCCGGGCGCGCCGTCGGGACGAGCGACCGCCGTCTCACGTTCCCCGGGATGTCCCCGATGACGACTCGGGGGCGTCGTGTGTCAGCATGGGTGGGCATGTTCAGGCGGAGTGCCACCGACCGCGTCCTGACCGGCGTCGCGGGGGGGATCGGCGAGCGACTCGGGATCGATCCGGTGATCGTTCGTCTCGGCTTCGTCGTCCTCGCGTTCGCGGGCGGCATCGGGGTGCTGCTATACGTCGCGCTCGCCCTCGTCTCTCGGGGGCCGGACCCGAACGCGTCACAGGTGAATCCCGCCCGCACGCGGACCCCGCAAGCCGTCGCGATCGCGCTGATCCTGACCGGGGTCCTGGTCATGCTCCGCCAGGCGGGACTCTGGTTCGGCGACGGCGTCGTGTGGCCGGCCGCGATCGTCGTGCTCGGCTCGGCGGTCATCTGGACCCGGGGGGACGAGGCGACTCGGGCCCGATGGCTCGCGCGTCTCCCGACCGCGCTCCGCGACGACGCCCCCCGGAGTCGGACGCTCATCGGCGTGCTCGTGATCGCGCTCGGCGCGTGGGCGTTCTTCTCCCAGAACCAGCCGCTCGACCTGTTCGACAGCGCGCCGGCGGCGGTGGCGACCGTGCTCGTGGGGCTCGCGGTCATCGCGGGGCCGTGGATCTGGCGGCTCGTCCAGCAGGTGGCGGACGAGCGCCGCGAGCGCATCCGACAGGAGGAGCGCGCCGAGATGGCCGCGCACCTGCACGACTCGGTCCTCCAGACGCTCGCGCTCATCCAACGGACGGAGGACCCGAACGAGATGGTCGCGCTCGCGCGCGGGCAGGAGCGCGAGCTGCGGACGTGGCTGTACGGGAAGTCGAGGCCGGGTGGGACGGGCTCCCTGAGCGCGGCGCTCGACGACCTCGCGGCCGAGATCGAACGCACGCACCGGACGCGGATCGAGATCGTCATGGTGGGGGACTGCCCGGTCGACGAGACCGTGGGGGCGCTCGTGCACGCATGCCGAGAGGCCATGGTGAACGCGGCGACGCACTCGGGTGCTCGTGGCGTCAGCGTCTACGTTGAGGTCGAGGACGACCAGGTCACGGCGTTCGTTCGTGATCAAGGCATCGGGTTCTCGCGCGAGCGCGTGCCGGCGGACCGCAGGGGAATCGCCGAGTCGATCGAGGGACGGATGGAACGCAACGGCGGTGTTGCGCTCGTCGAGAGCGTGCCCGGTCGCGGCACCGAGGTGCGGCTTCGGATCCCACGGGGCCGCGCGTGATCCGGGTGTTCCTCGTCGAAGATCACGAGCTGTTCGCGAGCGGGGTGCGAACCGAGCTCGGGGCGGAGTTCGAGCTCGTCGGCCAGGCGGGGACCGTGGAGACCGCCATCGACGGCGTGACCGAGACGAAGCCCGACGTCGTGCTGCTCGACGTCCACCTCCCCGACGGCAGCGGCGCGAGCGTCGTCGAGCGCTGTCCCGGCGTCCGGTTCCTCGCGCTCAGCGTCTCGGACGCGGCCGAGGACGTCATCGCGGTGATCCGCGCCGGGGCCCGCGGCTACGTGACGAAGTCGATCGCGCCCGGCGAGCTCGCCGACGCGATCCGCCGGGTGCACGAGGGGGACGCGGTGTTCTCGCCGAGGTTGGCGGGGTTCGTCCTCGACGCGTTCGCTACGGGGACGGCGCCGCCGATCGATCCCGAGCTGGACCAGCTCACGCCCCGCGAGCGCGAGGTGCTCCGGCACATCGCCCGTGGGTACGCGTACAAGGAGATCGCGCGCGAGCTCCACATCAGCGTCAAGACGGTCGAGACGCACGTCAGCGCGGTGCTTCGGAAGCTGCAGCTGACGAGCAGGCACGAGCTCAGCCGGTGGGCGACCGATCGCCGATTGGCGTAGCCGGCGCGAGTTTCCCGCACCTCTAGGATTCACCCGTGAAGCGCTGTCCCGCCTGCGGCGAAGAGAACTCGGACCGTGCGCGGTTCTGCCAGAACTGCGCCACCCCGCTCGCCGAGCCCGGCCAGCCCACGGGCGAGGTCCGAAAGGTCGTCACGATCGTCTTCGCAGACGTCTCCGGCTCGACGGCGCTCGGCGAACGGCTCGACCCCGAGGCGCTCCGCCGGGTGATGTCCCGCTACTTCGACGCGATGGCCGCGGTCATCGAGGCCCACGAGGGCACCGTCGAGAAGTTCATCGGCGACGCGGTCATGGCCGTGTTCGGCATCCCACGGCTGCACGAGGACGACCCGCTCCGCGCCGTCCGCGCCGCCGCCCAGATGAACGATGCGCTCGCAGACCTGAACGCCGAGCTCGAGCGCGATCACGGCATCGCCCTCGCCGCGCGGATCGGCGTGAACACCGGCGAGGTCGTGGCCGGGGACCCGGGCGCCGGCCAGCGGCTCGTGACCGGCGACGCGGTGAACGTCGCGGCCAGGCTGGAGCAGGCGGCGTCGCCGGGCGAGGTGCTCCTCGGCGAGCCGACGTACCGGCTCGTGCGGGACGCGGTGGAGGTCTCGCCCGTCGACCCGCTCGAGCTGAAGGGCAAGTCCGAGCCCGTGGCCGCGTTCCGCCTCACGAGCCTCCTCGATACCGGCGAGGGGCACGCGCGCCGGCTCGACTCGCCGATGGTCGGGCGCGAGAAGGAGCTCGACCTCATGCAACGCGCGCTCGAGCGCGCGACCGCCGAGGGAACCGCGCATCTGTTCACGCTGCTCGGCGCCGCCGGGGTTGGGAAGTCGCGTCTCGTGCTCGAGCTCATTGCCGGGCCTGCGAGCGATGCGCGGGTGCTCCAGAGCCGGTGCCTCGCCTACGGTGAGGGCATCACGTTCTTCCCGATCGCCGACGCGGTGCAGTCGGCGGCGGGCATCGAGCGGACCGACGACGTCGCGACGGCGAAGCGCAAGCTCGCGTCGCTGCTCGAAGGGTCGGACGACGGAGAGCGGATCGCCTCGCTCGTCGGCGGGCTGCTCTCCTGGGACGAGCCCGGTGCGACGGAGGACGCGTTCTGGGCCGTGCGCAAGCTGTTCGAGCACCTCGCGCGGGAGCAGCCGCTCGCCCTCGTGTTCGACGACATCCACTGGGCCGAGCCGAGCTTCCTCGACCTCGTCGAGCACCTCGCCGAGTGGACTCGCGACGCCGCGGTCTTCCTGCTGTGTGTCGCGCGGCCCGAGCTGCTCGACGTTCGGCCGGGGTGGGGCGGCGGCAAGATGAACGCCACCTCGATCCTGCTCGAGCCGCTGGACGGCGACGAGGCCTCCCGCCTCGTCGACAACCTCCTCGGGAGCGCCGAGATCCCGATGCGAGCTCGCGAGCGGATCCTCGAGGCGGCCGAGGGGAACCCGCTGTTCGTCGAGGAGATGCTCGGGATGCTCATCGACGAGCGGCTCCTGCGATTCGAGGACGGCGGGTGGCACGCGGTCGAGGACCTCGCCGATCTCACGGTGCCGCCCACGATCCAGCTGCTGCTCGCCTCGCGCATCGACCGGCTCGACGCCGAGGAGCGCGCGGTCATGGAGCGCGGCTCGGTCGAGGGCACGGTGTTCCACGGTGGCGCCGTGGCGACGCTGTCACCGGAGGCGGTCCGGGCGCGGGTCCCGTCGCGTCTGCTGGCGCTCGCCCGCCGGGAGCTCATCCGGCCCGATCGCGCCGAGTTCACCGGCGAGGACGCCTTCCGCTTCCGCCACGTGCTCATCCGCGACGCCGCCTACCAGGCGATGCCCAAGGAACAGCGCGCCGACCTGCACGAGCGATTTGCGGCCTGGCTCGAGGATGCCGCGGGCGAGCGCCTGCCCGAGTACGAGGAGATCATCGGTCATCACCTGGAACAGGCGTACCGCTACCGCATCGAGCTCGGGCCGCCCGACGATCACGCTCGGGAGCTGGCACGCTCGTCGGCGACCCGGCTGATGTCGTCGGCCGATCGGGCGCTCCACCGGAGCGAGCTCCAGGCGGCGCGGCAGCTGCTCGAACGGGCCGCGGACCTGCTCGAGGGATCCGAGCGGGCGCGGACGCTGGCCGAGCTCGCGCTCACCGCTGCGCTGATGAACGACTACCGCGGCGCGGTCGCCGTTGCGGAGGAAGCCATCGCCGACGCGACGCGGGCGGGCGATCGCATCGCCGAGCTCCGAGCGCGTCTCGTCGCCGCCGAGGCGATGGGGCAGATCGACCCGACGTACTCGCTACGGAGGGTGCGCAACGAGATCGACGACCTCCTCGAGGGGCTCGAGGAGGTCGGCGACGAGCGCGGGATCACGTGGGCGCTCCTCGCGGCGGCCAGATCCACGTTCTACGACGGAGGATGCGAGCCGGCGATCGAGATCCTCGATCGGCTGCTGGCGAGGGGGCTGACCCTGTCGGCGCGGGAGGCGAGGGAGGTCGCCAACATCCTGGTCGTCGCCGGGTACTTCGGGCCCTCGAACCCGGAGGAGCTCCAGGGCATCGCGGATCAGATCCGAGAGATCTTCCCGGTCGAGGGGCCGTTCATCGATGCGACCCTCGCGATGAACCGCCTGGGTCGGGTCGCCCTGCTCGGGCAAGAGTCGGATACGGTCGCGGAGGTCGAGCGGATCGAGCGCCTGTGGGGTGAGATCGGCCGACCCGAGGAGCTCGCCAGCAACCAGATGATCGGTGAGTCCCTCATGCTGTTCGGCCTCGACGAGGAGGCGGAACGCCGGTTCCGAATCGCCGTGGAGGGGCTCGACCGGCTCGGCGAGACGGCGTTCAACTCGACGCTGTCCGCCAAGCTCGCCCTCGCGTGCGGCGAGCTCGGGAAGTGGGACGAGGCGGAGCGCCTCGCGCTTCGCGCTCGAGAGCTGGGAGCGGCGGACGACGTGGCCTCCCAGTTCGCCTGGCGGGACGGGCTCGCCCGAGTGCTGGCACATCGGGGACAGGCCATGGAAGCGCTGGCCCTCGCCGACGAGGCCGTCGCTCTGGCGGAGTCCACGGACTACATCGCCGACACGGCGGCGCTGCGCGTGCTCCGAGCCCAGGTGTACGCGCAGCTCGGCAGGATCGACGAGGCTCGCGCGGATCTGCGGGGCGCGGAGGCCCTGCTGGAGCGCAAGGGCTCGCTCCCGGGCCTGGCGCTCGTCCGCGGCCGCCTCGCCGAGCTCGAGACCTCGCCGGCCTAGCCCTCGACGCTCGGCGCCACCGACGCGATGCGGTAGTGGAGGTGCACCGTTCCGTTCCCGAACCGCTGCTCGTCGAGCAGCTCGAGATCCAACCGGACGTCGTCGGGGAGCCACCGGGTGCCTCGCCCCACGACGACGGGGGAGAGGAGCAGATGGAGCTCGTCGACCAGCCCGGCGCGGATCGCCTGCGCCGCGAGGTTCGGACCGCCCACGCCGAGGTCGCGTTCGCTCGACGCCTTCATCTCGCGCACGGCCTCCACGTCGAAGTCGCGTTCGATCCGCGTCCTGGCGCTGGACGGTTCGGGCAGCGTGCTCGAGAAGACCACCTTGTCGGCGGCGCGCCAGATGGACGCGTAGTCGCGGATGACCTCCGGCTCGTCCTCGAGGCTCATCGTCTCCCAGGCCACCATCACCTCGTACATGCGGCGCCCGTACAGGTGCGTCCCGACCGAGCGCTCGAGGTCGTTCGCGAACGCGTGCACGTCCTCGTCCGGCATCGCCCAGTCGAAGTTCCCGTTCTCGTCGGCGACGCACCCGTCCAGGGACGCGAGGGCGGAGTAGATGAGCCTGGCCACCGCCCCCAACGTACGCCGGCCGCCTCGTCGAGTCGACGTGGGCGGGGACCGACCGGACCTGACATGCTCGGTGTGGACGAGGGGGAGCCCGCCATGTCGACGAAGGCCTTCGAGCTCACGAACGAGATCTCGGTCGCCGCCTCGCCGGAGCAGGTCTGGGACGCGATCGCGACCGGACCCGGGCTCGACGCCTGGTTCATGGGCAGGAACGAGATCGAGCCGCGCGAGGGCGGGACGCTCCGAACGATCTACCCCGGGTTCGAGCTCGAGGCGACGGTGACGGCCTGGGAGCCGCCGAGGAGGCTCGGGGTCCGCAGCCCCGAGGACCAGGACGGGGCCTTCCACTCGTTCGAGTACCTCGTCGACGAGCAGGGCCCCGGCGACACGCGCGTTCGCTGGGTCCACACCGGCGTGCTCGCCGGCGACTGGGAGGCCGAGTACGAGGCGATGGGCGAGGGCGACCCGATGTACCTGGACAAGCTCGGCAAGTACCTGACGTTCTTCCTCGGGCGGCATGCCACGCAGATCGACGCGTTCGGTCCCAACGTGGCCGGCCGGTCCACCGAGGACGTCTGGGGGAGCTTCCAGCGCGGCCTCGGGCTCACGGGTCCGGTCCCGCTCGGCGAGCGGGTCCGCCTCACGCCGGCGGGGATCGAGCCGATCGACGGCGTCGTGGACTGGCTCTCGAAGAGCTTCCTCGGCGTCCGGTCCGAGGACGGCCTGTACCGGTTCATCCTCGGGTTCGAGGGGACCACGATCGTCGGCCATCAGGTCTACGCGGACGGCGTCGACAAGGAGGCCGCCGACCGGGCATGGGGCACCTGGCTGAACGAGACCTTCGCCTGAGAGGCGGGCCCGAGGGCGAGCCTAAGGATCGAGGAGAGCGCATGGAGACGGTCACGTCGAGGGACGGCACGACGATCGCGATCGAGCGGATGGGGTCGGGGCCGCCGGTCGCGCTCGTGTGCGGGGGATCGGTCGACCGCTCCTCGCTGGCGCCGCTCGCCGCGTTGCTCGCCGAGGACCTGACGGTGCTGAACTACGACCGGCGCGGCCGAGGCGACAGCGGCGACACCCTCCCTTACGCGATCGAGCGCGAGGTGGAGGACCTGGAGGCAGTGATCGCGGCGGCCGGCGGGTCGGCCGGCGTGTTCGGGTCCTCGTCCGGGGCGGCGCTCGTGCTCGAGGCCGCCGCGAGCGGCCTGCCGGTCGACCGGATCGCCCTGTGGGAGCCGCCGTTCATCAACGATCCCTCGGCCCGTCCGCCGGCCGACACCGCCCAGACGTACGAGGACCTCGTCGCGCAGGGCCGGCGTGGCGACGCGGTCGAGTTCTTCATGACGAAGGTCGTCGGGATGCCGGCCGAGTTCGTCGCGCACGCGCGCTCGGAGCCGTGGTGGCCCTCGCAGGAGGCGATCGCGCACACGCTCGCCTACGACGCGAGGATCATGGGCGACTACTCGATCCCGACCGGGCGAGCGGCGTCGGTGAAGGCACCCGCGCTCGTGCTCGCGGGCGGCGCCGACTTCCCCTGGATGCGCGAGAGCGCGACCGTCCTCGCCGACGCGATGCCCGACGGACGCGCCGAGCTCCTCGACGGCCAGGGCCACAACGTCGATCCCGCGGTCCTGGCCGCGTCGCTGATTCCGTTCTTCGCCGCCTGACGGTGAGCGAGCCGGCCCCGCCCGAGGACCGCGAGGCCGATCGCGAGCGGATCGCCGGCCTGCTCGCCGGCCATGCGCCCGCCGACTGGCAGGAGCACTTCCGAACGCCCGAGCTGCTCGACGCGATCATCGACGGCGAGCCGCTCCAGATGTTCGTCATGGCCGCGGACATCCGGAGCTCGACGTTCCTCATGAAGGAGGCGGTTCGGTTCGAGCGCTTCGCCTTCACGATGGACAAGTTCGTCACCGCGGTGCGTCGGGGGATCGGCCGATCGGGCGGCTGGTTCGACAAGTTCACCGGGGACGGGTTCCTCGCGTACTGGATCGTGCAGTCGGGCTCCGAGGACGCGTATCACGAGGAGTTCGTCCAGGCGGCCGGGAACATCACCCACACCGCCCGCACGCTCGTCGAGTTCTTCGAGCGGCGGGTGCTCGAGGACTTCCGCAGCAACTCGCGCAACCTGCCCGAGAGCGTCGGGCTGTCGATGGGCCTGGATGCCGGGCCCGGCTACCTCGTGCAGATCGCCGACGAGCTCACCGTCGTCGGCTCGCCGGTCGTCGGCGCCGTCCGGATGGTGACGGCCGCCGAGGCGCCGGGGGAGATCATCGCGAACGTGTTCCTCGGCGAGCGGCTGCGCGCGGAGCGGGAGGGGGTCTACGCCGAGCTCGGTGTGACCGTCTCGCGAGAGCATCGGCCCACGAAGGAGTACCCGCGGGGCCAGGAGGTGTACGCGCTCACGTTCGAGGCCGGCGTCGGGCAGGACGAGGAGGAAGACGCCGAGCCGTCCTGAACGGGCTCAGGCCGGCGGGACGTCCTCGAGCCGGGCGCGCGTCCGGCTCGCCGAGACGACGTCGCCCTTGCGCTCGAACAGCTCGAGCGCACGGCCGAGGGCCGTGCGCTCCTCGTCGTGGCGGGCCGCGATCCGCATGACGTCGGCGAGATCGAGCAGGACCGTCCCGTGGTCGAACAGGAAGTCCGTGCTCTCGACGATCGACAGTGCCTTTGCGACGAGGCGTTCGGCCTCGGCGGGATCGCCGGCCACGGCCCGCAGGCGAGCGAGCACCCCCAGGCCGAGTGCCCGCTCGACGGCGATCGAGCTCCCCGCCGCGATGTGGGCCGCCTCGTCGGCCTCGGCGAACCGCCCGAGCCCGAACCGCGCCTGGGCCACGAACGCGCACAGGTACGGCCACCGGTCGTTTCGCGCGACGAGCTCCGCGTAGGCCTCGTCGGCGACGGCCGAGGCCGCCTCCACGTCCCCGGCGAGCATCTCGACGTCGAAGGCGAGCTCCGCCGAGCGCCAGTAGCTGATGATCTGCCCGGTGTCGTGGAGGAAGACCCGGTACCTGGCGGCGAGCAGGCGCGCGTCGTCGAACTCGCCGAGCCGGGCGCGAAGGTGGGCGAGGGCGTGGCTCGTATACGAGGTCACGGCGCGGTTCCCCGGGTACTGGAGCAGGATGGCCTCGCTGCGGGCGATGCCGTCGGGAACCGGCATCGGTCCCCGGACCACCGAGGAGCTCATGCTGCCGAGCACCTCCTCGGTCTCGAACGACGCGCCGATCGCCCGGCCGATCTCGATCGCGCGCTCGAGCGCGTCCATCTGCTTGCCGGCCTGGCCCTGATCCCACTCGATCGTCGAGACGAGGTGCCAGGCGCGGACGAGCGCGCGGTCGTTGCCGGCGGACTCGAACACGCGCACGGCGTCGACGAGCTCCTCCATCGCCTGCTCCGGGCGGTAGCGATCGTTTTCCACGCTCCACTTGGTCAACCGAGCCTGGGCCAGGAGCTCGGGATCGCCGAGGTCGTCCGCGCGCTCGAACTGTTCGGCCATGATCGCCTGCGCTTCCTCGACGCGACCGGCCTCCCAGAGCGCGTTCGCGAGGTCGGGGAGCAGCTCGAGCCGGATGGGGTCGGTGGGCTCGGTGAGCGCCCGGCATCGCCCGAACAGGTTGGCGACCGCCGCCAGGTCGTGCCGCGACAGGGCTCGCCTGCCCGCCGCGGCCAGATGCCCCGCCGCCCTGCCGGCGAGCCGTCGCGCCTCCTCGTCCAGCGGCCCGAGCGCCTCCCGGTACCGGAACGCCTGCTCGAGGTGGTAGCCGACGATCTCGTCCGCCTCCTCGGCCCGGTCTCCTCCCACCCTGCCGATCCACGCCGCGAACCCCTCGTGCAGGCTCGCGCGCCGCTCCTTCGGGATCGCCTGGTACGCCGCGTCGCGGATGAGGATGTGGCGGAAGCGGAAGGCCTCCTCGCCGACCACGAGCGAGCGGTCGCCCCTCACGAGCTCCTTGCGGACGAGGGCGCCGATGAGGTCGTCGGCCCGGGGGCGGATCGCCTCGGGGAGCAGGTCGCGCACGGCACCCGCGTAGAACTCCCGGCCGATCACCGAGGCGCACTCGGTGGCTCGGCGCTCCTCCTCGCTCAGTCGTTCGAGGCGGGCGGCGAGCAGGGCGGCCACGGTCGGGGGAACGGTGATCGAGGACAGGTCGCCGGAGGGAGACCACCCGCCGTTCTGGCGGACGAGGACGCCGTCGTCGATGAGCATCGAGAGCATCTGCTCGACGAACAGCGGGTTGCCGCCCGCGGACTCGTTGATTCGATCGAGCGTTCCGGAGGGAAGGCCGGCGCCGCCGAGCAGGTTGGCCACGAGCGCGGCCGAGTGCGCGCGGTCCAGCGGTTGGAGCAGGAGGGTCGTCGCGTTCAGCTTGCCGCCGCCCCAGCTCGATCGCGCGTCGAGCAGCTCGGGGCGCGCGGTGCACACGAGCAGGATCGGCGCGCCGCGCGACCAGTCCGCGACGTGGTCGACGACGTCGAGGAACGCGGGCTCGGCCCAGTGGATGTCCTCCCAGATCGCCACGAGCGGCCTCTCGGCGGCGAGGATCTCGAGGAAGCGCCGGATCGCCCATGGGGTCTCCTCGCCGGCCCCGATGCCCTCCCCGGCGCCGATCCCTTCGCCCGCACCCAGGATCTCGGCCAGGCGTCCGGCGATCGTCTCCGCGTGCTCGTCGCCCGAGACGACCTCGTGCAGGCGAGCGACCACCTGCTCGGCCGGGTCGAACGCCTGCACGTCGAGGGCCGAGCGAACCGCCTCGGCCACGGGCCAGTACGTGATGCCCTCGCCGTACGGGAGGCAGCGGCCGGTCACGACACGCCCCGAGGCGCCCACCTGCTCGAGGAACTCCTCGACGAGGCGGGACTTGCCCTCGCCGGCGGGGCCCAGGATCGTGAACAGCGAGCACATCCGGTCCTGCCGGGCGCGGTCGAACGCGCGCCGGAGATCCTCGAGCTCCCGATCGCGGCCCACCATCGGCGACCGGAACGTGCGCGATGGCTGCGCGGTCTCGGGCGCGACCGAGACGACGCGGTGGGCCTCCACCGGCTCGGCGATGCCCTTGAGCGCGAGCGGGTCGAGCCGCTCGGTCTGGACGGCGTCACGCACGAGGCGATGGGTCTCCTCGCCGATGAGGATCTCGCCCGGAGCGGCCGCGGACTCCAGGCGCGCCGCGGCGTTCACGGCGTCGCCGGTGACCCGGCCGAACTCCTCGGTGTCGGCGCCGAC
Source organism: Actinomycetota bacterium (assembly GCA_036555645.1). Taxonomy (GTDB): domain Bacteria; phylum Actinomycetota; class UBA4738; order UBA4738; family HRBIN12; genus DASSJM01. Next base: position 14,429 of record DATBLA010000167.1, read on the forward strand.
GAGCACCTCGCCGGTGTTCACCCCGATCCGGCAGGCGAGGCGGACCGCGTGGTCGCGCTCGAGGTCGGCGTTCAGCTCCTGGAGGCTCGACCGCATCTCCGCGGCGGCGCGCACGGCGCGAAGCGCGTCGTCCTCATGGAGCTGCGGGATCCCGAACACGGCCATGACCGCGTCGCCGATGAACTTCTCCACGGTGCCCCCGTGGCGTTCGAGCGCGGCGCGCATCGCGTCGAAGTACCGGCCCATGACCTTGCGCATGGACTCGGGGTCCAGCCGCTGGACGAGCTCGGTCGAGCCGGTGACGTCGCAGAACACGATCGTGACGGTCTTGCGGACCTCGGCCGCAGGGGGGCCGACGAGCCGGGTGCCGCACTCCGAGCAGAACTTCGCGCCCTCGGCGTTCTCGGTTCCGCAGGTGGGACAGGCCGCCACGAGGCGGAGTCTAGGTCCGGGCGCGAGTCCGGGGCGAGCCGCCCTTGTCGCCCTCGGCCGGCTCGCGAGAGGATCGGCTCGTGCGGATCCTGGTCCTCGGCGGGACGAAGTTCGTCGGGCGCAGCTACGTGGAGGAAGCGCTCGCCGCCGGGCACGAGGTCACGCTGTTCAACCGGGGCGTGACGAACCCCGACCTGTTCCCGGAGGTCGAGCACGTCCACGGCGACCGCGACGTCGATCTCGCGCCGCTCCGAGGCAGGACCTGGGACGTGGCGTTCGATCCGGCCTGCTACCTGCCGCGTCATGCGAGGACGGCCGCCGAGGCGCTGCGCGACGCCGTCGAGCACTACGCCTTCGTGTCCACGCTCGGGGTGTACGCCGACGAGGAGACGCCCGACCAGGGTGAGGACGGGCCGCTGCTCGAGCTCAAGGACCCGAGCAGCGAGAACGTCCACGAGGACTACGGTCCGCTCAAGGTGGCCGCCGAGCGCGAGATCACGGACGCGTTCGGGGAGCGTGCGCTCATCCTGCGGCCGGGCTTCGTCGTCGGCCCGTACGACCAGATCGATCGGATGCCGTGGTGGCTGCGCCGGATCGCTCGCGGCGGCGAGGTGCTCGTCCCCGGCGAGCCCGACGACCCGCTGGACACCGTGCAGCTCATCGACGCGCGCGACATCGCGCGCTTCGCGCTCGCGATGGCCGAGCGGCGTCATGGCGGCGTGTTCAACCTGTGTGCCCCGCCGGACGGACTCCGGCTCGAGCGCCTGCTCGACATCTGCGCCGAGGTCACCGGCTCGACCGGCGTCACGTACACCTACGTCTCCGAGGCGCTCCTGCTCGAGGACGGCCTCGACGCGTGGGAGCCGCTCCCGTACTGGGTCGCCTCGCGCTACGCGGCCTTCCGGCGGTTCGACGCGTCGGCGGCGCTCGCGGCGGGCCTGGAGGTGCGGCCGGTGCGGGAGAGCTTCCGGGACTGCTGGGCGTGGGATCGCGCCCGGGGGTCGGAGCCGCTGTCGGACCGGGCCGGGATCACGGCGGAGCACGAGGACCGGCTGCTCGCCGCGTGGCACGCGCGCGCTCTCCCGTAGACTTCGGCCTCATGGCCGACCAGGAGCCACGGATCGTCGTCCGCGCGAACGGCCCGTACCGGGTCGAGGGAGGCGTGCCGCTGCTTCGCACGGCGATCGTGAAGACCGAGCACGGCGAGCCCGTCGCGTGGGACGAGGGCCCGGAGTACGCGACCGGGCCGACGTACGAGCTCTGCCGCTGCGGCAACTCCTCGACGAAGCCGTTCTGCGACTCGACGCACGAGCGGATCGCGTTCGACGGGACCGAGACGGCCGACCGCGGGCCGATCGCCGGTCGCCGGAGCGCCTGGGAAGGCGAGGCCGGCATGGTCCTGTACGACGACATCACGCTGTGCACCCACGCAGGCTTCTGCCGGAACCGCTTCACCGGTGTGTGGGAGATGCTCGAGGAGGCGGGGGACGCCGACGTGCGCGACGAGTTCACGGGGATGGTCTCCCGCTGTCCCTCCGGACGGCTCGCCTACGCCGTGGAACCCGATCCCGAGCCCGTCGAGCCGTCGTTCGAGCCATCGATCGGCGTCGAGCCCAACGCCTCGCTGTGGATCCGCGGCGGCGTGCCGGTCGTGTCCGAGGACGGGACGCCCTACGAGGTCCGGAACCGGCAGACCCTGTGCCGGTGCGGGCACTCGGCGAACAAGCCCTTCTGCGACGGCTCGCACGTGAACGTGGGGTTCGACGACCCCGCGATGCCCGGCTGAGGCGCCGAACGGGGATGGCGCACTCACCCGAGCGGCTCGAGGCCCGGCAGCTCGCCGAGCGGTCGGGCGTCGACGTCGAGACGATCCACCGGTACACGTCGCTGGGGTTCCTCGCCCCCGAGGACGGGACGTATTCCGCGAACGACGTCGCCCGGGTCCGGCTCGTCGGATCCTGCGACCGTGCCGGGCTCCCGCTCGAGGGCATCGCGGAGGCCGTCGAGCGCGGCATGCTCTCGTTCGCGTTCCTCGACATGGCGCAGTACCGTCGCTTCGGGGACTTCGGGGATCGCACGTACGGGCAGGTCGCCGCCGAGGCCGGGGTCACGTTCGAGTTCGTGCAGCGCACGCTCGAGGCGACCGGCCTCCCGGTTCCCGAGTCCGAGGACGATCGCCTCCGCGAGAACGACGAGCTGCTCATCCGCGTGCTCTCGATCACCCGCGCGTTCGGCACGTCGGAGGAGGCGGTGCTGCGGGTGACGCGCGTGTACGGCGACTCCCTGCGCCGCATCACGGAGGCCGAGAACACCTTCTACCGGAACCAGATCGAGCAGCCGGTCGTCGACTCGGGGATCCCGCTCGGCCAGGCGATGGCCGCCGCGTCGCAGTTCGGCAATCAGTGGAACACCGCGGGCGACCAGTCGATCATGGCGCTGTACCACCGGCACCAGGAGTCGGTGTGGATCGGGGGGCTCGTCGCCAGGATCGAGGAGGCGCTCGAGCAGCTCGGCGTCCACGAGCGGCTGACCCGGCCGCCCGCGATGGTCTTCCTCGACCTGGCCGGCTACACACGGCTCACCGAGGAACGGGGCGACACCGTCGCGGCCGAGCTCGCGACCGAGCTCTCGGGGATCACGCAGACGACCTCGCAACAGCACGGCGGGCGTCCGGTGAAGTGGCTCGGCGACGGGATCATGTTCCACTTCCCCGACCCGCGGCGGAGCGTCGCCGCCGCGCTCGAGATGGTGGAGCGCACGCCGCGTGCGGGCCTGCCTCCGGCCCACGTGGGCATCGCGGCGGGGCCGGTCGTGCAACAGGACGGCGACTACTTCGGCCGCACGGTGAACATGGCCGCGCGGATCTCGTCCAGGGCAGCGCCCGAGGAGGTCCTCGTCACCGACGAGGTCGTTCGCCTCGCCGAGCCCGACGGTGTGCGGTTCGAGCCGATCGGCGAGGCCGAGCTCCGAGGGTTCTCCGACCCGGTGACGTTGCACCGCGCGGCTCGGGGCTGACGAGCCTCGAGCTCGCCCCGCGAGCCGCCGCTACGCCGGAGCCGAGGCGCCCTCGATGGGCTGCCAGTCGTGGCGCTCGCCGTCGGGCGCGAACCTGCCGAACGGCGCCGGGAAGTGCATCGGGCAGACGGTGCGGTCCTCCTCGTTCGCCCTGCGGAGCCAGGCGGCCCGCGTCGTGGCGGCGAGCTCGGGGATCATGTCCGTCTTCCCGTTCACGCCGGGCTGGAGGAGTTGGACGGGATGGTTCACCAGGTCGCCGGACATGAGGGCCCGTGTGCCGCCCGAATCGACCTCGACGACCTGATGGCCCGGCGTGTGCCCCGGCGCGTGGACGAGCGTCAGCTCGTCCGTCAGGGCCCGCCGGTCGCCGGTGAGCTCGAGCACGCCGGCGCGCTCGAGCGGTGCGAGCACGGCCGCGAAGATGCCCCGGTCCTCGCCGTCGGTCGCGTTGGCCATGAGGTCCCAGTCGGCGCGGTGCACGAGGTACGTGGCGTTCGGGAACATCGGCGTGTCGGTTCCATCGGCGACGGTCCACCCGATGTGGTCGTCGTGCACGTGCGTGATGACGACGTCGTCGACCTCGGAGGCGGAGACGCCCGCCGACGCCAGCTCCTCGGGCAGGTGCCCGTGCGTGGACGTCCATCCGAACGCGGGGGCCGAGCGCGGGCCGATCCCGGTGTCGAGGAGGATGGTCCGCCCTCCCGAGCGCAGCACGAAGGCGTGGACGTGCAAACGCCAGCGAGCGTCGGGACCGAAGACCTGCGGGTGGCGTGCCAGCGCCTGCGCCCAGACGTCCTCGGACGCGCCGGGGAAGCTCTGCCGCGCGTCGCTCCCCAGGACCACGCCGTCGCACAGCGCGGTGACGACGACGCTGCCGACCTCGAGGGTGCCGTGGGGCACTAGCCCGGTGGGCCTTCGACGGCGGACAGGTCCGGAACCGGCTCCACGTCGGGGTCGAGACCGGCGGCGCGGCGCGCGCGACGGGCGCGCAGCAGGTCGTAGCACTGCTCGAGCTCGGTTTCGATCTCCTTGAGGCGGGCGCGCTCCTTCGTCGAGGCCTCGCCGCGCGACTCCTTCTCGAACAGCGCGTGCTCCTCGTGCGCCAGCGCCTCGATCCGGTCGATGAGCTCCTGGTCCTCGCCAGCCATCTCGCGCAGAGCTTAGACCTCTACGGGTCCCGCCATCCGCGCGGCCTGCCGGACCTCGTGCGCGTGCGCGCGCCCCGGGATGAACCGGTTCGCGACGATCGCGGCCGCGAGCAGGATGAGGCCGCCCACCATGAGCGACAGGCGGAACCCGCTCATGAACGACTGGCGGAACGCCTCGACGACCTCCGCCCGTTGTCCGGCTGAGAGTCCCATGAGCGCCGACGGGTCGAGCTCGCCCTGTCCCGCCACCTGCTGGACCGTCGAGGCCTGCTCGGGAGAGAGCCCGATCGCGACGAGCGCGGGCTCGAGGGTCGAGCGCAGCCGGGTCGTCAGGAGCGTCCCGAGCAGGGCGATCCCGAACACGCCACCCACCTCGCGAGACGTGTTCGTCATCGCCGACCCGAGCCCGGCGCGCTCGGGGCCGACCGCGTTCATCACCGCGGCCGTCATCGGCGCCATCGTCGAGCCGATCCCGTGTCCCATGATGACGAACACGGGCGCGAGGACCCAATACGGGGTGTCGACGTCGAGCCGCGACAGGATCAACAGCCCCGTGCCGGCCAGGATGAGCCCGTACGTCATCGGGATCCGGGATCCGTGCTTGGATGCGTAGCGTCCCGCGTTCGGCGCGGTGACGATGATGACCGCCGTCATTGGCAGGAACCGCAGTCCGGCCTCGAACGCCGAGTAGTTTCGGATCAGCTGCATGTACAGCGACATGAAGAAGAACGTCGCGAACATGCCGAGGGACACGCTGAACGCCACGGTGTTGCCCGCCGAGAAGGCCGGGATCTTGAACATCCCCAGCGGGAGCATCGCCTTGGGCGAGCGACGCTCGTACAGCAGGAAGAGCGTGAACAGGACGGCGGCGCCGACGAGGGCGGACACGATGAGCGGATCGCTCCAACCGAGCTGGTTGGCCTCGATGAGGCCGTACGTGGCGAACAGGAGCCCGGCCGAGCCGAGGACGAGGCCGGGGATGTCGAGCTCTCGGGTCACCTCGGATCGGGACTCGCGGACCGTTCGCACCGCCACGAAGTACGCCACGATGCCGATCGGCACGTTGAGGAAGAAGACCGACTGCCAGCCGAGCTTCTCGACCATGAGACCGCCCACGGTGGGGCCGAGCGCGAGCGCGAGCGCGGACATGCCGGCCCACAGCCCGATGGCCTTCGCGCGCTCGTGCGGCGGGAACGTCACCGTGATGATCGACAGCGTCCCGGGCAGCAGGAAGGCGGCGCCGACGCCCTGGATCGCGCGCGTCGCAATGAGCTGCTCGGTCGACTGCGACAGCCCGCACAGCGCCGACGCGGTCGTGAAGATCGCCAACCCGAGCAGGAACACGCGCTTGCGGCCGTACCGGTCGCCGGCGATCCCTCCGGTGAGCAGGAGGGAAGCGAAGGCCAGGACGTAGCCGTCGACGATCCACTGGAGCTCGCTGACGCCGGCTCCGAGCTCGCGACTGATCGTCGGCAAGGCGACGTTGACCACGGTGTTGTCGAGCATCGCCATCGCGAGCGCGAAGCACATCGTGAACAGGACGATGACCTTCTCGCGCGCGTTCTCGCCTTCGAATCCGAGCACGGGCGTTCCCTTCGGCGGCAGGGGACTCCACTGTAACGGCCGACCATGGCAACCGGCCGGGGCCCGGCGTGATTCCCGTCTACCGGCGGGTGGGAGAGTGGGGGATTGGGCTCAGTCGGAGTCGACGACGCCGCTCGCCACGACGGCGAGGTCCTGTCCCGCCTGGAGGCGGTTGCCCGAGAAGTCGAACAGCAGCCAGAAGATCCCCTCGTCCTGCCACATGCAGATCGAGCCGGGCGCGACGCTGACGACCGGGGCGCAGACGAAGGTCACCCCGTCGATCACCTCGGACGTGCGGCGGGTCCGGTCCAGGGCGGCGTCGCTCCCGATGCCGGAGTCGAAGCCGCTCGCGAACTCGTCGAACGCCGCGTCGGTCGTGGGCACCGAGGCGTCGCGGATCCACATGAGCGCTGCGGTCGGCGTGCCGCTGCCGTACATGGCCATGTCACCCTCGACATCGATGGCCTCGAGCTCTTGGACGAAGCTGTCGACGACCTGCTGGGTCTGGTCGTTGTCGATCTTCGTGAGGTCCCCGAACCCCGACGGCAGCTCGACGTCGCCGCTGGGGCGCAGGAAGACGAACGCGGCCCCGGCAGCCACCGCGAGCGCGAGCACGATGACGCCGAGCATCGAGCCGATCCTGCGGGGAGGCGCCGTGGTCGCGACCGGTGGCGGCCTCCACGCCTGCGGCGCCCTCGGACCCACGTACTGGCCGGACGTCGCTGGTGGCATCCACGTCGCGTCGGGCGGGGCGCCCGGGACGCCGACCGGCGCCTGCGCACGGATCGCGGGAGGCGCCGGCGAGGCTTGGGCACGGCTCATCGGCTCGTGCGAGCCGAAGGGGCGGTAGCACTGCCAGCAGAACGCCGAGGTCATCCCGTTGGCGGCGCCGCAGCCCGGGCACGTGCGTTCGACCGGCTCCTGGGCCGGCGAACCGCTCGGTGTCGTCGGTGCCTGCATGCGTCGTAGCCCTCCCGTGTGTGTATCGGCACGAGATGGCCGACCCTGAGGGACGGGTGTCCGGGGGGGTTCGGAGCGCTCCGGACCGGGGTCAGGTGCGGCGGTAGACGCGGACGCCCAGGAACGAGAAGAGGCCGAGGAAGAAGGCGAACCACGCGGCGGACATCCACATGAGCGGCCCGAGCGACTTGACGTCGGCGAACAGGAGCGGGTCGGTCGCGGGGCTGTAGAGGTCGCCGAGCGTGAGCACGCGCACGGTGTCGACCCAGATCGAGACCGGGTTGTACTCGGCGAACGGCTCGAGCCAGTCGGGGAACGTGGCGAGCGGCACGAACGCCGTGCTCACGAACACGAACGGGAACACGATCGTGAACAGCGCCGCCTGCACGGCCTCGATCGTCTTCAACGACAGGCCGGCGAACGCCGAGACCCAGGTGAAGGCGTATCCGACGGCGACGATGATGATGAACGCGAGCAGCGCCTCCCAGCCGCCCTCGTGCAGCCGGTAGCCGACCAGGAACGCGACGATCAGCATGAGGATCGTCTGCACGAAGACCGAGACGGTGTCCGCCGCCGTCCGTCCGGCCAGGACCGCCGAGCGCGCCATCGGCAACGAGCGGAACCGGTCGATGAGGCCCTTCTGGAGGTCGTCGGCAAGTCCCACGCCGGTCTGCGTGGCCGCGAAGATCGCCGTCTGAACGAAGATGCCCGGCATGAGGAAGTCCACGTAGGGGACGCTCTCCGGCAGGATGAGGTCGAACGTGCCGCCGAACACGTAGACGAACAGCAGCACGAACATCACCGGCTGGATCGTGGAGAACACGAGCAGGTCCGGCTTGCGCAGGTACGTCACCAGGTTGCGCTTCGTGATGACCCACCAGTCGGACACGATGTAGGGGATGCGTCCGGTGGAACGGGTCGCGGTGGCGGTCTCGACGCTCATTCCGCCTGCTCCTTCCTGCGCTTGCGCTTCTTGCGGCCGCCGTCCTCGGCGGGTTGCTCGCCGTCGGCCCCCTCGGCGGCGTGACCCGTGAGCGCGAGGAAGACGTCGTCGAGCGTCGGCCGCCGAAGCCCGATGTCGGCCAGCTTGATGCCCTCGGCGTCGAGTCGGCGGACGGCCTCGGTCAGGATGGCGGTCCCGTCGTTTCCCACGGGGATGTGCATCTCGCCATCGTTGCCGTCGACGGAGCCCCCCCCGGGGCCGAGCCCCAGGACCGCGCCCGCGGCCTGACCGGTCATCGCGCGGTCCGCGACGCGCAGGGCGAGCACCTCGCCTCCGACCCGCGACTTCAGCTCGTCGGAGGTGCCCTCGGCGATCACCTTTCCGACGTCGATCACCGCGATGGAGTCCGCGAGGCGGTCGGCCTCGTCGAGGTACTGCGTGGTGAGCAGGAGCGTCGTCCCCTCCTTCTGGAGCTCGCGGATGATGTCCCACATCTCCAGCCGGCTACGGGGATCGAGCCCGGTCGTCGGCTCGTCGAGGAACAGGATCTGCGGATGCCCGACGAGGCTGGCCCCGAGGTCGAGCCGGCGGCGCATCCCGCCCGAGTACGTCTTCGCCGTCCGGTTCGCCGCGTCGGACAGCTCGAACCGCTCCAGGATCTCGGTCCCGCGCCGGCGGGCCTCGGCGGCGGGCACGTGGTACAGGCGCCCGACCATCTCGAGGTTCTCCAGGCCGGTCAGGTTCTCGTCGACCGCCGCGTTCTGCCCGGCGAGCCCGATGACGTGTCGCAGCCGCTCGGCATCGCGGACGACGTCGAAGCCGGCCACGGTGGCGCGGCCGCCGTCGGGATGCAGCAACGTCGTGAGGATCCGCACGCTCGTGGTCTTCCCGGCGCCGTTGGGCCCGAGGAGCCCGAGCACGGAGCCGGCCGGCACCTCGAGGTCGACGCCGCGCA
>DATBLA010000168.1:0-34178 GCA_036555645.1 Actinomycetota bacterium
GCTCACCGGGTGCGCCGGCGCCTCCTCCGGGTAGTGGTCGTTCGATCCCATGAGGAACGTCCCGCCCGGGATCCAGACCATGCCCTCCGGCGCGCCGCCCGAATCGGGATCGCGCGGATCGGTCTCGGAAACCGCCATCGACGAGATGGTGACGCGAACGCCGGGCGAACGCCAACCCGGCCGACGTCCTCCTGAGCCGGCCGGTCAGGTCGTCGCGGTCCCGATCCAGGCATCGGCGTCCAGGTCCCGCCCGCGCCGCTCGGCGCCGAGCGCGAGGAACCCCGTCTCGGTCGGGATGAGGACGCGAACGTCCTGCCGGCCGGACGGATCGGTCAGGGGCGACATCGCCGGCGTGTCGCCCGGAAGGCGCACCCACGTCAGCCCGTCCGGCGACGTCCAGACGGCGCCGTTCACGTCGTGTCCCAGCGCCTCCGAACCCGCGGCGACGAGCCCGAGCGGTGAGGTGGTCACCACGGACATCGTCTGGTCGCCCTCCCCTCCGAAGACATCGCTCGACTCGGGGACACGCTCCCAGTTGCGCCCGTCGGGCGACGTCCACACGACGGCGTTCGTGTCGTCGCCGATCCGCTCCTCCCCCACGGCCGCGAACCCGTCGTCGGTGGCCGCGACCGAGTTGATCTGCTGATCCCCGGGACCGCCGAGAACCTCGGCGTCTCGGACCGGCCGCCAGTCGATGCCGTCCCTCGTCGTCCACACCTCGGCGTCCCGGTCGCTCTCACCCGCCGACCACCCCCCGGCGACCGCCATGGTTCCGTCCGAGGTGACGGTCGCCATCTCCTCGTCGCCCTCGGCCGGGAGCGGCCGCGACGCCGCCCAGCGCCGGCCGTTCCTCGACGTCCATGCCGAGGCGACGTCCCGGCCATCCGAGTCCACCTGCCACCCGACGGCGACGAGCCGGTCGTCGAGGACGGTCACCTCTCGCATCCGTTGATCCCCCGGCGTTTGCAGGCTCGGGTGCGTCTCGTCGACCCGCTCCCACGACGCGTCGGGATCACCGAGCTCGTACACCCAGACCGCCCCGTCGAAGTCGCCCCGAGACTCGTCCCATCCGATCATCACGATGAGATCGCGCTCCTCGAGCACCGCGACGTCGGTGACGCGCTGGTTTCCCGGGGCCGCGAACGAGTCGGCCTCGACCCGGCTCCATGCGCCTCCCGGCGGCCGATGCCACACCGCCGCGTCGAAGTCCGGACGCGGCTCCTCGTCCGTTGGCAGCGGAGCCGAGTACCCGAACGCGAGATGGCCGATCGGCGTCTCGGCTCCTCCGAGGACGAGCTCGTTGCCCGGTCCCGTGAAGACCTCGGCGGCTGGATCCTCCTGCCAGCTGAGATCGAGGCTTCCGCCGGGAGCCGGTCCCGTCTCCGAGCCCGTCGTCGTGTCCGAGCCCGTCCCCGACGGCGACGTGTCCGCCTGCGAGCTCGGGTCGTCCCCGGCGAACGACGCCACGGCGATCGCGAACCCGGCGACGAGGAGGACGACCGCCGCGACGATGGCGACCCGGCCGCGCCTGCGCGTGGGCGCCATCGCCGCCGCGTCGGGGGTCGTGGCCACGGGTGTCTCGGACCGGCGGGCCGCTGCGGGGTCGGGAGCCGCCAGCTTCGGGTCGTGCCGCAGGATCGCCTCTTCGAGGTCTCGGATCTCCGGCCCCGGATCGACGCCGAGCTCGGCCGCCAGCGCTCGGCGCGCCGCCTGGGACGCGGCCAGGGCGTCCGCCTGCCGGCCCGAGCGATACAGCGCCAGCATCTGCTGGGCGCGAAGGTGCTCCCGGAGCGGGTAGCGGAGCACGAGCGAGTCGAGCTCGGGGATCGCGTCTCGATGCCGGCCCATGGCCAGGAGCGCCCCGATCCGCTCCTCCTCGGCGACCGCCCGAAGCTCCTCCAGCCGTCTGGCCGCCGCCTCGGCGAACGGCTCGTAGGCGAAGTCGGCGAGCGCCGGACCCCGCCACAGCGCCAGGGCGCCCTCGAGCAGCGCGAGCGTCTCGGCCGGGTCGGTCGCTCCCCTCCTGGCCTGCCCGACCGCTCGCTCGAACCGGTCGGCGTCCAGGACGTCCTCGGGCCCGAGCTCGATCGCGTACCCCGGCGTTCGGGTGACGAGCACCCGCGGGCCGTCCTCCTCGAAGGCCTTCCGGAGGCGGGAGACGTACTGCTGGATGTTGTGGTCGGCCCCCGCGGGCGGGGCCTCGCCCCACAGGTCCTCGATGAGCCGGTCGGTCGACGCGACCTCGTTCACGTGCACGAGGAGGTCGGCGACGAGGGCCCGCTGCTTGGCCGCAGCCAGAGGCACCGATCGTCCATCTCGAAGGACCTCGAGAGGACCGAGGATCTTGAACTCCAGCACGGACCCCCCCGCGAGGGCCGCAGGCTAGCACGCCCTTCGTGCCTGTGAGAGCGCTCGATGAGCCCCGGTTGAGCCGGGCGCAACACCTCCGACATCGCCAGTTGAGCCCCCGCTTCGAGCGTGGCGCCACACCGCGACCAGGAGGTGGCAGCCATGAAGCGAAGGGCTCGGAACGCGTGGCGAACGCTCGTCCGCGTGGCGCTCGTGTGGATGATCGGTGGGGCGCACCTGGCGTTCATGCCGGCGCGAGTTCATGCGGCGCTCGGGTACGAGCAACCGAACATCCTCGTCATCGTGACCGACGATCAGCGCCTGGCGGGCACGATGGTCGCCCTGCCCACGGTGCGTCGATGGTTCGGGGATGCGGGCACGACGTTCTCGCAGGCCTTCGACACCACCCCGCTCTGCTGCCCGTCGAGGGCGACCCTGATGTCGGGGCAGTTCCCGCACAACTCGGGGGTGATCGGAAACACCCACGACGGTCGGACCCTGTGGGAGCAGGACTCGACGATCCAGCGCTACCTGCAGGACGCCGGCTATCGCACGGGGTTCGTCGGCAAGCTGTTCAACTTCTGGCCGGTCGAGGACGACCCCTCGTACTTCGACCGGTGGGCGATCTTCCACCCCTCGAACCGCACGTCCGGCTACGACCGGGCGACCTGGAACATCCAGGGCACGCTGAGGACGATCGACCGCTACTCGACCGACTTCATCGCCGCCCAGGGTGTTCGGTTCATCCGCGACGCCGAGGCCCACGACGACCGGCCCTGGTACCTGGAGCTGTCGACGTACGCTCCGCACCTGCGCGGGATCATGGAGCCCCAGCACGCGAACGCGCCCGTCGGCCCGTTCGTCCCGACGCCGGCGATGCGTGAGTCCGACCGCTCCGACAAGCCCCCGTTCGTGCGCCGCGAGCACGTGTCGCGGTCGAAGATCGAGGTCCTGCGGGCCGAGCAGCTTCGGTTGCTCATGTCGGTCGACGACCTCGTCGAGCGCATCGCCCACACGCTCCGGAGCACCGACGAGGCCCGCAACACGCTCGCGGTCTTCGTCTCCGACAACGCGTTCTCCTGGGGCGAGCACGGCATCCGAGCCAAGGGCTATCCGTACCGAGCCGGGGTCCAGGTTCCCCTGCTCGTGCGGTGGCCCGATCACGTCGAGGAGGGGGCGTCGGACCGCCGCCTGGTCGCGATGGTCGACATCGCGCCGACGATCCTGGACGCCGCCGGTCTGCCTCAGGACGCGGAGGCGCCGATGGACGGGCGTTCCCTCCTCGACGACTCGTGGTCCCGCCGCCGTGTCCTCATGGAGTACTGGCACTGGCGAGGCTCTTCGGCCCCGCCGTGGGCGTCGCTGTGGGGCGGCGACTACCAGTACACGGAGTACTACGACGGGCACGGAGAGATCGTGTTCCGCGAGTACTACGACCTCGACGCCGATCCCTGGCAGCTCACGAACCTCCTCCACGACGGGCGCCCGGGCAACGACCCGGACGTGACCGTGCTCCACGATCGGCTGACGGAAGATCGGACGTGCGTCGGGACGGCGTGTCCGTGACGGAGGGGTGGGCGAGGGGGGAGTTGAACCCCCACGTCCTTGCGGACACAGGAACCTGAATCCTGCGCGTCTGCCAAATTCCGCCACTCGCCCGTGGGGGGTCGGAATCGTAGCAGTCGTCGAAATCCCCCGGTCGTCCGATGCGCTGGACGACGCCCCGGTGCCGATGGATGACTCGAGATGAGGGTGAAACCGCTCGATTTCGAACGCGTCCTGCGGGCCTGTGCGATCGGCGGCTCGATCGCGTTGCTGGCGGCCGTGGCCGTCACGGCGATCGGCGCGTTGACGCGGACGCTCGTCCCCATCTACGGGACGACGCTGAAGTTCCTCGTCGCGACGCTGGTGGTCACGGCCCCCTACGCCGAGCTCATCGAGACGCGCGCGCGCCGCATCCGGCGCATCCCGATCGACGAGCGCCTCGGCTTCGCGAAGCACGCGTAGGCGCGTCCGCACGACGCTCGATCGCCGACCGCGATCGCCGGGGTTGGGGCACTGAGCGCGGGGTAGGATACGCGCGAGTCCCTGACCAGCGGAAACGGAAGCCACCTGCCTCGTGCCGATTCTGCGCGACTTCGAACGACGACTGGGCGGTCTCGTGGAGGGGTTCTTCGCGACGACCTTCCGATCCGGGCTGCAGCCGGTCGAGCTCGCCAAGCGGATCATGCGCGAGATGGAGGCCGGGCGGACGGTCGGGGTGCAGGAGATGTGGGCGCCGAACCGCTTCGTCTTCTCCCTGTCCGAGGTGGACGGCCAGCGGTTCGAGCAGGCCGAGCAGGCCCTCGTCTCCGAGCTGAAGCAGGTCGTCCGGGAGACGGCGTCGGAGCGCGGATGGGGTCTCGTCGGGCCGCCCGAGATCGAGTTCGAGGTCGATCCCGATCTGGGCAAGGGTCGGTTCGTCTGCGCCGCATCCTTCGTCGAGGGTCCCGACGAGCTGCCACCCCAGCCCACCGACGTTCGGGGGACGCTCGTGACCTCGAACGGGAACAGCGTGTCGCTGACCAAGGCGGAGACGACGCTCGGACGGCTTCCCGAGTGCGACGTCGTCGTCGACGACCCGGGGGTGTCGCGGCAGCACGCCCGGATCCGCCGCGCCGAGACCGGGTTCGTCCTCAGCGATCTCGGTTCCACGAACGGGACGTTCGTGAACGAGCAGCCGGTCCAGGACCACCTGCTCGCCGACGGCGACCGCATCACGATCGGCGAGACCCTGCTCGTGTTCCGGGGCGGGTGACGTGTCGCCGTTCGTCCTGTCGGTCCTGAAGTACGCGCTCCTCGTGCTCCTGTACTTCTTCGTCTACCGGGCCCTGCGTTCGGTGGCGAGCGACGTGAGCGGCCGGCAACGAGCCGCGCGCGGATCGACGACCCAGATGCGCGTTCCCACGACGGCGGCCGCCCGACCCTCGCGCGGGAAGCCGCCCACCCAGGTCGTCGTCCACGACGCGAACGGAAGCCGGCCGACGACGGTGAAGCTCTCCGGCTCGGCCGAGGTCGGGCGCGAGGCCCGATGTGCGATTCGCCTCGAAGACACGTACGTTTCACAGGTGCACGCGCGCCTCTACGGGAAGGACGGCGCCTGGTTCGTCGAGGACCTCGGGTCGACGAACGGGACCTATCTGAACGACCGGAAGGTTCAGGCCCCGGTCGAGATCCACGCCGGCGACGTCGTCAAGGTCGGCAAGACCGTCCTGGAGCTCCGGCGATGAAGGTCACGGTCGGCTCGGCCTCGGACATCGGCCAGGTCCGGGAGGGGAACGAGGACTCGATGCTCGTCATCGCCCCGCTCTACGCCGTGGCCGACGGGATGGGAGGGCACCGCGGCGGCGAGGTCGCGTCGCACCTGGCCCTGGACACGGTGCAGCGGCTGTTCGAGCAGCAGGAGGGAACCCTGGCCGACCAGGTCGTCGAGGCCAACCGCGCGGTCTACGAGCGCTCCCAGCAGGACCGGAGCGTGGCGGGAATGGGGACCACGCTCACCGCGGTCCTCGTCGACGGCAACCGCGTGCACCTGGCACACGTCGGCGACTCCCGCGCGTACCTGTTCCGGGGGGGCGAGCTCACGCTGCTCACCGAGGACCACACGCTCGTGCACCGGATGGTCGTCGAGGGCGAGATCACCGAGGCCGAGGCCGAGACCCACCCCCACCGGAGCATCCTCACCCGCGCGTTGGGCGTCGACGCGTCCGTCGAGGTGGACGAGGGCGACGTCGAGGTGGCCCCGGGAGATCGGGTGCTCCTGTGCACCGACGGCCTGACCGGGATGGTCACCGAGCCGCAGATCCGGGAGATCCTGTCGGAGTCCGAGGAGCCGCAGGACGCCGTGGAGCGGCTCGTGAAGTCGGCGAACCGGGCGGGCGGGATCGACAACATCACGGCCGTGATCCTCGGGTTCGAGGAGGACGGGGACGCCGCGCTCCCCCATCAGCCCACCGTCGAGAGCACGTCGCCGCAGCAGCCCCCCCGGCGCTCGGACATCACGATCGTCGGCGCGCCGATCCCCGAGCCGCCGCCGCGCTCGTCGGCATCGGGCGTCCCCAGGGCCGCCGCGCCCGCGCCCGCCACGCCGCCGCGTCACCGCGCGCGCTCGATCGGGATCGGCCTCGGGGTCCTGTTCGGCGTCGTCGTCGTGGGCGCGGTCGGATTTCGGCTGTACCTGGACGCGCAGTGGTTCGTCGGCGTGTCGAACGGCCGGGTCGCGATCTTCCGAGGCATCCCCGCCGAGGTCGGTGGGTTCGAGCTGCACTCGGTGGTCGTCGAGACGAGCATCCCGGCGCGCGACGCCGAGTCGCTCGCGTTGTACCGCACGCTCCCGGACGGGATCACGGCCGACGACCGCGCCGGCGCGAACGAGATCGTCGAGCAGATCCGCCGGGACGTCGCCGCCCTCCAGCCCACCTCGTGAGCCGGGCCGCGACCCCGCAGGGTCGCACCGCGTTGGGCCCGCAGATCGCGTTCACCGTCCTCGCGCTCGCGCTGTCGATCGGCGCCTACGTGATCGCCGGGTTCGGCAAGCGCGGGCAGCTCCCGGCGACGTTCGGGCTGTACGCGACGATCTTCACCGTCGGCTACGTGGGGGCGTTCCTCGTCATCCGGCGGTTCGCGCCCCGCGCCGACCCCGCGCTGTTCCCGTGCGCCGCCGTGCTCGTCGGGATCGGCTTCGCGATGATCTTCCGGCTCTCCGGAGGGCTGGCGGCCGAGCAGGCCACGTGGATCGTCGTCGGGTTGCTCGCGTTCGCGATCACCCTCGTCGTCGTGCGCGACGCCCGCATGCTCGACGCGTACACGTACACGATCGGGCTCCTCGGCCTCCTGATGCTCCTGCTCCCGGTCGTGCCCGGGATCGGGCGCACGATCAACGGCGCCCGCCTGTGGGTGGAGATCGGGCCGCTCGGCTTCCAACCCGCCGAGATCGGCAAGGTCCTCATCGTGATCTTCCTGGCCTCCTACCTCAATCAGCGCCGCGAGCTCCTCCAGGTCGCGACCTCGCGGATCGGTCCGCTTCGGATCCCGCCGGTCAAGCACCTGGCACCGGTGCTCGTGGCCTGGGGTGCCTCGCTCGCGATCCTGTTCATCCAGAAGGACCTCGGGGCGTCGCTGCTGTACTTCGGCATCTTCGTCGTCATGCTCTGGGTGGCGACCGGCCGCGCCGCCTACCTCCTGTTCGGGCTCGTCCTGTTCGCGCTCGGAGCCGCCGCCGGGTGGATGCTGTTCGACCACGTTCAGCTGCGCGTCGACATCTGGCTCCACGCGCTCGACCCGGACAAGGTGTTCGACCAGGGGTACGGACAGCTCGCGCAGGCGCTGTTCGGAATGGCGAGCGGCGGAATCGTCGGGACGGGTCTGGGCCTCGGGTCGCCGGGTCTCATCCCGTTCGCCGAGACCGACTTCATCTTCGCCGCCCTGGGCGAGGAGCTCGGGCTGCTCGGCACCACGGTCGTCCTGCTCCTGTACGTCGTGCTCGTCGGCAAGGGGCTCCGGGCGGGGTCCCGGGCGCCCGACGGGTTCTCGACGCTGCTCGCCGTGGGACTGTCGACCCTCATCGCGTTCCAGACGTTCGTCATCGTCGGCGGCGTCACGCGGGTGATCCCGCTCACGGGCGTCACGCTGCCGTTCGTCTCCTACGGGGGATCGAGCCTCGTGTCGAACTTCGTTCTCCTCGCTCTGCTCGTCCGGATCTCGAGCGGACCGCTCACCCCCGGCAGGCGACGTGACGAGCGAGCCCTCGAGCAGGCGGCCTGATGCAGCGGCAGATCCGAACGCTCGGCATCGCGCTCCTGCTCCTGTTCCTCGTCGTGTTCGTGCAGGTGAACTACATCCAGGTCTTCGCGGCCGACCGCATCGCGAACGACCCGGCGAACGCCCTTCGGCAGCTGAAGGCCGAGTACCGGGTCGACCGGGGAAGCATCCTGGCGGCCGACGGCACCACCGTCATCGCCTTCAGCCGCCGGAGCGCCGGCGACCTGCGGTTCCAGCGGGTGTACCGGCCCGGACCCCTGTACGCGCACCTCACGGGCTTCTACTCGTTCGTGTTCGGGCGCAGCGAGCTCGAGCAGTCGTTCAACGACTTCCTCGCCGGGGACGCGCCCGAGCTGCTCCCGCAGACGCTCACCGATCTCATCCTCGGACGGCCGAAACGGGGCGCGTCGATCGTCACGACGCTGGAGCCGGACGTGCAGGTGGCGGCCCAGGAGGCCCTCGGAGAGCTCCCCGGCGCCGTCGTCGCCCTGCGACCATCCACCGGCGACGTCCTCGCGCTCGTCGCGAACCCCACGTACGACCCGAACCCGCTCGCGTCGCAGGACCCCAGGATCGTCCGGCAGACCTGGGAGGAGCTGAACGCCGACCCGGACAAGCCGCTCGTCTCGCGCGCGAGCGACGAGCTGTTCCCTCCCGGCTCGACGTTCAAGCTCGTGACGGCCTCGGCCGCGCTCGAGACCGGCTTCGGCCCCGAGAGCGTGTGGCCGAACCCCCGCGAGCTCGACCTGCCGCTGACCGACGAGACCCTCGAGAACTTCGGCGGCTCGCATTGCGCGGGCGGGGCGGCCACGATCACGCTCGCGACGGCGCTCCAGATCTCGTGCAACGTCACGTTCGGCGAGATCGGGCTCGAGCTCGGCGCCGAGCGCCTGGCGGCCCAGGCGCGGCTGTACGGGTTCACCGCCGAGCCGGGCGAGGACCTCGTCCCGTTCGACATCCCGTGGGTCTCCGGCGTGTTCCCCGCGCCGGAGACGTTCGAGCAGCGGGAGCCGGCCGTCGCGCTCTCGGCGATCGGGCAGCAGGACGTGGCCGCGAACCCGCTGCAGATGGCGCTCGTCGCGGCGGCGATCGGCAACGACGGGGTCCTCATGCAGCCACGCCTCGTGACGGAGGCGCGCGACCCGAGCGGGCGCGTGATCGCGACGTTCGAGCCCGCCGAGTTCTCCCGTCCGCTCTCGCCCACGAACGCGGCCGTCCTCACGCAGATGATGGTCTCGGTGGTCGCCTCGGGAACCGGCACCGCGGCGCAGATCCCGGGGGTCAGCGTCGCCGGCAAGACCGGGACCGCGCAGCACGGCGAGGGACTCGATCCGCACGCGTGGTTCGTCTCGTTCGCGCCCGCCGAGGCTCCCGAGGTCGCCGTAGCGGTTATCGTGCTCGACGGCGGTAGCCTGGGCAGCGAGGCGACGGGTGGCCAGGTGGCCGCGCCGATCGCCAAGGCGGTCCTCGAGGCCGCCCTGGGTCTGTAGACGAGGGGGACGGTCATCCAGCTGCCGGTGGTCCTGGGAGGGCGGTACCGCGTCGAGCGCGAGCTCGGCCGGGGCGGCATGGCGAAGGTCTTCCAGGGCACCGACACCGTGCTCGACCGAACCGTCGCGATCAAGGTGCTCGCGCCGCAGTACGCGGAGGACGACGCGTTCGTCCAGCGGTTCCGGCGCGAGGCGCACGCGGCCGCACGCATCAGCCACCCGAACATCGTGTCGGTCTTCGACACCGGCTCCGACGACGGCGTGCACTACATCGTCATGGAGTTCGTGGAAGGGCGGACGCTCGCCGAGTTCCTCTCGGGCGGCGGCCGCATCATGCCCGAGCGATCGATCGACATCGCGCAGGACGTGTGTCAGGCGCTCGAGGCCGCGCACGCGCAGGGCGTGATCCATCGCGACATCAAGCCGGGCAACATCATGATCGGCCCTCGCGGCGACGTGAAGGTCACGGACTTCGGCATCGCGCGCGTCACGACGACGGCCGAGACCGTCGAGCAGACCGCGGCGATCCTCGGGACGGCGTCGTACCTGTCGCCCGAGCAGGCGCAGGGCCAGCCGGTCGACGCGCGCTCGGACATCTACTCGCTCGGGTGCGTGCTCTACGAGATGGTGACGGGCCGCCCGCCCTTCCTCGGCGACTCGCCGGTCGCGGTCGCGTCCAAGCAGGTGCTCGAGCAGCCCGTGCCGCCCTCGAAGCTGAACGGCGACGTCTCCCCCGACCTCGACGCCGTGATCCTGCGGGCGCTCGCGAAGAACCCGGCCAACCGGTACCAGTCGGGCGAGGAGTTCCGGGCCGACCTCGAGCGGGCCCGCCGCGGCCTGCCGGTCGAGGCCACGCCGCTGCTCGCGGGCGCCACCACCCAGGTCATCGACCCCCCGCCGGCCCCGCCGACGGCCGTCCTGCCCCCGCCCGAGCCCGAGAAGCGCAGCTGGGTGCCGATCGTCGTCGTCCTCGTCATCGTGGCCCTGCTCGGCGTCCTGCTCTGGATCCTGGCGCAGAACCTCCTGAACGACGACGAGCCGGACACGACGCTCGTCGCGGTGCCGGGCGTGGTCGGCGACCGCCTGAACGCGGCCAGGGCCGAGCTCGAGGAGGCCGGTCTCGTCGTGAACGACGCGGACATCCTGCGCGTCCCGGCTCCGGCAGATCAGCCCGATGCCGCGCCGGGCACGGTCCTCGAGCAGGACCCGGCCGAGGGCGAGGGGGTCGAGGAGGGAACCGCGGTCCTGCTCACGGTCGTGGCGCAACCGGAAGCGATCCCGATCCCGACGGTCGTCGGCCTCCAAGCCTCGGCGGCGCAGCTGATCCTGGAGCAGGCCGGGTTCGTCGTCGAGCAGGAGGAGGAGCCGAGCCAAGAGATCCCGGCCGGCTCGGTCACTCGGACCGAGCCGCCCGAGGGCACCGAGGCGCTGCCGGGCGACACGATCACGCTGTTCGTCTCCACCGGAACCGAGCTCGTCGCCGTGCCCGAGGTCCGATGCCTCTCCTTCAACGCCGCCCAGAACGCGCTCGATCGCGCCGGCCTCAGGTCGGTGATCTCGAGCGACCAGGTCGAGGTGAACCCGAACTGTCCGCTCGGCAACAAGGTCGCCGCGCAGGACCCGCTCCCGCTCACCGAGGTCGACCCGGATACGGTCGTGACGCTGTTCGCCGGCGAGGAAGCTCCCCCGCCGACCGGCCCGACCGGGCCGACCGGCGACACCGGCGCCTGACGTGAGCCTCTGGTTCGTCCGCGAGGAGTTCACGGACGAGGAGCGCTCCCGTCTGGCCCCGTTCGTCACGAACCTCGACGGCCCGGTCTTCGCGCTCACGAACCTGCCCGAGGTCGTGAAGGGAGCCCTGTTCGCTCGCTACTCGCGCACGACGAAGTCGCTCCGCCGGCTGTTCCTGGACGAGTTCGCCGAGCAGATCGAGGACGGCGTCGCGGTCACCGCGGGCGGCGTGAAGGTCGACAGGGCCGAGCAGCTGTACGACCGCATCTTCTTCGAGTACGGCGACGACTCGGTGGCGCAGCTCGGCGGCGTGCATCTGGCGTGCGAGCAGGCGTCACAGCTCCTGGCCAAGACGATCGAGTGGCATCGCCTGGGCGCCTACCTCGAGCAGTCGACGCGCTACATGCGCTACGACGACCGTCCCGGCGGGCGCTGGCGGCTCACGGTCCCCCCCGAGATCGCCGGCGGCGCGGTCGAGGACGCCTACGTCGCGTTCGCCACCCGGACGTTCGAGGCGTACGGGCGGATGTTCGAGCCGCTGTTCGAGCACTTCGCGACGCGGTTCCCGAAGGACCCGAAGGACTCGGACTTCCTGTATCGCTCGACGATCACGGCCAAGACCTGCGACACGCTCCGAACGCTGCTGCCCGCGGGAACCCGCTCGAACCTCGGCGTGTTCGCCACCGCCCAGACGTACGAGCAGATGCTGCTGCGGATGCGCGCCCACCCCCTGGCCGAGGTGCGCGAGTACGCCGACCTCATGCTCGTCGAGCTTCGAACCGTCATCCCGGCCTTCCTCAAGCGCGTCGATCTGCCCGACCGGGGCGTCGCGTGGTCGCGCTACCTGGCC
This sequence comes from Actinomycetota bacterium, assembly GCA_036555645.1. GTDB lineage: Bacteria > Actinomycetota > UBA4738 > UBA4738 > HRBIN12 > DASSJM01. The sequence continues at coordinate 12,220 of DATBLA010000168.1, forward strand.
GAGACCCGCGAGGCGACCGAGCACGTGGCGGCGAAGTTCACCGAGGGCGCCGAGCCCGAGCGCGGTGGGCTCGTCGAGCTGACCGACTTCGACCCCGGCGGGGAGGAGGCGGTCGTGGCGGCGGCGCTGTACGCGACGAGCGACCTGTCCGACGAGCAGCTCCGCTCGCTCGCCGAGTCGATGAGCGCCGATGAGCGCGAGACGGTCCTGTCGGCGTACGTTGGCGAGCGAGCGAACCGCCGGCACCGGCCCGGGCGCGCGTTCGAGCGGACCTCGTACCGGTTCGACGTCCTGTGCGACTACGGGGCCTTCCGCGACCTCCAGCGCCACCGGCTGCTCACGCTCGAGTGGCAGCGGCTTACCCCGCACCACGGGTTCGACGTGCCCGAGGCGATCGCGGAGACCGGCACGACCGAGGAGTGGAACGCCGTCATGGAGGACTCGAGGGCGACCTGGGCGCTCCTCGACGACCACGCGGGTCCCGACGTCGCGCAGAACGCCGTCGCGATGGCGTACCGGATCCGGTTCGTCATGCAGATGAACGCGCGCGAGGCGATGCACCTCATCGAGCTCCGCTCCTCGCCGCAGGGGCACCCGACGTACCGGCGCGTCGCGCAGACGATGCACGATCTCATCCGCGACGTCGCCGGCCATCCCGCGATCGCGGCGGCGATGACGCACGTCGATCACGGCGACGTCGACCTCGAGCGTCTGGAGGCCGAGCGCCGGGCCGACGCGAAGCGCCGCGCCGCCGGGTAGCGCGCTACGCCGGGCGGTCCACGCCCAAGATCTCGGCGAGATCGAAGCTCACCGGCTCCTCGAGCTGCTCGAACGTGCACGAGCGCGGGTCCCGGTCGGGCCGCCACCGAGCGAACTGCGCCGTGTGACGGAAGCGGTCCCCCTCCATGTGGTCGAACCGGACCTCGACGACCCGCTCGGGCCGAAGCGGCACGAACGACAGGTCCTTGCCGTGGCTCCAGCGGCTGAACTCGGAGCTCCGCGGGTGCCGAGCCACCTCGGACATCGCCTCCCAGTTCCACGGATGCCCCTCGAACGTCGTCACCCACGGCTGGAGCTCCTCCAGCAGCGAGCGCCGCGTCGCCATCGGGAACGCGCCGATGACGCCGACGTTCGCGAGTCGGCCGTCGTCGTCGTACAGACCGAGGAGCAGCGAGCCGACGGCGTCGGCCCCGCTCTTGTGGAGTCGGTACCCTCCGACGACGCACTCGGCGGTGCGCTCGTGCTTGATCTTGAACATCACCCGCTTGTCGGGCTGGTACGCGCCCTCGAGCGGCTTGGCGATCACGCCGTCCAGGCCGGCGCCCTCGAACTCGTCGAACCACCGCCGCGCGACCGAGACGTCGGTCGTCGCCGGCGTGAGGTGGATCGGCGAGCGGGCGTCGGCGAGCGCGGACTCGAGCGCCGCGCGGCGGTCGGCGAACGGCCGCTTCATCCAGTCGTCGTCACCGAGCGCGAGCAGGTCGAACCCGATGAAGTGCGCCGGGGTGGTCTCGGCGAGCATCCGCACGCGGCTGTCCGCCGGATGGATGCGCTGCTGCAGCGTCTCGAACTCCAGCCGGCGCAGCTTCGGATCGGGGACCACGATCTCGCCGTCGATCACGGCTCGAGCGGGCGTGCTCGCCTTGACGGCCTCGACGACATCGGGGAAGTAGCGGGTCATCGGCCGCTCGTTGCGGCTGCCGATCTCGACCTCGTCGCCGTCGCGGAACACGATCGAGCGGAACCCGTCCCACTTCGGCTCGTAGCTGAACGGGCCCTCGGGGATGTCCTTCAGCGACTTCGCGAGCATCGGCGAGACGGGCGGCATCACGGGCAGGCGCACGCCGGTATCTTGCACGACCGCGCGCCGCGCCGGTCCCCGAGCGGCGTTCGGTACCCTCAGCCGGTGGACCGCCAATCGACGTTCCTGCTCGCCCTCGGCATGCTCATCCTCGCGGCGGGCGTGGTCTCGGTCGTCGGTTGGATCCAGTTCGCCCGCGAACGCCGCTCCGCCCGTTCGGGCACCCTCCACGAGCACGGATCCGAGGGGTCCCTTGACGGCGGCGAGCCGGTCGGCCAGACTGAGCCACGATGATTGAACGGCCGTTCAAACTCGCTCCTGGCGGCACCGTAGCCCGGACCTGAGGCGCGCCGGCCGGACCCGATCCGGGCCGAGCGCGCCCATCGACCCTCGCCGAGCGGCGGGGGTCGTTCGTTACCCCCATCCGTCCACGGGTACCAGGAGGAGAACCCCATGATCGACCGGATCCAGCACGAGCGGATCGGCCGCGAGGCCGAGAACCTGCGGACCCACTGGAGCACGAGCCCGCGGTGGGCGAGCGTGGAGCGCACCTACTCGGCGGAGGAGGTGATCGCGCTCCGAGGCTCGATCGCCGTCGAGCACACCCTGGCGCGACTCGGCGCGGAGCGCCTGTGGAGCCTGCTGTGCACGCGCGACCTCGTTCGGGCGCTCGGGGCGCTCACCGGGGGTCAGGCCGTCGAGATGGTGAAGGCCGGCCTCCAGGCCATCTACCTGTCCGGCTGGCAGGTCGCCGCCGATGCGAACCTCGCCGGGCAGACCTACCCCGACCAGTCGCTCTACCCCTCGAGCAGCGTGCCGGCCGTCGTGCGACGCATCAACAACGCGCTCCAGCGCGCGGACCAGATCGCCTGGGCCGAGGGCGAGACCGGGACGTACTGGATGGCCCCGATCGTCGCCGACGCCGAGGCCGGGTTCGGCGGCCCGCTGAACGCGTTCGAGCTCATGAAGTCGATGATCGAGGCGGGCGCGGCCGGCGTGCACTTCGAGGATCAGCTCGCGAGCGAGAAGAAGTGCGGCCACCTCGGCGGCAAGGTCCTCGTGCCGACCTCGCAGTTCGTCCGGACGCTGTCGGCCGCGCGGCTGGCCGCCGACGTCCTCGGCGTCCCGACGCTCGTGATCGCCCGGACCGACGCGCTCGGCGCGACGCTGCTCACCGCCGACGTCGACGAGCGCGACCGCGAGTTCGTGACGGGCGAACGGACGGCCGAGGGCTTCGTCCGCGTGCGAAGCGGCATCGAGGCGGCCATCGCCCGCGGGCTGGCGTACGCGCCGTACGCCGACCTCCTGTGGTGCGAGACGTCGACGCCGGATCTCGATGAGGCCCGGGCGTTCGCCGAGGCGATCCACGACCGGTATCCGGACACGCTGCTCGCGTACAACTGCTCTCCGAGCTTCAACTGGCGCGCCCACCTGGGCGACGCGGAGATCGCGCGCTTCCAGACCGAGCTCGCCGCCATGGGCTACCGCTTCCAGTTCATCACGCTCGCCGGGTTCCACGCGCTGAACGCGTCGATGTTCGAGCTCGCGAAGCGCTACGCGGCCGAGGGGATGCCCGCCTACGTCCGCCTGCAGGAGCGGGAGTTCGAGCTCGAGGACCTCGGCTACACGGCGACGCGCCACCAGGCCGAGGTCGGTACCGGGTACTTCGACCGCGTGTCGAGCACGATCAGCGGCGGGGCCTCCTCGACGCTCGCGCTCGAGGGCTCGACCGAGGCCGCGCAGTTCCGCCGTCGAGGCGAGGACGGGCGGGCGTCCGAAGAGCGCCCGAACGATCGACTGGCCGCGACCGGAACCTGAGCGGGCGGGTCAGCTCGCCGCGCGGATCGGCGGTTCGGAGTCCGGCGGCGGGGGTGGAGCGGGCGCCGGATCGGGCCGTGGCGGATCGGGCCTCGGCAACGGGTCCGGGCTCGGTGACGGAGGGTCCGGAGAGGGCATCGGAGGCTCGGGCGGATCCGGAGCGGGCTCGACCGGATCGACGGTCTCGTCCGTCTGCCTGCGCTCGACGTTCGGGTCGGTCCGCGCGGCCTCGGCGAGCCCTCCGGCTTCGACCTCGTGACCGCAGGAGAACGTCAGGACCTCGCGGCTGCTCGCGTCCTGCTTGAGCCGCTCCGTGCTCGGCTGCTCGTCGTAGGCGATGTCGCCGAGCACCCCCGTTCCGCAGACCGGGCAGCGCAGATGCGGGTCACTCGTCGCCCGCCTGCGCACGATCTCCTCGGCTCCCCGTCGCACGTGGCCTCCTTCCCCATCCTCCGGACGCGACAAACACGCGGGCCGGGGACGCGAGTACCATCGCGCCGTGCTCGTGGGTGCGATCGCCGCGGTCGTCACGCCGCTCACGGAGGGCGGCGAGCGCCTCGATGAACCCGCCGTCGAGCCCCTCGTCCGGTTCGTCGCCGAGGGCGGGATCGACGGTGTCCTCGTGTGCGGGACGACCGGCGAGGGGATCCTCCTGTCCCTCGAGGAGCGTCGCCGCGTCGCCGAGCGCTTCCTGGAGGCGCGCGGCCCGAGCATGCAGGTGGCCGTCCACGCCGGCGCGCAGACGACGAGCGAGACCGTCGCGCTCGCCGCCCACGCTCGGGAGGCGGGTGCCGACGCCGTCGCGGTGATCGCGCCGCCGTACTTCCCGCTCGACGAGTCGTCCCTGCTCGTGCACCTGCGCGAGGCCGCGGCCGCGTGCGCGCCGCTGCCGTTCTACGTGTACGAGTTCGTCGGACGCTCCGGGTACGCGATCGCGCCCGAGGTCATCCTGCGTCTGCGGGACGCGGCGCCGAACCTGACCGGGTTGAAGGTCTCGGACACGCCGTGGGCGGCGGTCGAGCCCTACCTGATCGACGGGCTCGACCTGTTCGTCGGCTCGGAGCCGCTCGTCCTCGAGGGGCTCTCGCACGGCGCGCTCGGCGCCGTCTCCGGGCTCGCGACCGCGTTCCCCGAGATCGTCACGGCGCTCGTGCATCAGCGCAGTCAGTCGGCCGGCATGCAGGTGGCCCTCCTCCGCGAGCGGCTCGGACCGTTGCCCTTCCAGGCCGCCCTCAAGCAGATCCTCGTCGCCCGCGGCGTGCCGATCCGGACCGACGTCCGCCGTCCGCTCCGGCCCCTCACCGAGGAGGAGCGGCGGCACGCGATCCAGGCAGCGGCCGCGGTCGGGATCGACGTGACGATCGACGGCGAGCCTCCGGTCGGCGCGGAGGCGGCGGGAGGTGACCATGCATCACATCGGTGATCTCTCCGAGGTCCTCGGCAACCTCGACGTGTTCGGCATGCGCTCCTCGGACCTGGTCGCGCCATGCCCGTCGGGGTTCCGCCGCGTACCGATCAGCCAGGGGAGCGACTACTACCTGTCCCTCCAGGGGTTCGCGCCGAACCAGATCGCGTACGCGCACACGCATCCGGACTCGGAGGAGTGGACGGTGGTGCTGAACGGAACGGGTGAGGCCCTCGTCGCGGCGAGCCCGGTCCCGCTCACGCCCGGCCTCATCATCGGTCGCGCCGCCGCCCATCCCCACGGGTTCGTGAGCGGTGACGAGCCGATGCACCTGCTCTCGGTCCAGCTGCCCCGACCCTCCGAGGGCGCCACGAGCTGGGACCAGCCCGGCGAGACGACCGACCCGGTGGACTGCGCGGTGGCGGGGACGTGTCGGCGCTGCGCTCGGTGCGGCGGCCACAGCCTGAACGTGCGCGGCCACACGTTCCTGTGCGAGAACTGCGGCATCCAGTTCTGACCCGGCGACCGCGGCAAGCCGCGACCGTCAGCCCTCGAGCAGGGGGAGGATCTCCCGCAGGTCGCTCACCGACTCGCCTTCCCAGGACTCGGCCTCGGGACGGAGCATCTCGGCCTGCTCGTCGGGATCGCGGATGAGCACGGCGCGCATCCCGACGGCCTCGGCGCCCGAGAGCTCGCCGTAGGAGCCGTCCCCGACGTACAGGCACCCCGACGGCTCGACGCCCAGCCGGTCGGTCGCGTACCGGTAGATCTCCGGGTGGGGCTTTCGGAGCCCCACCTCGCACGAGAAGACCTCGACATCCACGGTGCCCGCGAGCGGGGACGCCCTCCACATCGCCGGGGTGTCGGGCGCGCACATGCTGACGAGACCGATCGGATACCCGTCGCGGCGGATCCGCTCGACCGTCTCGAGGGCGCCGGGGCGGGGGACGAACCACGTTCGGTAGAGCTCGCGCCGGACCTCGAGCGCCTCGGCGAACTGCGACTCCGTCGGCCAGGCGCCCGCCCGTGCCGCGATCGTCGACAGGATCTCCTCGATCGATCCCATCGCGCCCGTCTGTCGCTCGATCGAGGTGGCGTCCCAGGCCGCGCGGAACGCCTCGGGGTCGGCCTCGAGCACCGCGGCGACGGTGGCGAGCGCATCGTCCCAGTCCCGCCGCGGGAACTCGTAGACGAGCGTGCCGAACAGGTCGAAGACGACGGCCCGGATCGCCGTCACGCGTCGAGGCCGCTCACGACGCGGGCGGCCACTCGTCCTCGAGGATCGCGTACACGACGAGGTCGTAGAACCCAGCGGTCCCCCGTCCCTCGCCGCGAGCGATGCCTTCCCGCGTGAACCCGAGCCGCTCGGGGATGGCCCGGCTCCTCGCGTTGTCGCGTCCCGCGCGGATGACGATCCGGTGCACGCCGAGCTCACCGAACGCGATGTCGATCATCGCCCTGCACGACCGGCTCACATACCCCCGGCCCTCGTACGGCTGTGCGATCCAGTACCCGATCTCGCCGACGATCGAGAACGGATCGAACGTGAGGCCGACGCCGCCGGCGTACCGGCCGTCGACGAAGATCCCGAGGCCGTCGAGCTGCCTGGAGTCGTTCACGACGCCGGCGAGCCACCGTCGCTGATCGTCGATCGTCCGGGTCGACTCGATCCACGGCATCCACACGCCGAGCCGGTCCCGCTCGGTCTCGACGAGCGCCCAGATCTCCTCGAGATCGCTCATCGTGAGCCGGCGGAGGAGGCCTCCGTCGCCGAGGTCGACGGGCAGCGGGCTCACGAGGCAGGGTCGCCGGCCCGAGCCCTCTGCCGTTCCTCCTCGACGAGCACCCGGCGAAGCACCTTGCCCACCATCGTCTCGGGGAGCTCGGGTCGGAACTCGACCTGCTTGGGCGCGCGGTAGGCCGTCAGGCCGTTCGACGGATCCCGCGCCCAGGCCACGATCTCTTCCGCCGTCGCGCTCTCGCCCTCCTTCAACACGACGAAGGCCTTGACGGCCTCCCCCGTCGAGGAGTCCGGGACGCCGATCACGGCGACCTTCGAGATCTTCGGATGCCGGTACAGGGCATCCTCGACCTCGTTCGGGTACACGTTGAACCCGGAGACGATGATCATCTCCTTCAGCCGGTCGACGATGCGGAAGTAGCCGTCCGGATCCATCGCGGCGACGTCGCCCGTGTGGAACCAGCCGTTGCGGATCGCGAGCGCGGTCTCCTCCGGCCGGTTCCAGTAGCCGAGCATCACCTGCGGGCCGCGGATGCACAGCTCGCCGGACTCGCCGGGGCCGAGCGTCCGTTCCGGGTCGGCGAGGTCGACGATCCTGCAGTCGGTGTCCGGCGCGGGCAGGCCGATCGACCCGGCTCGCGGCGCCGACAGCGGATTCACGTGCGTGAGCGGCGAGCACTCGGTCAGCCCGTAACCCTCGACGAGCTTGGCCCCGCCCGTGATCTCGGCGAACCGCTCGGCCACCGCGGTCGGCAGCGGCGCCGCACCGGAGATGCACGCCTTGACCGAGCGCAGATCGAACTTCGCCGTGAGCGGGGACTCGTTGAGGGCGTTGAACAGCCGCGGGACGCCGGGCACGAACGTCGGCTTCTCCTTGGCCATCTCCTCCAGGACGAGATGGAGGTCGCGCGGGTTCGGGATCGGCACCATCTTGCCGGCGACCGCGATCGCCACGTTCATCGTGATCATCCCGAACGAGTGGAAGAACGGCAGCGGGCCGAGCAGCGCCTCCTTGCCGACCTCGAGCTGGAGACAGGCGACCCCCTGGAGCGCGTTCGCCACGAGGTTGCGGTGGGAGAGCATCGCGCCCTTCGAGATGCCGGTCGTGCCGCCCGTGTAGATGAACCCGGCGGCGTCGGTCGCCGGATCGAGCCTGGGCGCCACCGGGACCGGTCCCGCGTCGCGGAGCCAGGACTCCCACCAGATGACGCGGGCTCCCTTCGGCACCGGCGGCCACGGCTTGCCCTGGGCTCGCTGCGCCTTCTTGAACCGGAGCATCGGCGCCAGCTGCCGCTTCGGGAACGGCATGTAGTCGTTCAGGCGCGCGACGACGACGTGCTCAAGCCCGACCGTCTCGAACACGTCGGCGAAATCCGAGTACAGGAGGTCCAGGACGATCACGACCGAGGCGCCGCTGTCGCGGAGCTGGTGCTCCATCTCCCGCGTCGTGTACAGCGGGTTGTTGCCGACGACGACGGCCCCGAGCCGGACGGTCGCGTAGAACGCCACGACGTACTGCGGCGTGTTCGGCAGGACGAGCGCGACGCGGTCGCCCTTGCTCACCCCCAGACCCGCCAGCGCCGCCGAGCAGCGCTCGACCTCCTGGAGGAGCGAGGCGTAGGAGATCTTCTTCCCGAACCAGCCGAGCGCGACCGCGTCCCCGTGCGTCCGCGCCGAGGCCTCGAGGAGCCCGAACACCGTGAGGTCCGGGTAGGGCTCGAGGGAGTGGGGGACGCCGGGCGGATAGCTGTCGAGCCACGGCCGGTGCTCGTCCATGGCGGGCATCATTCCAGACCCCCGGACGGCGCGCTCGCTCTCGGGTGAGCTCATCCGGCGACCGGATAGGCTCCCTCGCCATGGTCGATCCGCTGCAGGAGCTTCGCGACGTCGCCACCGCCGCGCTCGCCCCGGTCGAGGGCGAGCTCCTCCTGCCCGGACTCCGCGAGCCGGTGGAGGTCCTGCGGGACGCGTGGGGCATCCCGTACGTGACGGCGAGCTCGCAGGAGGATCTGTGGTTCGCGCAGGGCGTGGTGCACGCCTCCGAACGGCTGTTCCAGATCGACCTGACGCTCCGGGCGGCGTCGGGGCGCCTCTCCGAGTGGTTCTCGGAGCTCACGCTGCCGGCGGACCGGTTCGCCAGGACCGTCGGCTTCGCCCGCATCGGCGCCGCCGAGGCCGAACGCTGGTCCGACGCCTCCCGGGCGATGATGCGCCGCTTCGTCGAGGGCGTGCACGCGTGGACGCGGACGATGCCCTCGCCCCCGCTCGAGTACGGACTGCTCGCGATCGCGCCCGAGCTCCCCGAGGACCTCGGGTCCTGGGCCGCGGCCTTCGCCTACGTGGCCTGGGGGCTCTCGGGGAACTGGGGCCACGAGCTGCTGCGGGTGCACCTCGCGGACCGCCTCGGGGCCGAGACCGCCGACACGCTCCTGCCGCCGGTCGGACCGGCGGACGGGCCGAGGGACGAGCAGGGCGCGCTCGACGTCCCGGCGGGCTCCCTCTCCGGCCGGCTGCTGGACGGGCTCCCGCGATCGAACGGTCAGGGGTCGAACGCGTGGGCGATCGCCGGGGCGCACACGAGCAGCGGGGCCCCCCTGCTCGCGAACGACCCCCACCTGCTCGCGCAGCAGCCGGCGGCCTGGTTCGAGATCCACCTGTCGGCCCCCGGGTACCGGGCGCGCGGCGTCGCGTTCCCGTTCGCGCCCGGCATCGCGATCGGCACGACGGCCCACCACGCGTGGGGCCTGACGAACGTCTCGGGCGACGTGCAGGACCTCTACGTCGAGCGCCTCGACGCATCGGGGACCTCGGCGGAGTTCGACGGCGCCTGGGAGCCGCTGCGAACGCACGAGGAGACGATCGGCATCCGCGGCGGCGACCCGGTCACGCTCCAGGTGCGCGAGTCCCGGCACGGCCCGCTCCTCGAGTGGTCCACGGTCGGCGTCGCTGGCAACGAGTTCGCTCCGCTCGAGGAGACCTATGCGCTCCGCTGGACGGCGGCCGACGGCCTGGTCGAACCGGAGACGCTGGTCGGGATCGTGAGGGCCACCTCGTTCGAGGAGTTCCGCCAGAGCCTGCGCGGGCTCGCCTGCCCGGGGCAAAACGTCGTGTACGCCGACGTCGAGGGCACGATCGCCTACCAGTGCACCGGCCGGTTCCCCATCCGGCGAAGCGGCGACGGCACGGTGCCGGTCCCGGGATGGACCTCGCAACACGAGTGGGAGGGCTGGATCCCCTTCGAACGACTCCCGTGGGCGATGGACCCGAAGGCGGGCTCCGTCGTCACGGCCAACAACCGGAACCACGACGCCGCCTACCCGCACCTCATCGGCCGAGACTTCCACGCGCCGTTTCGCGCACGGCGCATCACCGACGAGCTCGCGGCCTCGTCGTCGTGGTCGGTCGAGACCGCCGGCCGGCTCCAGGTGGACACCGTCTCGTTGCCGGCGCGGCGGATCCTGCCCCGCCTGCTCGAGACCACACCCAAGGGCGAGGACGCGCGCTGGGCGCTCGAGGCGCTGCGGGCGTGGGACGGAGACCTTCGACCCGACTCGGTCGCGGCCGCGCTGTACGAGGTCTGGGTCGGAACGCTCGCCGAGGCCCTCCTGCACGCCGAGGCCGACCGCGACACGTTCGATCGGTACTTCGCCTGGCGCGAGGCGTTCGCGTGCTCGGCGCTGCCCGAGCTGCTCGAGCGCACCGAACCCGGCGGCCGCGCCCGGGCCGACGTCCTCGAGGCATCGCTCGACGCCGCCCTCGACGTGCTCCGTGAGCGGCTCGGCTCGAATCGAGACGGGTGGCGATGGGGAGCGCTGCACCGGGTGCGCTTCGCGCATCCCCTCGCGCGCCTTCCCGGGCTCGGCGCGCTGTTCGTCGCGGCCGAGCACGAGCTCGGAGGCGACGAGCAGACCGTGCTCCAGGGCGGCATCGACGCCCGGCTCGGGTTCGACGCCCTCGTCGTGCCGTCGTGGCGCGTCGTCGTCGACCTCGGCGACCTCGACCGCTCGATGGCCGTGCTCACGACCGGACAGTCGGGCAACCCGGCCTCGACGCACTGGAACGACCAGGCCCCGCTGTGGGCGGGCGGCGAGCTCCGGCCCTGCCCGTTCACGCGTCCGGCGGTCGAGGCCGCGGCGAAGGACTCCCTCCGGCTGCTGCCCGGGTAACATCGTCGGCGCCATGCCGAAGTCCCGATCCCGGCAGCGGCGGACCTCCCGGCCCTACGCCGCCCCGCCGCCCAAGAAGAAGCCGAAGGCGAGCCCGTCCTGGTACGGCTACGTCGTCCTGGGCATCATCGCGCTCGGCGTGCTCGTCATCGTCCTCAACTACGCGAACTTCCTCCTCCCGGGCGGGACCCAGCAGCACTGGCTGTGGATCGGCCTGGCGATGATCGCCGCCGGGTTCATCGCGGCCACCCGCTGGCGCTGACCTGCACCCCCGCCTGGGGGAAACCTGTGGGAAACGTGCTCGCTCCGCCCGTGACCCGTGTGGAGAACCGGCGGCTCAGTCCGACCCGGCGGCCGGACGCCGGACGACGTCCATCGTCTCGCCGCAGTGCCTCGGCACCTGGAGCTCGCCCAGCCGCGTGACCCGAAGCTCGGTGCCGCACTCGCGGCACACGAGATAGACGTCGAGCTCATCGACGTCCTCCGGCGCGGGGGACTCGAGATCCACGCCGGCGCCCGATGCGGCCCGGAGTCCGGTGATCCCGAGCCACGCGATGAGGGCGGCGAGCACCACGGCACCCAGCACGATCCACGGGCTCACGAGCTCGCTCCTGCGTCGCGCATGACGGCGTTCACCTGGAGCTCCGAGTCTACGGGGGAGCCGGGAAGACCCTCGGTCCGGACCGCTGTCGGCCTCGACCCGTCCGGCGGGTCGCTCCGGTACGCTTCGATCGATCCCCAACCATCTCGAGGAGGCACCTGCCCGGTGAGCGCATACATCGATGGGCTCGTCGAGGACGTCGTCAGAAAGAACCCACTCCAGATCGAGTTCCACCAGGCCGTCCGCGAGTTCGCCGCCTCGGTCGAGCTCGTCATCGAGCGTGTCCCGATCTACCGGGAGGCGAAGATCCTCGATCGGATGGTCGAGCCCGAGCGCATCCTCGGCTTTCGCGTGCCGTGGGTCGACGACGCGAACGAGATCCAGATCAGCCGCGGCTTCCGCGTCGAGATGAGCAGCGCGATCGGCCCCTACAAGGGCGGCCTGCGCTTCCATCCGGACGTCACGATCGGCCTGCTGAAGTTCCTCGCGTTCGAGCAGGTCTTCAAGAACGCGCTCACCACGCTCCCGATGGGCGGCGGCAAGGGTGGGGCGGACTTCGACCCGAAGGGCAGGAGCGACGCGGAGGTCATGCGCTTCTGCCAGTCGTTCATGACCGAGCTCCAACGGCACATCGGTCCGAACACCGACGTGCCGGCAGGCGACATCGGGGTGGGCGGGCGCGAGATCGGGTTCCTGTTCGGCCAGTACAAGCGCATCCGCAACGAGTTCACCGGCGCGCTCACGGGCAAGGGCGTCGAGTGGGGTGGGTCGATGATCCGCCCCGAGGCGACCGGCTACGGCGCCGTCTACTTCGCGCACGAGATGCTCGGGACCCGCGACGACAGCCTCGAGGGGAAGACGTGCCTCGTCTCCGGCAGCGGCAACGTGGCCCAGTACACGATCGAGAAGCTGCTCGACATGGGCGCGAAGGCCGTCACCCTCTCGGACTCGGGCGGGTTCATCCACGATCCGGACGGGATCGATCACGAGAAGCTCGGCTGGGTCATGGACCTGAAGGAGCAGCGCCGGGGACGGATCGCCGAGTACGTGGACCGGTTCCCGAGCGCCACGTTCACCGCGGCGGACCCGACGGCCGATGCCAACCCCCTGTGGAGCATCCCGGCCGAGTGCGCGTTCCCGAGCGCGATCGAGAACGAGATCAACGCCAAGGACGCGGCGAACCTCGTCGCGGGAGGCGTCTACGTCGTGAGCGAGGGCTCGAACATGCCGACCGTGCCCGAGGGCGTGGACATGTTCCTGAGCGCCAACGTCCTGTTCGGACCGGGCAAGGCCGCGAACGCGGGGGGCGTGGCCGTCTCCGGGCTCGAGATGGCGCAGGACTCCCTGCGCATCGCGTGGCCTCGGGAGGAGGTCGACGCGCGCCTGAAGGAGATCATGAAGTCGATCCACAAGCAGTGCCGGGAGACCGCGGAGGAGTTCGGGACGCCGGGCAACTACGTGAACGGCGCGAACATCGCCGGCTTCATCAAGGTCGCCGACGCCATGCTCGACCAGGGCCTGGTCTGAGGCTCGCGGGATCGATCCCGCCCCCGAGGAACCTCGGGCGGCACCTGCGCGTCTTCGGGATGTGACGGTTCTGAGCGTGGATCGCGAGCGTGAACGGGCGGGCGAGGGCGGCATCGACGCCCTGTACCGGGCCCATGCGCCCGAGGCGCTGCGACTCGCCTACCTCCTGACCGGAGACGCGGCCCTGGCCGAGGACCTCGTCCAGGACGCGTTCGTCCGGGTCATGGGTCGCTTCCGCGACATCCGGCACCGCGACGCCTTCTGGTGGTACCTGCGCCGGACGATCGTCAACCTGTCGACCTCGCACTTCCGCCGGCGCCGCGTGGAGCGCGCCTGGCTCGAGCGCCAGCATCCCCAGGAGGCCGCTCCCCCATCGCGCGATCTCGGCGACCGCGACCGGCTCCGGCAGGCGCTCATGGGCCTGCGACCCGAGCAGCGCGCGGCGATCGTGCTGCGCTTCTACGAGGACCTGAGCGAGGCGGACACGGCCGAGGCGCTCGGCATGCCCGTGGGGACCGTGAAGTCCACGGTCTCGCGCGGACTCGAACGCCTCCGCCACGAGCTCCCGGAGGACGAGTGATGGACACGCGGCTGCGCGCCCTCTTGCACGACCTGTCGACGGAGATGCCGATCGATGTCGAGCGCTCGCGAAGGGCGACGGTGCGTCGAGCCCGGGGCCGGCGCGTGGTCACGGCAGGAGTGGCCGTCGCCGCGGTGGTCGCGCTCGTGGTGGTGAGCGTGTCGGCTCTCCAGCTCGTCGGCCAACCGGAGCGGGTGCCCGCCGTGACCGGGCCGGCGCCCGCGCCCCCTGCTCCCGACGTGACCGGCGTTCCGCCCGAGGTCGCCGCCACCGCGCAGGGGATCTACGACGCCGCCGCGGCCGGCGACGTGGACGCGCTCGGCGCCTTCCTCGATCCGAACACGTTCGCCCACGACTTCGACAGCGGGTCGGATCCGATCCCGGGATGGCGCGAGGACCCCTCGGACCTCGAGCTCATGGTCGCGGTCCTGGAGCTTCCCGCCGCGGCGCCGCGAGAGATCGAGGGATACGGCACGATCACCATCTGGCCGTACCTCATCGACACGGACTTCGACACGCTGTCCGAACGCGAACGCGCCGATCTCGCCCGCCTCGGATACTCCGAGAACGACGTGCAGCTGATGATCGAGGGCGGCTACGGGTACCAGGGACCGCGCCTAGCGATCGACGAGACGGGGCTGTGGCGGAGCTTCACCACCGTCGGCGAGTGAGGACCGCGACCCGGACCCGACCGCGCGCGTGAGGAACTCGAGGACCGTCCCCCACTCGCGGATCTCCTCCTCGACGACGTACGAGCTGTGCCCCTCCTCGTAGGAGTAGAGCTCGACGTCGCCACCGGCCCGCTCGAGCGCCTCGACGTACGCGTGCACCTGGCGCGGCGGGCACCGGGTGTCGTGCTCGCCGACGAGGACGAGCACCTTCGCCCGGACGCGATCGACGTAGGTGACGGGCGATCGCTCCCGGACGAACTCGGGAAGGTCGTGCACGACCCCGCCGACGAGCGCGCGGTCGAACGCCTGGAGCGAGGGCGCCGAGTCCTCGTACGAGGCCATGTAGTCGCCCACCGGCACCGCCCCCACGCCGGCGACGAACCGGTCCGGGTGCAGGCCCAGCGCGAGGAGCGTGATGTATCCACCCCACGACCACCCGCCGATCGTGACGCGCTCGGGGTCGGCGATCCCGCGCGCGAGGAGATCGTCGAGGCCCGCGACCACGTCCTGGACCTCGGGGAACCCGATGTCCCGGATGATGTGGTCGCGCCACCTGCGCCCGAACCCGATCGAGCCGCGGTAGTTCACCATCGCGACGACGAACCCGGCGTCCGCGAGGCTCTGCACGTCGGGCCACCAGGTGTCGAGGTAGAGCCAGTTCGGGCCCCCGTGCACCTTCAGGTAGACCGGATGCGGCCCGTCTCCCTCCGGCACGACGAGCCAGCCGTGGACCCACTCGCCCTCGACGTTGCGGAACCGCCACTCGAGGTACGGCCGGCCCTCCCGATCGCCGCCGGGGGCCGCCGGCAGCACCTCCCGGCCGGTGTCGTCGAGCACCGCGGGCGCCCGGTCGCCGCTCGAGACGCGGAGCCAGACGCGGCCGTCGGGCCGGACACGAGCCCCGTGGACCTCGCCGGGAGGGTGGCGAACCTCGGTCAGGCTCCCGCCCTCGAGATCGAGCCGGAACAGCTGATGCCGCCCGCGGAACAGATGGACGACGAGGATCGAGCGGGCGTCCGGCCACCAGTCGACGGGGACGACGTCGCCCGGCAGGCCCGGCTCGAGGTCCTGGCGCTCCCCGGTGACCGGGTTCCACACGGCGGGCCGGACCATGTCGTCTCGCTCGTGACCGACGAGCAGCCGGGGGTCGCCGGCGGCCGGCGACCAGGCGTAGGCGTCCAGCGCCAGGCCAGGCCCGTCGGCCAGCGTGCCGACGACCTCCCCGCTCTGCGCGTCGAGCGTGAGGAGCGCACGATGGATGCCGTCGTCATCCTGTGAGACCTCGAGGCCGACGAGCGTCTCGTCGGCGGACAGGCCGACGAGGTCGAACCCCTCGAGGTGGTAGTCGAGGTCGCTGAACGAGACGCTCTCGACGTCGCGGTGGATCGCTCGCGCCGGCCCGCCCCGCTCCGAGACGTAGACACCGAACCCGTCGCGGTCGGCGATGACGCCGACGACCCGCTCGAGGCCGACCGCGAGGCCGCTCGGCCATCCGATCGGCGCGCCCGGGAGCAGGGCTCGCGGCTCCCCGCCCTCGAACGAGACCGCCAGCCACGAGCCCGATTCGTCACCCGTCGCATCGGAGAACCAGACGACCTCCGAGCCGTCGGCCGAGACCGTGGCCATGGCCACGCCGACCGGCTCGTCGGTCGCCCGTCGCATGCCGCCGCTCGCGCGGTCCCACGCATAGGCCTGGTAGGAGCCCTCCTCGTCCGAGCGGAACACCATCCGCTCGGGCGCGTGGCGCGACCAGCTCGGCAGGGTCCGCGTCGGGGCCCGGAAGCGCCGCTCCCAGTCGGGGCTCACGTTCCCGGCACCAGCGTCACCGGGATGGAGACCACGTGGAGCGCCGAACCATCCTCGGCGCTCTCCTCGAACACCTCGACCGTCCCCGATTGCGCGAGCTCGGTGAAGAAGAACAGCTCCGTCGAGAAGGATCCTCGGCAACCGCTCCCGCACGTCGCGGTCGCGAAGCCCGCGGCGAGCTCCCGATCGCTCGCGTCGACGATGCGGATGGTGACGGTGCCCTCGAACACCTCGGCCTCGCCGGAGATCTGCACCGGCGAGCGGATCTCGTCGCCGGGCTGCGGCGTGGTCACCTCGATCGTGTCGTCCGTTGGGGAGGGGGATCCGCTCGGCGACGCGGACGCGCTCGGCGACGGCGTCGGTGGTGGTCTGGACTCGAGCGCATCCGACGCCTCGTCGACCCCGGCGTTGCAGGCCACGGTCAGCAGGGCGAGCACGACGACGAAGCGGACCACGCTGGGCATGGCCCGATGATAGGGGCCGCCGGCCCGACCAACGGCCATCCGGCCCGGCAAGGCCGCGGGCCGTCGTTGGCGCGACCATGCGGGATGATGGGGGGCCGCTCCGTTCGAAGGAACGCGGCGGCCGAGCGACGCAGGCCCGCGATGACGACGCAACCGAGGAGGTTCCCGATGACGAAACGGACGCTCGCCGTCCTGCTTGCCCTCACCCTGGTCCCGCTGGTGTTCGCGCCCAGCGCGAGCGCGGGCCGGTCGATCGAAGCCCGCCTCGTGGCGGGGGGGCTCGATCAGCCCGTCGCGTTCACGTTCGGACCGGGGAACACGATCTGGTACGTGGAGAAGGAGTCGGGGCAGATCCGGATCTTCGATCGCGACACGCGTCGCGACCGCCTGTTCGCCACGGTGCCGGGCGTGAACGGGGATGGCGAGCGCGGCATGCTCGGGATCGCGCTGCATCCCGACTATCCGGACAAGGCGCTCGTGTACGTCTACGCCACCCGGAACGCCGGCGGGGGCCTTCGCAACCAGATCCTGCGCTACCGGGACCGGGACGGCTCGGGCGTGAATCGCCACACGCTCCTGTCCACGCCGGCAGGGGGCGGCCCGTACCACAACGGCGGCCGGATCCTGTTCGGTTCGGACGGGATGCTGTACGCGATCGTCGGGGACGCGCACGACTCCTCGAACTCGCAGGACATGTCGGAGAACCGCGGCAAGATCCTGCGCATCGAGCCCGACGGCGACGTGCCCGCCGGCAACCCGTTCGACGATCGCGTGTGGGCGTTCGGGATCCGCAACTCCTTCGGGTTCGCGTTCGACCCGCAGACCGACGACCTGTGGGAGACGGAGAACGGCCCCGGGTGCAACGACGAGGTGAACCGCATCCTGTCCGGGCGGAACTACGGATGGGGGCCGAGCGAGACCTGCGGGGGATCGGCGCCGGAGAACACGAACCAGGACGGTCCGAACCCGGTCCTGCCCGAGGTCCTGTACGAGAACACGATCGGGATCACCGGCATCGCGTTCTGCGACGGATGCCACCTCGGTCGCCGCAGCGAAGGCGCCGCCTTCTCCGGCGCGATCAACAACGGCGACGTGACGAGGATGATCCTGAACGACGATCGTGACGGCATCAGCGCCCGCAGGGTGGTGTACGACCACGGGAGGGGGACGATCTCCTTCGAGGTCGCCCCGAACGGCACGATCTTCTTCAGCGACTTCGGGGGGATCTACCGGCTCGTGCTCGACTGACCGAACCGGGAGGCTGGCCCCGAAGGAGCCGAGGGGAGTACGCTCGGCGGAGCGGTCGCGAGATCGCGGTCTCGAGGGAGACGCCATGGACATCGGCCCGGCGAGGCGGATCATCGAGGTCGACCCTCAGTCGGAGCCGGTTCCTCAGGAGGTGCCGGACCTCGAGCCCTCGCACCCCGACCCGGTCACCGCGGATCCGGAGGGCTGAGGATGCTCGCCGCCCCACTCGACGCCCCGGTCCTGACGCTCACGGAGCCGGTACACGCCTGGCGCACCTGGACCCTGACCGGGTCCACCGACGGCAGCGACGTGCGCCTCCTTCCGATCGCCGGCGACGGCAGGCCGTGGCCGCTCCGCCGGGCTGCCACCGCGGCGTGCACGCGACGCCGGGCCCACGCCGTTCCCGACCTCGACTGCACGTGCGGGATCCACGCCGTCATCGGGCCGGATCTGCTTCGCCGGACCCGCGACCCGGCCGTGCTCGGCACGGTCGCGCTGTGGGGCCGGATCGTCGAGCACCTGCACGGCTATCGCGCGGCGTTCGGGTATCCGCAGCGACTCCGGCTGGCCTGCCACCTGTGCCTGTCGATGTGGGGATCGCGTGTCCCTGGCGCGTGCAGCGTCGTCGTCCGTCACCGGGGCGGGCGGATGGTGCCGCTGTGTGCTCCGCACCTCGAGCTGAGCCGCCGCTACCGGTATCCGATGCCGCGCCTGCTCCCCGCGAAACGGGTCGAGGGAGCGCTGCTGTCCTCCTACGCCGTCGACCTGCTCCCGTCCTAGCGGGCGTCAGGCGATCGGCCCGCGGCGCCTGGCAGCGGCCGCCCGCGCGAGCCGGGCTCGGAGCGACAGACCCTCCTCCTCCTCGGCGCTCTCCGGCTCAGAACCCGACTCGAACAGCGACTCACGCTCGGAGATCGGCTCGGGCTCCGACGAGGTGCCGCCCCAGCCGTTCCCGTTGCCGTTCCCGCCGCCGTCGAGCTCGGCCCGAAGGCTCGACAGACGCTCGTCGATCGACTCGTACTCGCCGGGGGAGGAGAACCCGTAATCCAGATCGCTGCCGACCGAGCCGTAGCCGAGCGCGACCGGCTCGGGCTCACGCGTGCGCACGGGCGCCTCACGTGGGGGCGCGCCGCCCTCGAGCTCACGGAGCTTCGCCTCCGTCTCCTTCAGCTTGCGGTTCGCGTTCGTGAGCTCCATCTGGGTGTTCGCGAGGGACTCCTGCGCGCGCCCGAGCTCGGAGACGTCGGTCCGCCGGGCGCTCTCGAGCTCTTCGATCCTGGCCTCGAGCTCGGCGGAGGATCCGGAAGCCGCGACCACCATTCCCTCGGCGTCCCGTCCGTTCTGAGCGACCGTGGGAACCGCCGCGAGCTCGGCCGTAACGCGCTCGAGCTCCGTGGCCAGCTCGACGCGCTCTCGCTCGACCCGCTCGAGCTCGGCCGCCAGCTCGAGCTCGTGATGCTCGGATCCCTCGAGCCGTGAGCCGGCGTCCCCGAGCCTGGCCTCGGCATCGGCGGCACGAGCCTCGGCCTGCGCGAGCCGAGACTCGACGTCCGCGGCCCTGGTTTCGGCCTCGGCGGTCCTGGTCTCGGCCTCGGTGATCCTGGCGAGCGCGGTCGCCGCGCGCGACTCGGCCTCGGCCAGTCGCGACTCCGCATCGGTCGCCCGGTCCTGGAGCGAGCTCATGCTCGTCTCCGCCTGGGTGGCCCGAGCCATGACGACCTCGAGGTTGGTCCTGGCGTCGAGCTCGTGGCTCTCGGCCGAGGACAGGCTCGACTCCGCGCGGATCGCGCGCTCCTCCATCGCCCGCGCGAGACCCTCCGCCTCCCGAGCGCGGGTCTCGGCCGCCGACAGCGCGGCCTCGGCCTGGCTCGCTCGAGCCTCCGTCGCCGCGAGCGCGGACTCCCCGTGCTCGGCCCGGTTCTCGATGGCCGCCAGCTGCGTCTCCGACTGGAGCGCGCGGGTCTCCGCCTGGATGGCGCGGGTCTCGGCCTCGGTCGCGCGAAGGTCCGCCTGGGCCAGCTGGCCGCGAGCGCTCTCGAGCCCTTCCTCGGACTCGCTCAGCCGGCGCTGGAGCTCGCCGATCCGATCGGACGTCGCGGCGAGTCCGCTCTCGGCCGACGCGGCCCGATCCTCGAGCGCCGACAGCGTCGCCGCCCGCTCCCGAGCGGCCGACAGCTCGGCGCGCACCGAGGTCAGCTCCCGATCCCGGGCCTCGAGGTCGCCCTGAGCATCCGACAGGACGGCCTCGAGCTGCTCGAGCCTGCTCTGCAGCTCGTCGCGCTCGATCTCCGTCTTGCGAAGCGCCACGGAGACCTTCTTCGACCCGCTCTCCTTCTCCTTCGCGGCGACCGCACCGGCGAGCGCGACCTCGACCGCCTCCGCCGTGGCGCGTTCGGCCTCCGAAGCCCTGAACTCCGCCTCCGCCAGCCGGCGCTCGGCCTCGGTGACCTTGCGCTCGGCGGCCCGGAGCTGCTGCTCGAGATCGAGGTCCCGCGCTCCGGCCTGGTTCAGTCGCTGCGTCGCCTCCCGGCCCTCCTCCTCGGCCCGGATGGTCCGCCGCTCGAGCTCGGCCCGCGCGGCCTCGGCCTCGGCGAGCCGGTCCGCGGACTCTCGCGCCTCGCGCTCCGCCCGGACGGCTCGGCGCTCGAGCTCGGCCCGCGCCGTATCGGCCTCGGCCAGCCGCTCCGAGACCATCCGGTTCAACTCCTCGTCGGTCGCGATCCTGCGTTCGAGCTCGGCCCGCGCGGTGTCGGCGGCCGTCGCGCGACCCATCGCCGCGTCCGCCTGCTGTTCCGCGACCGCGAGCCGTTGCTCGATGGCCGCCACGTCGAGCCGAGCCTGCGAGGATCGCTGATCGGCCTCGGCGATCCGCCGCTCGGCCTGAGCGACGCGACGCTCGGCTTCCTCGACGAGGTCGCGGGCGGCGTCGGCCTCGGCCTGCTTGCCCGTCGCCAGCCTCGCCGCCTCGGAGAGCCGCGCGTCCCGTTCGGCGAGCTCGGCGCGCAGCTCCTCGATCTCGCCGGCGCGCTTGGCGAGCTCGCCCTCGGACTCGTGCACGTCGGACTCGAGCTCGGCGATCCGCTCGGTCGCCGTTGCCGGAACCTTCTCCTCCGCATCCTTCAAGCGCTGCTGCATGCTCGACAGACGCTTCTCCGCGTCCCGCGAGGCGCGCTCGGCGGCCTTGGCCCGCTTGTTCGCCTCGCGAGCCGCTCGCTGCTCCTCCTTCGAGACCGCGCCGCCGCGCGGCCCGAACCCGATGCCGGCACGCCGTTGTCTCGCGGTCCGGAACATCGAGACGGCGAACAGGATCAGTGCGCCGGGGAGCAGAACCCCCGCCGCGATCTGGATCGGGCGCCACCGACGCGAGGCCTCCGCGGCGAGGTGCGCGTACCGCTGGTCGATCTGCACGACCCCGAGCGGCGAGGCGTACCCGGTCATCCGCAGCGGCACGTACGTTCGCAGCAACTGCTCGTCCGACCCGGCGAGTCCCGGCTCCGCGCCGACGTTCGGTGGGGTGACGATGCTCACGGTCTCGCCGGCCGCCGCCTGCCCGATCTGCGGGTCGCCCTCGGCGACGAAGTTCGCGACGTCGTCGCGCTGCCCCGTCGAGAAGATGAGGTCGCCGTCGGGCTTCCAGATCCGGACGCGGGCCACGCGCGGATCCGACATGATCCCCGCCTGCACGGCGACGGTGAGATCCCGGTACTCCGTGCCGGAGACGTCGTCGGAGACGAGGCTCGGCGACAGCTCGGGTCCGAGCACGGACGCGGCGAGGTGCTCGGCGAACGTCTCGGCGTCGTGCTCCGCGCCTTCGGTGGCGCCGCCCACGAGCGGGAACGACACGAGCAGGAGCAGGAGCAGGCCCAGCGCGACCCCGCCCCAGAGCAGCCTGCCGGTCCGGCCGATCAGCTCGTTTCCTGATTTGCTCATCGGGTTCGCCACGTCCTCCTGGCGGGGGGCGGACGCGGCTCCGCTCTCCCCTCGTGAAATGTCGGTGCATCCGCGCTCAGGCTTGAACGTGCCGACCCATGACCTAGTCCCAACGGCCGAGACCGAGCGACCGTGCCCGGTCTCGGATCCCGCGTTTGCCCTGGTCAGGCCCCTGCGGGGACAGTGGCGCTAGCCAGCCGC
>DATBLA010000169.1:0-3088 GCA_036555645.1 Actinomycetota bacterium
CCACCCGTGCCCCATCTGCATCTCGACCTGCGCGGCGATCGAGACCGTCCCCCGGCTCTTCGCCACGAGCTCCCACTCCTCGTCGCTGAAGTAGCACGAGTGGATGTACGTGGTGTCGGCGCCGAGCAGGCCGAGCGCCTCGAGCTGCTTGACCATGCTCCACTTGCCGGCGAGCTTGCCCATGGCGAAGTGCGTCGTGATCGGGATGCCGAGGTCGCGGGCCATGCCCCACTCCGCCCGGACGACGTCGTCCTGGGTGAAGCCGGGACCCCGCGTCGCGAGCGCCATCGTGAGGAGGCCGTCATCCGATGCGAAGTACGTGCTCTTGATGCGTTCGACGTCCTCGCGAGGGATCGTGATCGAGCTGTTGAACCAGTAGTCGGCGAGCGAGGTGTTCGCGCTGCCGTACGCGTAGACGGCCCGGATCCCCGATCGCTGGAGACCCCGGACGCCGGCGTCGGGGTGATCGGGCGTGTTGTTGATGTGCGACCAGTCGAGCAGGGTCGTGATCCCGGCGTTCAGGCACTCGAGGGCGCCGGCGTAGTTGCTCGCCTCGACGTCCTCGGGCCGGTAGAGCGGGGCGTAGCTGTCGAGCACCTCGACGAAGTAGTCGTCGAGCGTCGCGTTCGGTGCGCGGTTGCGGATCGCCGTCTCCCACGTGTGGCGATGGGAGTCGATGAATCCGGGGATGACGATGTTGCCGGTGGCGTCGATGACCTCGGCGTCGGCGCTGAGATCGGTGCCCACCTGCGCGATCGTGTCGCCCTCGATGAGGACGTCGCCGCCGGCGATGTCGCCGAGGTTCGGATCGACCGTGATGACGTGGCCACCCTTCAGCAGGATCCGGTCTGTCATGCGTCTCCTCCGTTCGGCGAGTGACCCGGACTCCGGGCCCTCAGTCCATCGTGCCCTTCACCCGCTCCACGATCGCGGACACGGACGGGATCGCGAGGTCCTCGAGCGCGTCGGCCGCGGGGAGCGGGATGTGCGGTGTCGTGATCCTCACGACCGGGCCGTCGAGGTCGAAGAACGCCTCCTCGGCCACGATCGAGGCGACCTCGGCGCCCCACCCGCAGAGCCTCGGGTTCTCCTCGACCGTGACGAACCGCCCGGTCTTCGTCGCCGAGCGCAGGATCGTCGTCGCGTCAAGCGGGACGAGCGAGCGCGCGTCCACGACCTCGGCGTCGATCCCGTCGGCCGCGAGCTGCCCGGCGGCCTCGAGCGCCTTCGGCACCATCGCGCCGAGCGCGCAGATCGTGACGTCCGATCCCTCGCGGACCACGCTCGCCGAGCCGAGCCGGTCGACGATCTCGCCGTCAGGGACCTCGCCCTTGCTCGCGTACAGCACCTTCGGCTCGACGACGATGACCGGATCGGGGTCGCGGACGGCGGCCGCGAACAGGCCGACCATGTCGACCGGGGTCGAGGGCACGACGACCTTCAGCCCGGGGATCGCCATGGCCCACGCCTCGACGCTCTGCGAGTGCTGGGCGCCGAACCGGACACCACCGCCGTTCGCGGTGCGGATGACGAGCGGGAGCGCGACCTGCCCGTTCGTCATGTAGCGGGTCTTCGCGATCTGGTTCGCGATGAGATCCCAGCACACGGCGAAGAAGTCGCTGAACATGAGCTCGGCGATCGGCCGCAGACCGTTCATCGCCGCGCCCATGACGGCGCCGATGATCGCCTGCTCCGAGATCGGGGTGTCGCGGACGCGGTCGGGACCGAAGCGCTCGAGCAGCCCCTCGGTCGTCTTGAAGACGCCGCCCGCCGCCGCGACGTCCTCGCCGATGAAGTACACGCTCGGGTCGCGCTCCATCTCCTGGGCGATCGCCCGGCTCACGGCCTCGCGATAGGTCAGCTCCGCCACGCGGAACCCCCGTCGGCCCAGAGCTCGGTGTCGAGATCGGCCGCGTCCGGGTACGGCGCCGACTTCGCCTCCTCGGTCGCCCGGTCGACGACCTCGAGCGCGTCTCGCTCGACCCGGTCGATCGTCTCGGCCTCGATCCCCGAGGCCAGCAGGCGCTCGCGGTAGGCCGGGATGGGGTCGCGAGCCAGCCACGCCTGCACCTCGTCGTCCGGCCGGTACTTGCCCGGATCGGCGCGCGAGTGGCCTCCGTGCCGGTACGTCTTCGCCTCGACGAGGGCGGGGCCGCCGCCCTCGCGGGCGCGTTCGACGAGCCGCACGGCGGTCTCGTGCACGTCGTCGGCGTCGTTGCCGTCGACCACGATCGACTCGAGCCCGTAGGCCGAGGCCCGGTCGGCCGCGGGATGCTCGACCGCGGTGACCTGTCCGATCGGCGTGTACTCCATGTAGAGGTTGTTCTCGCAGACGTACACGACCGGGAGCTTCCACACGACCGCCAGGTTCAGCGCCTCGTGGAACGTGCCGATGTTCGTCGTCCCGTCGCCGAAGAAGCACACGACGACCTGACCGGTTCCGCGTTCCTGCGCGGCCCAGGCGGCGCCCGCCGCGATCGGCATGTGCGCTCCGACGATCGCGTAGGACCCCATCGCGCCGTGCGAGACGTCCGTGAGGTGCATCGACCCGCCCTTGCCGCCGCAGATTCCGCTCGCCCGGCCCATGAGCTCGGCCATGAGCGCGCTCATCGGCGCTCCCCGAAGCAGCGTGTGGACGTGGCCTCGATACGTGCAGAACACGAGGTCCTCGGGCCGGAGCGCCGCGGCAAACCCGGCGGCGACCGCCTCCTGGCCGAGCGCGAGATGCGACGTTCCCTTGATGAGCCCCTCGAGGAACAGGTCCTGCGCCCGCTTTTCGAACAGGCGGGCCTCCTGCATCATGCGGTAGATCTCGAGACGAACCGTCTCGTCGGCGATCGGCGGGGACGCCTGGCTCACGCTCCGTCCTCGATCAGTACTCGTTCGCGACCATGAGCTCTTCGCAGGGGAAGAGCGTGATGATCTTCGGACCCTCGGCGGTGACGACGACCTCTTCCTCGATCCGGGCGGCCGACCGGCCGTCCGAGGCCGGGCAGTACGTCTCGAGCGCGAACAGCATGCCCTCCTTGAGCTCGATGGGCTCCTTGAACGAGTTCAGGCGCGTGATGATCGGTCGCTCGTGCAGGCC
>DATBLA010000170.1:0-5920 GCA_036555645.1 Actinomycetota bacterium
TCGAACCTCCATCGAGGGCTCCAAAGGCCCGCGTCTTGCCGTTAGACGACCCCGGATCGGTCCCGATTATCCCGCGTGCGGTGCCGGGCCCACGACGTCGAGGGCATCGAAGTCCCCGTCGAGCGTCCCCGCGATCCGCCGGGCATCGGCATCGTCTCGGGCCAGGCCGACGACCGAGGCGCCGCTCCCGCTCATCACCGCGCCGAGCGCGCCGGCGCCCAGCAGCGTGTCGTGCGCTCGAGCGATCTCCGGGTGCCGGTCCGACACGGGCGCCTCGAGGTCGTTGAACAGCAGCGGGCCGAGCGCCTCCGCATCTCCGGCCGTCGCCGCCGACAGGACGGCGCCGGGATCCGGACCCGAACGCCCGTGTGCCTCGTCCCACCACCGGTACGCGTCGGGCGAGCGCACGCCGGTGCCGAACGAGACGAGCACCCACGACAGCGGCGGGACCTCGACCGGAGCGAGCCGCTCGCCGCGGCCGGAGACGAGGACCGGTCCCCCCACCAGCATCGCGGGGACGTCCGATCCGATCCGTTCGGCGATCCCCGCGAGCGTGAGCGCATCGATGCCGCATCCCCACAGCTCGTTGAGGGCGAGCAGGGTGGCCGCCGCGTCCGCGCTGCCGCCTCCGAGCCCGGCCGCCACCGGGATCCGCTTGTCGATCGTCACCTCCGCCCCGCCCGCCCCAGGGCAGGCGTCGGCGAGCGCGAGCGCCGCGACGAGCGCGAGGTTCATCCCGCCCGCCTCCACGGCGTTCGCGAGCGCGCGATCACCTCGGACGTCGACGTGGAGCGCGTCCGACGGCGTCGCCGTCAGGCGATCGGCGAGCGTGATCGGTACGACGAGGCTCTCCACCTCGTGATAGCCGTCGTCGCGCCGCCGGAGGACGCGCAGGAACGGGTTGATCTTCGCGTGCGCGACCCTGCGCACGGATCGAACGCTCACGCGGCCCATCCGGTGGCGAGCAGGAGCTCGGTGATCCTGGCGAACTCGTCGAGCCCGAGCCGCTCCGCGCGCACCTTCTCCTCGAGGCCCGCCTCGCGCACGATCGAGCCGGCGACGTCCGCGTCCACCCCCATGCGCCGGAGCGCGTTCGTCATCGTCTTGCGTCGCTCGGCGAAGCCGCCGTGCACGACGCGGAACAACGGGATCGGATCGACGTCCACCGGCGGCGCGTGCGGCTCGATGCGAACGAGCACGGAGTCGACCTTCGGGCGCGGCCAGAAGACGTCGGCCGGGACGCGCCGGACCATCCGGGCTCGCGCTCGGTACGCGATCCGAACGCTCACGGCGCCGTACGGATCCTCGCCGGGCTTGGCGACGAGCCGTTCGCCGACCTCCCGCTGGACCATGACGACGTACCGCTCGATCGACGGCGCCGCCTCGAGCAGGTCCAGCACGAGCGGGACCGAGACGTTGTACGGGAGGTTCGAGACCATCGCCCAGCGATCGCGCCCGAGCATCGCGGGCCAGTCCGCTCGCATCGCGTCACCGAGCCGCGTCTCCACGTCCGGACGTCCGGCGACGACCTCGCGCAGGGCGGGCAGGAGCCCACGATCGAGCTCGATCGCGAGCACCCGACAGCCGGCGTCCGCGAGGGCCACGGTGAGGGAGCCCATGCCGGCGCCCACCTCGAGCACGCGATCGCCGGCGCCGACGTCCGCGTCGGCCACGATCGCCCGTGCCAGGTTCGGATCGGCCAGGAAGTGCTGCCCGAGCGAGCGCGAGGGGTGGATGCCGAACCGCGCGGCGAGCGCCTTCAGGCCGGCGCGACCCAATCCCGCCGGGCCCGGCGACTCACCAGGTGAGCCGGACCTGACAGACCCCCTGTCCGAGGGGGGCGATGCGGGCGAAGGCCTCGGACGAGAGGTCGATGATGCGTCCGCCGAACGGTCCGCGATCGTTGATCACCACCTGGACGGTCCTGCCGTTGCCGAGGTTCGTGACGGCGACCACCGTACCGAACGGCAACCAGGGGTGGGCGGCCGTGAGGCCGTCGCCGGGCGCGAACGAGTACCAGCTCGCCTCGCCCACCTGCGTTCCGGACGCGTGGTCCGCGGCGCCGACGATGCGCCTGGCCGGCACCGCCGGTCGGATCACCTGGCGAGAGAGCACACGGCGACCGCGCGCCTCCCCGTTCACGTAGCGAACGCGGATCTGCTCGACGAGCAGACCGTCGATGCCGTCGCGCACCCACTGCACCTCGCCGGGGTCCAGATGATCCGAGGTTCGCGTGAGCGTCGTGTGCGGGATCGGGACGCGGACGCCCGTCGTGCGGTACTCGATCTGCACGAACCGCACGCCGATGCCGGCGTGGATGGGGGTCCTGGGTGATGGAAGGACGCGGTCGTCCCGGTCGGGCGAGATCCCCATGGCCGAGAGGAGCTCGCGGACGGTGCCGGCATTCGTGAGCACATCGTGGTCCTTCCCCTTCACCACGACGCTCGCCGGCACCACCTGCGAACGCTCGACCGGGTTCCCCGCGGAGAACCAGTCTCCGGCATCGCGCCCCGCGAGCAACAGGTGCGGCGCGCTCGCCCCCTCCATCACCCAGACCCCCACGCTTTTCGGGTCCGGTTCGACCCCTGCCGTGACCCAGTCCCGGGTCACCAGCACGGTCATCCCGTCGGCGAGCGGCGTCGCCTCCGAGGGCACGACCAGGTCCCCCGACTCCAGGACGATCCCCTCCGCGTCCAGGAGCTCCCCGACGTTCCCGCTCATCGTGCGGACGGCCTCGGGACGCTCCTGGTCGACGACGAGCGTCACGGTCTTCTGGACCGCGACGTAGGCGAGGCCCGTGGCGACGATCGCGCCGACGAGCGCCGCGTTCCCCATCGCCTTGCGGGTCCGCAGCCGCCGAACCCGCGAAGGACGCACCGGCATCCTTCCTCCTGTCGGAAGAAGGCTCCGGGGGGAAGCGGCAGGGGCCGGACCGAAGCCTTGGACGTGAGAGCGGAACCTACCAAACCCTCAACCCTCACTGCAAACTTGAATCCGAACGGTCGTTCGGCCTCAGCGGAGCCGAGGGAAGGCCGCTCGGGCGTTCGCGGCGGTGGCCTCGAGGACGTGTTCGGCGCGCTCGCCTCGAGCCGTCGCGATCTCGGCGATCGCGTCGAGCACGTTCGCCGGCGCGTTGTCCCGACCGCGCAGCCGCTGCGGGGCGAGGAACGGGCTGTCGGTCTCGACGAGCAGCCGGTCGAGCGGGACCTTCGCCGCCGCCGCCCGCAGGTGAGCGTTCTTCGGGTACGTCACGTTCCCCGCGAACGACACGTACCAGCCGCGTTCGACACACTCGAGCGCCGTCGCCTCGTCGCCGCTGAAGCAGTGGAGGACCACGCGCTCGGCCGAACCCTCATCGAGGACTCGAAGGATCTCCGGCCATGCGTCGCGGACGTGGACGACGAGCGGCAGCCCGCTCTCGGTGGCGAGGGCGACGTGGGCGCGGAGCACCCGCTCCTGGTCCTCCCGTGGGGAACGCATCCGGTAGAAGTCGAGCCCGCACTCCCCGACGGCCACGACGAGCGGGTTCGCCAGCAGCTCCTCGATCTCGGCCCCGGCCCGATCGTCGAACTCGCTCGCGTCGTGCGGGTGCATGCCCGCTGTGGCGAACACACCCCGGAACGACTCGGCCAGCTCGAGCGACCGGCGGCTCGTCTGGGCATCGATCCCGACGCACACGAGCGTGTCGACGCCTGCCCGGACGGCCTCCCCGACCGCGGTCGCGGGATCGCCGTCGATGAGGAACAGGTGGCAGTGGCTGTCGACGGCGCCGGTCTTCACCGGCGGTTCAGGGTTCGGCTCGTCCACGCGGTGGCCACGATACGGATCCTCGACCTGGAGTCAAAACGACGGGCGCCGGGGCCGAGCCTGCGCCGCCGGTCGGCGCCGGCTGCATCGAGCGCAGGTCGAGGAGCGGTGTCGCACGTGAAACGCGTTCTCGTGAACCGTCAGTCCCGACTCGAGGAACCGGTTCTCAGCCGTCCAGCCTCGGGAACAGCGCCTCGCCCCGCGACGTCGGCGTCCCGGGAGCCAGTCCGCCCCACGCCGCCGCGGCCGGCAACCGCTGGGCCCCAAGAGCCTCAGCGATCCCGAGCTGTTCCCACATCCGCGCGGCCGCCCCGGGCATGACGGGCTGCACGAGGATCGCCACGATCCGAAGGGTCTCCGCGGCCGCGTAGAGGATCCCCGCGAGCTCGTCCCGGCGGGACTCGTCGCCCGCGAGCTTCCACGGCTCCTTCTCGACCAGGTAGCCGTTCGCGCGTCCGACGATGTCCCAGATCGCGGCGATCGCCTGTGAGGGAGCGACCCGCGACAGGTGCTCCTCGGCCCGGCGCGCCGCGTCCTCGATCACCGCCGGCAGGTCGGCCTCCTCGCCGCCACGGCCCGGATCGGGCACGCGCCCGTCGAAGCCCGTCGCGAGCATCGCGAGCACCCGGCTGAGGAGGTTGCCGAGCCCGTTCGCCAGGTCCGCGTTGTGGCGCTCGACCATCGACTCCCACGAGAAGCTCCCGTCCTGCCCGAACGAGATCTCCCGCATGAAGTAGTAGCGGTACGAGTCGACGCCGAAGTGGTCGGTGAGCTCGAACGGGTGGATCCCGGTCGCGTTCGTCTTCGACATCTTCTCCCCGCCGACCGTGAGGAAGCCATGTGCCCAGACCTGCTTCGGAGGCTCGACGCCGGCCGCCATGAGCATCGCGGGCCAGTAGACGGCGTGGAACCGGACGATGTCCTTGCCGATGAGGTGGATGTCGGCCGGCCACACGCTCGCGAACCGCTCGGGCTCGCTGCCGTACCCGGCTGCCGTCACGTAGTTCGTGAGCGCGTCGAACCATACGTAGCAGACGTGGTCGGGGGCCCACGGCAGCGGGATCCCCCAGCGGAAGTTCGTCCGGCTGATCGAGAAGTCCTGGAGCCCGCCGCGGATGAGCGCGATCACCTCGTTCCGACGGGTCGCGGGCTCGATGGCCTCCGGGTGGGCGTCGTAGTGCTCCATCAGGCGCTCCGCGTACGCCGACAGGCGGAAGAAGTAGTTCTGCTCCGTCATGCGCTCGACCGAGCGATGGTGGATCGGGCAGAGCCCATCCACGAGGTCGTCCTCGGTGTAGTAGGCCTCGCAGGAGACGCAGTAGAGCCCCTCGTAGGTCCCCAGGTAGATGTCGTCGCGCCCGTTCTCGTGGACGGCGGACAGGAGGGCGCTCACCGCGCGCTCGTGTCGCGGCTCGGTCGTTCGGATGTAGTCGTCGTAGGCGATGTCGAGGCGGTCCCAGACCTCACGCCAGCGGGGCTCCATCTCGTCGACCCAGGTCTGCGGGTCGACCCCGGCCGCCTCCGCCGCCCGCTGGAGCTTCAGCCCGTGCTCGTCGGTCCCGGTGAGATGGACGACCTCCTCGCCGCGCAGACGCCGGAACCGGGCGATGACGTCGGCCGCCACCGACGTGTACGCGTGGCCGATGTGCGGGACGTCGTTCGGGTAGTAGATCGGCGTGGTGATGTAGAAGACGTCCCGCCCCATGGCCGGCCATCCTACGGCCCGCCGGGTTCCCCGGCCGGTCGCGCATCCGCCCCGTCGGCCGGCCCGAGGAGCGCCCGGTACACGGCGTTCGCCGAGCCCCCGTGCGCTGCCGCGACGGCCGCGGCGGCCTCGCGAGCGCGCAGCCCGGTGGCGATGAGGCGCCGAGCCTCCTCCACGAGCTCGTCGATCGAAGGAGGCTCCAGCTCGGCCGCACCCTCGATGACGACGACCACCTCGCCGCGCGGCGGGGTGCCCTCGATGCGAGCGAGCACCTCCGAGGCTCGGCCGCGGATCACCTCCTCGTGCAGCTTCGTGAGCTCGCGAGCGACCGCGATGCGACGCTCGCCCAACTCCTTCACGACGTCGCGAACCAGGGACTCGAGGCGGCGCGGGGACTCGAACACGACG
>DATBLA010000171.1:0-16648 GCA_036555645.1 Actinomycetota bacterium
TCCTGCCTAGTCGAAGAGGTCACCAACCGTGCCTCCACCTCCCCCACCTCCACCGCCGCCGCCGCCGTTCGCGTCGGGAGGAGGAGGCGGCGCCGGAGTCGTGACGCGCTCGGGATCGGACGGAGCCTCGGTTCCACCGGCGCCGATCGCGACGATCCGGTACGTGTACTCCGTGGCCGGCTCGATGCCCGCGTCGTCCACGAACGTGGTCTCGCGCGTCTGGCCGACCTGCTCTCCGTCCCGGATCACGAGGAAGCGCACCGCCCGGTCGCCGTTCGGCGCGGCGGTCCACGTCAGCGTGACCGAATCCAACGCCGGATCCGTTCGGACGTTGATCGGCGCCCGGACGGCCGGCGGCTCCGGCTCGACGGAGGGCGAGGGGCTCTCGGGAGGTGGCGGGCTCTCGACGGCTGAAGGGCTCGGCTCCCCGGTTGGGTTGCCCTGCGCTTGCGGATCCTCGCCACCTGACAACGCGAATGCGGCGATCGCACCGAGGATCGCGACCGCCGCGATGATCGCGACGATGAGGAGCCCGCGCCGGCTCCCGGGCTCGCGCTCGGCGGGTGGTGGCCTGTCCGGCGCCGCCGGCGGCGGTGCCGCCGAGGGCTCGAGCGTCTCGGGGGGCGCCGGGATCGCGCCGCTCGCCGCCGGCGGCGTGTCAACGGCCGTCGCAGCCTCCGCCGTGGCCGCCGACGCGCCGATCGCGGCCGCAGCCGTCGTGGCCGCGACGCCGGTCTCGATCGGGGCGGAGACCGGCTCGGTCGGGAGCGCCTCCGCGGGGGCGGTCACCGGCTCGTCCGCGGGCGGGAACGAGGGATGGGGCTCGAGCTCCTCCTCGGTGACGACGGACGCGAGCATCGTCGGCGCGATGACCGGCGCCGTCGGAGTGACCTCCTTCGTCGGGGCGCCCCGGGCGGCCGAGCGCGCCGCCTGGACGAACGCGCCGCTCGTCGCCCACCGTTCGTCCTTGTCCTTGGCCATCGCGCGCGCGACGACGTCGTCGAGCTCGGGAGGCAGGTCGGGCCGGCGGTCCGAGACCTTCGGGATCTGGTCCTCGAGGTGGGCGAACAGGATCGCGACGTCCTGGTCCTTCGCGTACGGGACGGTGCCGGTCAGGCACTCGTAGAACACGCAGCCGAGCGAGTAGATGTCGGTCCGGCCGTCCACCTCGGTGCCGCGGATCTGCTCGGGCGCCACGTAGTCGATCGTCCCCATGAACTGGCCGGTCTTCGTGAGGCCGCTGCGCGAGGACACGTGCTTCGTCAGGCCGAAGTCCGTCAGGTAGGCGTGGACGTCCTCCTCCTCGATCGTGAGCAGGATGTTCGCCGGCTTGACGTCCCGGTGGACGAGCCCCGCGCGGTGAGCGGTGTCGAGCGCGCTCCCCACCTGCTTGTGGATCGTGAGGGCTCGCTTGATCTCCATCGGGCCGTCCTCGGCAACCACCCGTCGCAGGTCGGTGCCGCGGATGACCCGCATCGCCAGGTAGAGGATCCCGTCGATCTCCCCGGCCTCGTAGACCGGGACGATGTTCGGATGCTCGAGGTTGGCAGCCATCTGCGCCTCGCGGCTGAAGCGGGAGCGGAAGGCCTCGTTCTCGGAGAGCTCGTCGGCCATGATCTTCAGCGCAACCTTGCGGCCGAGCCGGCTGTCCTCGGCCACGTAGACGACGCTCATCCCGCCTCGCCCGAGGACCGACTCGATGGAATAGGGACCGAGTCGCGTGCCGATGCGGGTGTCTGTGGCCACTGCGACGGTTGTTGTACCACTCCCGACACCGGAAAGTCGTGCCCCTCGGTGCCCTTCGGACGTGACGTCGGTCACGCCCGCGAACGTGTCAGCCGACGGTGATCGTCAGGCTCCAGCCACCGGTGATCTCGCCGAGATCTCCGGCGCCCGCGTCGAACACGAACAGCTGCCAGGTCCCGTTGGGATCGGTCCCGTTGAAGCCCGCGAGGGTCTCGCCGAGCGGTGGCTCCGGTGCCGGAGGTTCGCCCTCGAATCCCGGCTCGAACGCCTGCGGGCGGACGAGGTCGCCGACCGGCGGCCGCTCGTCTCGCAAGACCTCCGTGGCCTGGTCGTCGAAGGTCAGCGTCCGGTCGTTCGCGTTTCGGAAGCCGCCCGCCCGAGCCATCAGCACGGTGTTCTCGCCCGTAGGTCCCACCACCAGGACTCCGAGGTCTTCCAGGAAGGAGTGGCTCAGCCCGACGAGCGTCACGTTCACGTCGACGATGCTGTCGCCCATCCCGGAGACCTCGATCTCGGACGGGTACGGCACCGCCTGCCCGAAGTCGGGGATCGTCATCGCGGCCGTGTTCGAGAAGCTTGCCTCCGACGGCCCCGTCGCCCCGGTCGGCGGCGTGCCGGCCGGATCGACCGTGATCTCGAGGCTCCAGCCGCCGGCGATCTCGCCCTCGTCGCTGCCCGCGTCGTCGAACACGAACAGCTGCCACGTCCCGTTCGGATCGGTGCCGTTGAAGACCGCGAGCGTCTCGCCGAACGGCGCGGCGGGCGCGGGCGCCGGGCCTTCGAATCCCAGGCCGAACGACTGAGGACGGACCGCGTCCGACCTCGGGGCGTTCTCGTCGCGCAACGTGCCGGCGGCACCGTCGTCGAACGTGAGCGTCTGGGCGTTGGCGTCCTCGCCGCCACCGGCGTCGGCCGCCAGCACGACGTTCTGGCCACCCGGGCCGACGAGCAGCATGTCGACGTCGTCGGGGAATCCGTGTGTGAGCCCGGTCACCGTCACGTTCACGTCCGAGACCGTCCCCTGCAGGCCCGAGACCTCGATCGTGGACGGGTACGGCGTCGCCGGTCCCGAGTCGGGGATGGCGATCGCCTCGGCGTTGGATAGCACCGTCGGCTCGGGCGGGACCTGGCCCGTCGGGCCGGTCGGCGGCGGTGGCTCGGGCTCGTCGCCGCCACCGAGGGCGATCACCCCGATGATGACGGCGGCGACCGCGGCGACCGCGACCGCGATGATCGCGATGAGCTTCGACCGCGCGCCGCCACCCGACGGAGGCGGCGCGGTCGCGGCGGCCACCTCCGGCGCCCTCGCCACCGGGGCGACGCTCGGGGTCGGGGACGTCTCGGGGGCAGGCGGCAGCATGGGAGGCTCGGCGGCGGGTTGCGGGGGCGTCGCCACCATCGTCGCGGCCAGGGACGGCGTGTCGCGCGGCCCCGAGGGCATGCCGACCGTCTGGCCGAAGGCATCGAGCATGGCGGTGCAGGTCGGATAGCGCTCGTCGCGCTCCTTCGCCATCCCGCGACCGAGCACGTCGTCCACCTCGGCGGGCAGGTCGGACCGATGCTCCGTCACCCTCGGCGGCTCGTCCTGCAAGTGCCCGAACATCGTGGCGACGTCCGTGTCCTTGTTGAACGGGACCTTGCCGGACAGGCACTGGTACAGCACGCAGGCCAGGGAGTACTCGTCGGTCCGCCCGTCGACCTCCTCCCCTTTGATCTGCTCGGGGGCCACGTAGTCGACGGTGCCCATGAACTGCCCGGTCTTCGTGAGCCCGCTCTTGGACGCGGTGTGCTTCGTCAGGCCGAAGTCGGACAGATAGGGATGCTCCTCGCCCTCGTCGATCGCGATGAGGATGTTCGCCGGCTTCACGTCCCGGTGGACGAGGCCGCGGCGATGCGCGGCGTCGAGCGCGGTCGCGACCGGGCGCAGGAGCGACGCCGTCTGCTCGGGTCCGAGGCGGCCCTGCTGCGTGATCAGCGTTCGCAGGTCCGAGCCGCGCACGTATCGCATGGCGATGAACAGGTGCTCGCCCGTGTCCCCCGCCTCGTACACCGGGACGATGTTCGGGTGCTCGAGACCGGCGGCGAGCTGCGACTCGCGGGTGAACCGCGTCCGGAAGTTCTCGTCCGCGGCGAGCTCGGGCGCGAGGACCTTGATCGCGACCTGCCGGCCGAGGTTCTCGTCCTGCGCGAGGTAGACGACGCTCATCCCCCCGCGACCGAGGAGCGATTCGATGCGGTAGTGGCCGAACTCGGCTCCTGGGCCGAGGGAGATGCTCACCGTGGCTTTGTAGCAGATGGGGCCGAGATGGTGGCGGCCGCGCGCATCCTCCCGCCTATCGCAGGACCGGATGGCCGTCCGAGGCGATGAAGGCGGGCAGCAGGCGGCCCCGCATCGTCCCGTCGCGCCGGACCAGGACCTCGGCCACCGCCGTCGTCGAGCCCTCGACCGAGAAGCTCGGCCATACGAAGTTCCCGAGCCCGTAGAAGATCGGCCGGCCTCGATACGTGTCCATGGGCTGGAGGCGATGCGCGTGGTGTCCGAAGATGACGTCGGCCCCCGCATCGATCATCCGGTGGGCCTCGTCGACCTGGTACGAGCGCGGCTGCGTGTCGAGCTCGACGCCCCAGTGGATGGTGACGACGACGAGGTCGGCGTTCGCGTCTGCCTCCTCGATCGCGGCGATCGCTCGCGAGAAGTCGTGGCCGACGGAGGTTCCGATCTCGTCGCCCACGGCGACCTGCGAGTCCGGGTCGATGACCTCGCCGACGCCCACGAGGCCGATCGTCCATCCGTTCACCTCGACGTAGGCGGGCGCGTCCGCTTCCTCCTCGGACGATCCCGCTCCGAGCGGCACGATGCCGGCGCGTCGCAGGTTCCGGATCGAGTCGAGCAGCCCCTGGGGCCCCTGGTCGAAGCCGTGGTTGTTCGCCAGGTTCGCGACGTCGACGCCGGCCTCGTGGGCCTCGTCGAGCGCGGCGGGGTCGCACCGGAACACGAACGTCTTGTCGAGCGGCGCCACGACGTCGGTCGAGGGGCACTCGTGGTTGATCACGGTCAGGTCGTCGCGGCGGAACAGCCCGCCCAGCCCGCTCCATGCCCAGCCGTAGCCGTTGGAGCGGAAGGCCGGGATGTACGTCGGATCCAGGCTCACGTCCCCCGTTCCGTGGATGACGAGCGTGCCGCGAGGCTCACCGGTCGGGGAGGCCGAGGCCGAAGGGGTCGGGACCCCGCTCGGGCTCTCCAGCGCGCGGTCGCCCTCGACGGGCGAGGCCGTGGGCGAGCCGGCTCCCGCTGGGGCGCCGGAGTCGTTCGACAGGGCGATGGCGACGCCCCCCACCGCGACGAGCCCGAGCACGGCCAGGACGATCGGGAACGGGAGCCTGGATCGCCGGGCGTGCCTCGCCGTCATCGGCCGGGTTCCCTCACTCCGTGACCAGGTCGCGCGTTCGGCGGACGTCTTCCCCCATGGCCTCGGCGAGCGCCTCGGGCGTGTCGAACCGGGCCTCGTCCCGCAGGTAGGCCCAGAACTCGACCGCCATCTCGTGGCCGATCACGTCGCCCTCGAAGTCGAGGAGATGGGACTCGACGTGGAGCGGTTCGACACCGAAGGTCGGGTTCGTGCCGACGCTGATCGCCGCGACGTGGCTCCGCCCGTCGACGTCGGCCCGTCCCGCGTAGATGCCCCGACCCGGCAGGAGCAACCGTGGCCAGGTCCGCAGGTTCGCCGTCGGGAAGCCGAGGTCGTGGCCCCGCCCTGCGCCGCTCTCGACGGTCCCGTCGAGGACGAACCGCCTCCCGAGCGCCGACCGCGGCCACCCGAGGTCTCCCTCCGACAGCGCCTCGCGGATCGAGGACGAGGACACGCGGCGGTCCCCGATGTGCATGAGCTCGACGCGCTCGGCGGTGAACCCGAGCGCCGGACCGCGCTCGATCAACAGGTCCACCGTGCCGGCCGCCCGGTGACCGAAGGTGAAGTTCGCGCCCATGACGCAGTGCTGCGCGTGCAGGCCCCGAACGAGCACGCGGTCGATGAAGTCCTCCGCCGGCATCTGGCTGAACGACTCGGTGAACTCCAGGACGAGGAGCACGTCGATCCCGGTCTCCTCGATGAGGGTCGCCTTGCGCTCGACGGTCGTGAGCAGACGCGGTTCGCGCCCGGGCGTGAGCACCTCGCGCGGATGCCGGTCGAACGTCACCGCGACCGAGGCGAGACCGCGCTCGCGCGCGACCTCGACCGCCCGGCCCAGCACCGCTCGATGGCCGAGATGGACCCCGTCGAAGAAGCCCACCGTCACCGCCGTCGGACCGGCGTCGATGGGCAGCGCCTCCAGACCGCGTGCCCGCTCCATCGCCCGGCAGGGTATCCGAGAACGATCGCGAATCCGGTTCGCGATCGCAGGCGGCACGCTCGCGCGGTCACCCGTGGACGCTGGGGTAGAGTCGGCGCGCCGACCGATGGACACCGCGCACGAGCCGCCCGCCGTCGCACCCGAGCGACGCGTCGCCGATCCGGGGCCG
Source organism: Actinomycetota bacterium (assembly GCA_036555645.1). GTDB lineage: Bacteria > Actinomycetota > UBA4738 > UBA4738 > HRBIN12 > DASSJM01. The sequence continues at coordinate 6,266 of DATBLA010000171.1, forward strand.
CCCGGAGGACGCCGGCGACGTCGGCCGTCCGGGGAGGCCCCACCGCTCCCCTACGAGCTCGGCCGCTCCGGGAAGTTCTGGCTGTTCATGGTCGCGTACTTCATGAGCCTGCTGCTCGGCGTGGTGTTCTTCCCCAGCCTCGAGGACCTGTTCTCCAGGTGGGACGCCCAACGGACCGAGTGGCTCGCCCGCCTGCGGACACCGTCGCTCACGAACATCGCGCTCGTCGTCAACGGCCTGGCCGCGACCTGGACGATCCGCGTGCTCCGCTGGGGCACGATCGCGGTCCTCATCGGCTTCCGCCGGTGGCGCCACCTCTTCGTGTTCCTCGGCGCGATCCTCGTCACCGAGGGCGTGGTCGTGTACCTCTCGCTGTTCCTGGCTCGGGAGCGCCCGTTCGACATCCCGATCCTGGCCCCCTGGCAGGGCTACGCGCTGCCGTCCCGTCCGATGGCGGGGCTCGCCGTGACGCTCGTGGGGATCGCCTACAGCCTCGTCGTCCCCGGGATCGCGCGCGCGTGGATGAAGTGGGCGATCGGGGTGATCCTCGTCGTGCTCGTCTTCGTCCGCGTCTACCTGGGGGTCGAGCACCCCACCGACGCCGGGTTCGGCGCGATCTTCGGCGTCGCGGTCGCGCTCACCGCCTTCCGGTGGCTCACGCCCAACCACGTGTTCCCGGTGACCTACCGCCGCGGGAAGGCCGCACACCTGGACGTCGGGGGCCGCCGAGGCGAGGCGATCGTGTCGGCGATCCGGGAGCAGCTGGACCTCGAGGTGCTCCAGACGAAGCCGATCGGGCTCGCCGGCTCGGGCGGCTCCACGCCGCTCCGCCTGCGGGTCGCGGCGACCGACGAGGAGCCCGAGCGGTACATGTTCGCCAAGCTCTACGCGCAGAGCCACGTGCGCGCGGACCGCTGGTACAAGCTCGGACGCACGCTGGCGTACGGCGCCCTCGAAGACGAGACGCGGTTCACCTCGGTCCGGCGCTTCGTCGAGTACGAGGACTACGCACTGCGCCTGCTTCAGGACCTCGGCCTGCCCTCCCCCAGGGCCTACGGCGTCGTCGAGATCACCCCCGAGCGCGAGTACATGATCGTCATGGAGTTCTTCGACGGCGCGGTCGAGATCAGCGAGGCGGAGATCGACGAGAGCGTGATCGACCAGGGGCTCCAGCTCATCCGCAAGCTGTGGGACGAGGGCCTGGCCCATCGCGACATCAAGCCGGCCAACCTCATGGTGCGGGGCTCCGAGCTGAAGCTCATCGACGTCTTCTTCGTGCAGGTGCGCCCCTCCCCGTGGCGCCAGGCCGTGGACCTGGCGAACATGATGGTGGTGCTCGCGCTGCGGTCGGACGCGGAGACCGTGTACCGGCGCGCCCTCAACTGGTTCACCGAGGACGAGATCGCCGAGGGGTTCGCCGCCGCCCGCGGCGTCGCCATCCCGACGCAGCTCTACTCGGAGATGAAACGGGACGGGAGGGACCTGCTCACGCAGTTCAGGGAGCTGGCTCCCGCGCGGACGCCGGTCGCGATCCAGCGGTGGAGCATCCGGCGCGTCCTGCTCACGGCCGTGGTGGCGGTCGCCTTCCTACTCTCGGTCCTGCTCGTCGTCAACAACTGGGCGGTCTTCGCGTGAGGCGGCTGGCCATCCTCCCGCTCGCCGGGTTCGTGCTCGCCGCCTGCACGGCCACGCTGAACAGCGACGAGGAGGTGCTGTGCTCGCCGATCGGCGAGCGCACGGTCCTCATCCTGGCCGCGCAGGCCGTCCCGTCGGCGACGCTCATGCCGTGCATGAGCGACTTCCCGGCCGGCTGGTCGTTCGCCGGATCGGACATCCGGAGTGGCCGCGCTCGCTTCTGGCTCGAGTCCGACCGTGCTGGCGTCCGGGCCATCGAGGTCGAGCTCACCCGGACGTGCGACGTGTCGGGGCTGGACGAGGCGCCGAACGCGGGTGGCGAGCTCGACGTGCGCGTGTACGTGGAACCGCTCACGTTCCAGCCCTACGCCGCGAACCGGTACTTCACGTTCACGGGCGGGTGCGCGATCTATCGGTACCGGTTCACGCCCACGGATGAGTGGCCGAACCTGGCACTCGAGGCGAACGACGCACTGACGTTCCTCCCCAGATCGACGCTCGTCGCCCACGTCGAGGCCGAGCGGGATCAGACCCTGTGTGGCGCGTCGGCGCCGCCGTGCGTCGTGGGGGACTAGCGTGCTCACGAACCACCGTCGAGCGATCTGGTGGTCCGTCGGGCTGTTCGCCGCGGTGATCTTCGCCTTCGTCGCCGTGGGCCGCCACCCACCGATCGAGGCGCCGAAGACGACGATTCCGTTCGTCGGCGAGTGGGACCTCACGGTCTACAACGCGATGGACGACATCCGCAGCGACCCGCTCACGCTGCTCGCGCGCATCCTGAACGTGCTCGGCGGCGGGCTCGTGACGATTCCGCTCCGCATCCTCGTCTCGATCTGGCTCGCGCTGCGCCGGTGGTGGCACGCGCTCGCGTTCTGGATCCTCACCTGGGCGGCCTCGGAGATCCTCCTGTCGGGGGCGAAGGCCTTCTTCCACCGCGGGCGCCCGTTCGAGCCGATCGTGGACGTCGTCGGGTTCTCGTTCCCCTCCGGCCATGCGACCGCGGCCGCCGCGACCGGCGTGGCCCTCGTGTTCGTCCTGCTCCCCCCGGGGCGGCAGCGACGCCGCTGGGAGCTGACGGCGGGCGTCTTCGCGTTCGTCATGGCCTTCTCGCGCGTGTACCTGCGCGCGCACTGGTTCTCGGACGTGGTCGCGGGCGTGCTGCTCGGCTCCGCGGTGGCCCTCGGCGCCGCCGGCGTCCTCATCGAGGTCGGCGAGCTCACGCGGCGCCGGCGCTCCGATGCGGCTCGGCCGGCCTCACCGCCGGACGGGTAGCTCGATCCGAGCCGGCTACGAGATGAGGCTGGCCGCGTGGTCCGGGACGTACGTGTAGGAGTCGCGGGACGGCCGCACGTAGCCCTCGTCCGACTGGCGCTCGGGCACCTCGACAACACGGTGTTTCACCGACGTGTACGGGATCTGCGAGAGCAGGTGGGCGATGCAGTTCAGGCGCGCGCTCGGCTTGTCGTCGGCCTCGACCACGTACCAGGGGGCCTCGGGGATGTCGGTGTACACGAACATCTCGTCCTTGGCCCGCGAGTAGTCCACCCAGCGCGAGCGCGAGTACAGGTCCGTCTCCGACAGCTTCCACCTGCGCATCGGATCGTCGATCCGCGCCTGGAACCGCCGCTCCTGCTCCTCGTCGGAGACCGAGAACCAGTACTTGATGAGCGTGATGCCGTCCTCGATGAGGAGCCGCTCGACGATCGGACACTGGCGCAGGAACCGGCGGTGCTCGTCGGGCGTGCAGAACCCGAGGACCTTCTCGATGCCGGCGCGGTTGTACCAGCTCCGGTCGAAGAGCACGACCTCTCCGGCGGCCGGCAGCTGCTCGATGTAACGCTGGAAGTACCACTGCGACTGCTCGCGCTCGGAGGGCTTGGGGAGCGCGGCGATCCTCGCCACCCGTGGGTTCATGTACTGCGCGATCCGCTTGATCGCGCCCCCCTTGCCGGCGGCATCGCGTCCCTCGAACACGACGACGATCCGCGCTCCGCTCGCCGAGACCCAGTCCTCCATCTTCACGAGCTCGACCTGGAGTCGCCGAAGCTCCTTCTCGTACCGCTTCTTCGACAACCGGCTCGATCGATCCTCGACGTCGGCATGCTGCTTGCGCTTGTTCTCCTCCGCCATCGCTCCACCTCCGATGTCGCTTCCCATCGTCACACGACGCGTTCGGCCGGAGCCAGGATCACCTCGGGGCGAGCCTTCGCGCCGTCGTCGCGGTACACGCCGATGAGACGCCCGTCCGGTCCGAACACGCCGTACGGGCCGGCGAGCCCCGCCGGTCCGAGGATCCTGCCGTTCGCCGCCGCGGCGGCCTCCTCGTCTCCGAGGTCGATCCGCGGGAGATGCCCGACCGCGCGTTCGATCGGCAGCGGCGTCCCATCCCCCGGCGGCGAGGCCTCGCCGACCTCGAACGGCCCGATCGACGTGCGACGCAAGGCGACGAGGTGGGCACCGCACCCGAGCGCCGCGCCGAGGTCGGCGGCGAGCACCCGCACGTACGTCCCGCCCGAGCACGTCACGCGCACCGCGACGTCGCGACCATCCATGCCGAGGACGTCGAACCGCTCGACGTGGATCGGCCTGGGCGGCGCCTCCAGGCGTTCGCCGGCGCGGGCGGCCTCGTACAGCTTGCGCCCGCCGACCTTGACCGCGGAGTACGCCGGGGGAGCCTGCATGGAGTCGCCGAGCATCCCGGCCGCCACGCGCTCGACGTCCTCGAGCGCGACCCGAACCTCGGCCGAGCGAACGACGGTCCCCTCGGCGTCGAGCGTGTCGGTCTCCTCCCCGAGCCTCGCCGTGGCCTCGTAGGTCTTCGCCAGGTCGCCGAGGTACCGCAGGAGACGGGTCGCGCGCCCCACTCCGAGGACGAGCAAACCGGTCGCCATCGGGTCCAGCGTGCCGGCGTGGCCGATCCGGCGAGTCCCGAGCGAGCGTCGCTCGGCATCGACGACGTCGTGAGAGGTCATCCCCCCGGGCTTGTCGACGAGGAGCAGGCCCTCCGTTCGGGTCACGGGACGACCGTGATGCCTTGGATGGCCGCCTTCAGCGTCTCGACCGTCTCGACGAGCCCGTTCGGCGACGTGTACCCGGATGCGAGCCGGTGCCCGCCGCCGCCGAACGACGCGGCGATCGCGGCGACGTCGTGCCCGCCTCGCGAGCGCAGGCTCACCTTGAAGCGGCCGTCGCCCTGCTGCTTCATCACCGCGGCGACGTCGGCCTCACGCGCCGCGCGCACCGCATCGATGAGATCGTCGGTCTCGGCTCCCGGAACCTCGAACCGGTCGAGATCGGCCCGGGTCAGGTAGGTCCACACGAGATCGGCCTCGGGCTCGAGCCGAACCCGCTCGAGGGCCACGCCGAGCACCCTGAGCGCGGGGACCCGGCTGTCCTCGTACAGGGCCTGGACGAGCCTGGCGTGGTCGAACGGGAACTCTCGAAGCTCGGCCGCCAGGCGCAGCGTCTCGGGCGTCACGGCCTCGTACTGGAAGCGTCCGGTGTCGGTGACGAGCCCGGCGTATAGGCAGGTGGCCGTCTCGATCCCGACGTCCCCACCCATCTGCTTCACGAGGCGCCACACGAGCTCGCACGTCGACGATGCCTTCGGGTCCACGAGCGGGATCGTGCCCAGGCCGTCGTTCGTGACGTGGTGGTCGATCCAGACGAGGGCCTTCGACCGCGTCGCCACGCCCGCCAGGGACGCGAGCCGGTCGAGCGAGGCCACGTCGCACGTGACCATGACCGCGGGGTCCTTCGGGAACCGACTCGGGGGGACGAGAGCATCGGTTCCGGGCAGCTCCTCGGCCCACCGGGGCAGGACCATCGGGTCGTTCGGGAACGAGCACACGGTCTGCTTGCCGAGGGAGCGCAGGTGGATCGACAGGCCGAGCATCGATCCGAGCGCGTCCGCGTCGGGGTTCACGTGGCACGCGAGCGCGACGCTCGTCGCCTCCGACAGCGCGCGCGAAGCGCGCGCGAACGACTCGTCCAGGCTCATGTCTCCCCCCGGTGCAGCTCGCGGAGCAGGTGCTCGATCCGATCGGCCCGCTCGGCCGACTCGTCCGGCTCGAACACGAGATCGGGCAGGACCTTCATCCGCACCTGGTGGCCGATGACCTGCCGCAGATGGCCCTTCGCCGACCTGAGCGCGGCGGCCACGGCGCGCTGCTCGCGCTCGTCCCCCATCGCCGTGTAGAACACGCGGGCCAGGCGCAGATCCGGTGTCACGGTGACCTCCGTGATCGTGACGAAGCCGACGCGAGGATCCTTCAGCTTCGGGATCTCCTCGGCGAGGATCTCACGCAGCTCCTCGGACACCCGCGAGGGACGGCTCGCACCGGGCACGCTCAATCCTCCGGATCGTGCAGCGTGAGCTCGCTCGCGATGACCTCCACCTCGCCCCAGCGCTCGACGAGCTTCTCGACCTCGTGGAGCACTCGCCGGACGTGGTAGGCCTCGTTCGCGACCGCGGCGACCCCGATCGCCGTGCGCTGCCACAGGTCGAGGTGATCCACCTCGGCCACGGAGACGTTGAACTTTGCGCGGATGCCGTTCGTGAGCGTCTTCACCACGTGACGCTTCTCCTTCAGGGAGCCACATCCGGGGATGCGCAGGTCGAACCGTTGCACGGCGACGAGCATCGCCTGCGCCTACAGCTCCCGGGCGACCTCGCGCACCTCGTACGCCTCGATGATGTCGCCCTCCTTGACGTCGTTGAAGTTCTCGATGCCGATCCCGCACTCGAAGCCCTCGGCGACCTCGCGCACGTCGTCCTTGAACCGACGCAGCGAACCGACGCGACCGTCGTAGGCGATCACGCCGTCGCGCACGACCCGTGCCCTCGCGTTGCGGACGATCGTGCCCTGGAGGACGTAGCACCCGGCGATGACCCCCGCCCTCGGGACCCGGAACAGCGCGCGAACCTCCGCGCGCCCGAGCTCGGTCTCGCGCTCCTCGGGCTTCAGCATCCCCGAGAGGGCGCCGCGGATGTCCTCGATGGCGTCGTAGATCACGCGATACAGGCGGACGTCGACGCCCTCACGGTCGGCGAGATCGCGCGCCTGCGCGTCCGGGCGAACGTTGAAGCCGACGACGACGGCGTTCGAGGCGAGCGCGAGCGCGATGTCGCTCTCGGTGATGGCTCCGGCGGCGCTCCGGATGACGTTCACGCGGACCTCGTCCTGCGGAAGCTTCGCGAACGCGTCGACGAGCGCCCCGATGGATCCCTGGGCGTCGGCCTTCACGATGAGGTTCAGGTCCGGGACCTCGTCCCGGCGGGCCTGCGCCATGAGGTCCTGCAGGGTCGGCGGACGCGAGGTGACGAGCTCGGCCGCGCGGGCCTTCGCCTCGCGCTCCTGAGCGATGTGGCGGGCCTCGCGCTCGTCCTCGAGCTCGCGGACGTCGTCGCCCGCGTTCGGGGTGGCCGACCAGCCCAGGATCTGCGCGGGCTTGCTCGGGCCGGCCTGCTTGACCGGCTGGCCGTTCTCGTCCTGCATCGCGCGGATCTTCGCCCATGCGGTCCCGGCCACGAGGGCGTCACCGACCTCGAGCGTCCCTCGCTGCACGAGCACCGTGGCGACGGGCCCGCGCCCCTTGTCGAGGTGCGCCTCGAGCACGACGCCTCGGGCCCGACCGAGCGGATCGCCCTTCAGCTCCTCGACGTCGGCGACGAGCAGGACCGTCTCGAGCAGGTTGTCGAGGTTCGTCCTGGCCTTGGCCGACACGTCGACGAACTCGAACGTGCCGCCCCACTCGGAGGGGACGACGCCCTGGTCCACGAGCTGCTGCCGGACGCGCTGGGGGTCGGACTCGGGTTTGTCGATCTTGTTCACCGCCACGATGATCGGGACGCCGGCCGCCTTCGCGTGGTCCAGCGCCTCGACCGTCTGCGGCTTGACCCCGTCGTCGGCCGCGACGACGAGCACCGCGATGTCCGTGACCTGAGCGCCTCGCGCCCGCATGGCCGTGAACGCCTCGTGGCCCGGGGTGTCGATGAACGTGACCTCTCGGCCGTTCGTGTGGACCTGGTACGCGCCGATGTGCTGGGTGATCCCACCGAACTCCTGGGACACCACGTCGGTGCGACGGATCGCATCCAGGAGCAGCGTCTTGCCGTGGTCGACGTGCCCCATGATCGTGACCACGGGCGCGCGTGGCTCGAGCCGGCTCTCGTCGAGCTCCTCCTCCTCGGGCAGCTCGTCGTCCTCGAGGGCGATGATGTCCGCGTCGTAGCCGAGCTCGGCCGCGAGCAGGGTCATCGTCTCGTCCGAGAGCGACTGCGACGCGGTCGCCATCTCGCCCAGGCCGAACAGCGTCTTGACGACCTCGGCGACCGAGCGCTGCGTGCGGTCCGCGACGTCCTGCGGGGTCGAGCCGTGCACGAGCTTGAGCGTGGGAAGGCCGCTCCCGACGCGTTCGGGAACGGGAGCCGGTTCGGCCGGCTGGGGTTGGGCCGGCGGCTGGACCTCGGCGGGCGCCTCCGGCGCCGGCGCGGGCTCGGGCGTCGGCGGGACCTCCGGCTCGACGCGGGCCTTCGGCCTCGCCTTCGGGAGCGGCTCCTCGACGGCCTCGACGAGCTTGGCCTCGGGCACCGCCTTGCCGCCGGAGGCGCGAAGCCTCGGCACGGCCTGATCGGGAACCGAGGAGGAGGCCGTCAGGCCGTCGATCCCCATCTCCCGAAGCGCCTCGAGCAACTCCTTGCTCGCGACGCCGAGCTCCTTGGCCAGCTCGTGAACCCTCACGTCCCGTCGTTCCCTTCGATCATCGCCCTAAGGGTAGCGGCTCCCTGCTCGTCCAGGCCCGCGCGCAACGCGCGCTCGAGGCTTCCACGACCCAGCGCCGCCTCGACGCACGACCGATCTCGGTGCACGTACGCTCCCCGACCGGGAGCGCGTCCCGTCTCGTCGATCCTCGCGTGGCCGTCCGGACCTCGCGCCACCCGGACCAGTGAGGACTTCGGCCCGGTCGACCGGCAGCCGACGCACGTGCGCTCCGGCTCGCGCGCCCTGCTCACCGCTCAGGCCTCGGCCGGCTCCTCGGCGCTCACCTCTGTGGCCTCGCCGACGACGACGGCGTCCCCGTTGTCCTGCCCGGCAACGGCGGCCGGCTCGTCGGTCTCCGCGGGGGCCTCCGCCGCCTCGGCGGCGGGTTCCACCGTCGCGTCCTCGTCCGTGGTCGCGGATTCGGCGGCCGCCGCGGCCTCGTCGGATTCGTCCGGGGCGGGGGCCGACTCCGCCGGCTTCGGACCGCGCTGCTCGTCGGCGAACTGCGTCTCGCTCTTGATGTCGATCCGCCAGCCCGTGAGCCGAGCGGCGAGGCGGGCGTTCTGACCCTCCTTGCCGATCGCGAGCGAGAGCTGGTAGTCGGGCACGATGACGAGCGCGGTCTGCGTGTCGGGGTCGACGCGCGCCTCCTTCACCTTGGCGGGCTGGAGCGCGTTCGCGACGAATCCCGACGGGTCCGCGCTCCAGGGCACGACGTCGATCTTCTCGCCGCGGAGCTCCGTCACGACGTTGCGCACGCGGGATCCCTTCGGCCCCACGCACGCGCCGACCGGGTCGACGGCCGGCTCGTTCGAGGAGACCGCGATCTTCGACCGATGCCCGGGCTCGCGAGCGACGGCGCGGATCTCGACGATGCCCTCCTCGATCTCGGGGACCTCCAGCTCGAACAGCTTCTTCAGCAGCCCCGGGTGGGTCCTGGAGACGACGATCTGCGGGCCCTTCGTGCCCTTGCGGACCTCGGTGATGTAGCCCTTGAGCCGCTCGCCGTTGCGATAGGGCTCGCTCGGCACCTGCTCCGCTTGTGGGAGCAGCGCCTCGACCTTGCCGAGATCGAGCAGCGTGTACCGGCGCTCGGACTGCTGGACGATGCCGGTCACGACGTCGCCCTCACGCCCGGCGAACTCCTCGTACGTCATCTCGCGCTCGGCGTCGCGCAGCTTCTGGAAGATCACCTGCTTGGCCGTCTGGGCGCCGATCCGGCCCTTGAACTCGTCGGTGACCTGGACCTCCTGCTCGGACAGGACCTTCGTCTCGACCGACGGCTCGCCGCCTTCCTCCTCGGGCTCGTGCTCGATCTGCTCGAGCTCCTGCACCCACACGCGCAGATCCCCCGACTCCGGGTCGATCGACGCCCGCACGCCGAAGGTCTCCTCGTCGATCTCGGGGTGCTGCTGCTTCCACCACGACTTGTAGGCGGAGGCCATCGCCTCCTCGAGCCCGGCGAGGATCGTCTCGAACGCGATCCCTTTCTCGCGCTCCAGCTCGCGGAGCGCCGCGATCATCTCCTGATTCATGACGTGCTCCTCGCCGTCCCCCACTCGAACACCGTTCGGGCCGACGCGACCGCGTCGTACGGGACGCGCAGCTCTCCGCCGTCGGAGGCGATCACGATCGCTTCCGCGTCGGCCGAGACCAGCGCGCCCTCGATGACCCGGCGGCCCTCGACCGCTTCGGCCGTCTTCACCTTCACCTGCTCCCCGATGCTGCGGGCGAAGTGCCGTGGTTCCCGCAGCCGTCGCTCGAGCCCGGGCGAGCTCACCTCGAGCGCATACGAGCCCTCACCCGCGAACCCCTCGAGATCCAGCCGCCGCGACAGCTCCTCCGAGGTCTCGGAGATTGTGTCGAGGTCGACCCCCTCTTCCCGGTCGACGACGACCCGAAGGACCCGCCGGCCGTCCTCACGACCGAACGTGACGTCCCACAGCTCGAGCCCTGCGGCCTCGACGACCGGCCGGACGAGCTC
>DATBLA010000172.1:0-5099 GCA_036555645.1 Actinomycetota bacterium
AGGCGGGCGCGAGCGCGGTCCGGGTCGCCTCGAGCGTGGGCGCAGGATCCCCCACGGCCGCGGGGTAGACGACCGGCACCTGTGCCCCCGCCGCCCGGACCGCCTCGATCGTCTCCCGCGCGGTCTCGCCGACGGCGGCCATCGAGCGGACGAGCCGTTCGGGCACGTCCTCGGGCCGGCCCGAACGGTGTGCCGACGCGGCGGCTGCCGCCTCCTCGGCCAGTCCCGACTGCTCGAACTGTCGGGCGTACGCCGGGAAGGAGGCGTACTCGGCGGCGGCGGCGTTCAGGGCCCGAAGCCCGGCCGGCTCGTCCGCGCCCACCCACGCTCGGACGTAGACGGCGACGGACACGGATTCGGGATCGCGACCGGCCACCTCCGCCCCCTCGCCGATCCGCTCGCGCGCGAACGTCACCCGCTCGGGCGGGCACCAGTTCAGGATCACGCCGTCGGCGACCTCGCCCGCCAGTCGCATCGCCCGGGGTCCGAGCGCCGAGATCCAGATCGGCACACGGCGCTCGGGCACCAGCGACAGCCGCGAGCGGCGGCCGTCGCTGCGAACCTCCTCGCCGTCGAGCAGCGCCCGGAGCCCGCCCACGGTCGCACGGAGCTCTGCGAGCGCACCGCGGCCGGCACCGCCGGTTCCGATCCCGAGCACGAGGCGGCCGCCCGAGCGCTCCTGCACGGTCGCGGCGGACATCGCGGTGAGCGGCAGCGACCGCGAGCGCATCGGCACCACCCCCGAGCCGAGGAGGAGCTCACGCGTGGCACCGGCGAGCATCCCGGCGGTCGCGAGCGCGTCCCGGCCCGCGATCTCGGGAAGGAACACGGCCGCGTACCCGACGTTCTCCGCGGCCTTCACGATGTCCTCGACGTCGTTCCACGGCAGCGGATCTCGCACGGCAAAAGCGGTGCCGTGGGGTTGCCGGAGCTCGGGCACGCCCGCCATCCTCGCATGCGTGGAACCGGTGCGATTCTCGACGCTGGACGGGGTCTCGCTCGAAGGGGAGCTGCGCGTCCCCGAGTCCCCGCGCGGCTCCGCGGTCCTGTGCCATGCCCACCCGCGATTCGGCGGGAGCAAGGATCACCCGATCCTGTGGGCGATCCGAAACGACCTCGCCCAGCGCGGGTTCGCGGTGCTCGCGTTCAACTTCCGGGGCACGATGCGGAGCGGGGGCACGTACGGCGGCGGCCGTCAGGAGACCGAGGACGTCGTCGCCGCCATCGGCCGCGTCCGGGAGGAGGCGGAGGGGCCCACGGTCGTCGTCGGCTGGTCGTTCGGCGCCGGCGTCGCGCTTCGCGAGGCGCTCACGGACGAGCGGGTCGCGGCGCTCGCCCTCATCGGCGTTCCGCTCCGGCACGATCTCGATCTCCCGCCGACCCCGTCCTCGTCCGAGCTCGGCGCGTTCCGGCGGCCCGTCCTGCTGCTCGCGGGCGAGCACGATGCCTACTCGCCCGAGGCGCTCGTGCGAGATCTGGCCGGATCACTCCCGAACGCGGAGGTCGCGATCGTCGCCGGGACCGACCACTACCTCTGGCGTCACGAACGCAAGGCGGCCGCGATCGTCGGCGCCTTCGCGCAGGAGCGGCTGGACTAGCGGTCCTCGTCGTGCGGCCGGCGACGCCCCAGCGCCCGGACCCAGATCAGCGGCAGGAACAGGAACGTGAACCCCAGCAGTCGGGGGAACACGAGCACGCCGACGAGGAACAACACCGCCGACAGGGCGACCCAGGTCGCCGTCCCCCCGAGCCGGAACCCGGCGCTCGGCACGGTCTCCCAGGCCCGGTGTCGCCGATAGGCCAGGAGGCCCGCCGCGCCGACGATGAAGATCGCCGCCGGCACGAGGATGAGCGCGAGCGTGCCCATGTCCCCACGAGGATACGGGCGCCGGGCCCGGGATGCAGGTCAGGAGACGGCGAACTCGACGCCCTCGTGTTCCAGATCGGCGACGAAGGCTTCGGCGTCGAAGGCGGTCTCGGGCGGGTGGACGCCGGGCTGGACGCGCCGGTCGGCGAGCCACCGCGCGGTGACGGCGATCGGGATCGCGGTCCCGAACGCGCCGGCCGACAGCCCCTCGGGAGGCGGACGGAACGTCGCGAGGCATTGCCGAACCGCCGGAGCCCCGCCCTCGGTGCCCTCGACTCGGACGTCGATCACCTCGTGGTCGGCCGGCTCGCCGTCCGGGCTCGCCATCCGGTCGAGCACGGAGGTGAGCACCTCGCGCGGGACGACCGGCCCGCTCGCCGTCATCACGGGGTCGCGGGACGCGAGGCCGACGCGCACGAGGAACGCGAACCCGTCGTGGACGGCCCTCGGGAGCGCGAGCCGCCAGCGCACGTCCCGGACGCCGGGGATCGTCCTCGGCAGCGTCGCGGGTTCGGAGTGCAGCGTGTACATCGCCGGCTGCGTCCCCACCGGGTCCGGGAACTCCCAGTCGATCACCCCCGAGCCGGCCGGGACCTCTCGGACCTCTCCGTCCTCGAACACGATGGCCGGCAGGGTGAACTCGTCCAGGACCGTGTCCGCCGAGTACGGCACCCCGAACTCGCCGCCGGACTCGGTGAGCTCGACGGCGCCATTCACGAGGTCGATCGAACGGACGGACCCGGCGTCCAGCCGGTCGGCTCCCAGGCGGGCGAGGACGTTCGTGATCCCCGGCGCCGAGCCGATGCCCATGACCGCCGCGAGACCGGCATCGCGGAAGCGCTCGTGGAGCTCCCACTGCTTCAGCGTCACGTGGTACAGGCCGCCGAGATCCGCGTAGTGACACCCCGCAGCGAGCGCGGCCTCCATGACCTCGAGGTTGAGCCGGTAGGGCAGGCAGGCGGCGACCGCCGCGACGTCCTTGAGGACCGACGGCAGCTCGCCGGCGTGCGCGTCGAACCCGCGGGCACGAGCTCCCACGCGCTCGGCGACGCGGGACGCGCGTCCCTCGTCGACGTCGAGGATCAGCAGGTCGAGCTCGGGACGGCGAGCGAGCAGGACCGCGGCGGCGCTCCCCATCGCGCCGGCGCCGAGGACGGCGATCCGACTCATGGCCGACGACCCCGGTCGATCACAGCGGGACGTGCGACAGGACCATGATCCGCGGCTCGGTCATCTCCTCCATGGCGAAGCGCAGGCCCTCGCGCCCGAACCCCGAGTCCTTCGACCCGCCGTACGGCATCTGGTCGGCCCGGAACGCCGAGACGTCGTTCACGATGAGCCCGCCGACCTCGATGTCGCGGTGGGCCTGGAATGCGCGGTTGATGTCGTTCGTGAACACGCCGGCCTGCAGACCGAAGCGGGAGTCGTTCACCGTCGCGACCGCCCCCTCGAACGTCTGGTACGGGCTGATCGTCACGACGGGACCGAAGACCTCCTCGCGGCAGACCTTCATCTCGGGCCGGACGTCGGAGATCAGGGTCGGCTGGAAGAAGGGGCCCTCCCCGGTCCCGCCCGTGAGCACGACCGCGCCCTGGGTGACCGCCTCGTCCACCCACTCCCCGATCCGCTCGACCTCGCTGCGCTGGATGACCGGTCCGACGTCGACGGTCGGGTCCATCGGGTCGCCGACCTTCAGGCTCTCGACCTGCTTCACGAGCCGCTCGGCGAACTCGTCGTAGACCTCGGACTGCACGAGCACGCGCTGCACGCTGATGCAGCTCTGCCCCGCCTGGTAGTACCCGCCGAACGCCACGCGCTGGGCGGCGAGGTCGAGGTCGGCGTCCGAGTGCACGATGACGCCCGCGTTCCCGCCGAGCTCGAGCGTCACCCGCTTGCGCGGATCCAGACCCTTGAGGTACCAGCCGATCTCGCTCGAGCCGGTGAAGGAGATCTTGCGGAACCGGTCGTCGCGGGCCATGCCGTCGGCCACCTTCGAGGAGACCGGCAGCACCTGGTACATCCCCTTGGGCAGGTCGGTCTCGGCGAAGAACTCCGCCAGCCGGAGCGCGCCGATCGGCGTCGTGGAGGCCGGCTTCACGACGATCGGCGCGCCGACGCCGAGCGAGGGCGCGACCTTGTGGGCGACGAGGTTGAGCGGGAAGTTGAAGGGGGTGATCCCGAGCACGGGTCCGAACGCGAACCGCCGCATGAGGCCGATCCGCGATCCGAGCGACGCCTCCGTGTCCAGCCGCATGAGCTCGTCGTCGCCGTGGCGGATCACCTCGGCCGCCCAGCGGTAGGTCGAGCTCGCCCGCGTCGCCTCGACGGTCGCCCACTTCATCGGCTTGCCGCCCTCGCGGGCGATGAGCTCCGCGTTCTCGGCGATCGTCTCCTCGAGCCGGCGCGAGACGTGCATGAGCGCCTCGGCTCTCGCGTGGACCGGAAGATGCTTCGACTCCTCGAACGTGGCGGCCGCCGTCGCGACGGCCTCCTCGACGTCCGCCTCGGTCGGGACGCCGATCTCGGCCACGACCGAGTCGTCGTAGGGGCTCTTGACCTCGAAGGAGCCCTCGCCCGTCCGCCACTCGCCGTTCACCAGATAGGGACGTACGGCCATGCCGGCCCTCACTTCCTTCCGTCCACGGGCACGCTGGCTGCGCCGCTCAGTCGAGCGAGGCCATCACGTGCTTGATGTTCGTGTACTCCTCGATCGAGTAGATCGACATGTCCTTGCCGTACCCGCTCTGCTTGTACCCCCCGTGCGGCATCTCGGGCGTGAGCGGGATGTGCGTGTTGATCCACACCGTGCCGAACTGCAGCTTGCGGGACATCCGGAGCGCCCGGCCGACGTCGCGGGTCCACACGGATGCGGCGAGCCCGTAGTCGACCCCGTTGGCCCACGCGAGCGCGGTGTCCTCGTCGGCGAACTGCTGCATCGTCACGACTGGGCCGAAGACCTCGTTCTGAACGATCTCGGCGTCCTGCGCGACGTCGGTGACGACGGTCGGCGCGTACCAGGACCCGGGCTGGTCGATGACCTCCCCGCCGATCTTGATCGTGGCGCCGCCCTCGCGGGCCCGGTCGACGAAGCCACGGATCCGCTCGAGCTGCACGTCCGAGATCACCGATCCCATCGCGGCCTCGTCGTCGAAGATGTCGCCGACCTTCATCTCGGCGACCTTCGAGACGACCTCGGCCACGAGGTCGTCGTACACCTTCGGCCCGGCGAGCA
>DATBLA010000173.1:0-4807 GCA_036555645.1 Actinomycetota bacterium
GAGGTCACCGCCGAGCTGCCCGAGGAGTTCGAGGCGCTTCGCGCGGTCGATCGGTACTTCGCCGAGTGCAGCCCCGACGAGCAGTTCGAGTTCGGTCTCGACCTGCTGATCCGGGGCGTCCTCGAGCGCGTTCGCGCCTGAGGTCGTTCGCCCCGCTAGCGAAGACCGAGCTCGGCGCCGACCGTCCCGAAGGTCTTTAGCGCGGAGCGGAGGTCGTCCCCGGCGTGATCGGCCGTCACGATCGTCCGCACGCGCGCCGATCCCCTGCCGACGGTGGGGAACACGATCGCGGGAGCGAAGACCCCCTCGTCGAACAGCCGCCTGGCGAACGCCTGGGTTCGCTCCTCGTCGCCGGTGATCACGGGCGTGATCGGCGTCTCGCTGGCGCCGGTGTCGAAGCCCAGCTCGTGGAGTCCCTCCTTGAACAGCGCCGTGTTGTCCCACAGCCGCCGGAGGCGATCCGGCTCGTCCCGGATGATCGCGAGGGCCTCGATGCACGCCGCGGTGACCGCGGGCGGCGTGCTCGTCGAGAACAGGTACGGCCGGCCGCGATTCTGGAGCCACTCGATGAGCTGGTGCGGACCGGCGATGAACCCACCGAGGACGCCGATCGCCTTCGAGAGCGTGCCGACCTGGATGTCCACGCGGCCGTGGAGCCCGAAGTGGTCGACCGTCCCGGCGCCGCCCTCGCCGAGCACGCCCGAGGCGTGCGCGTCGTCGATCATCATGATCGCCCCGTGGCGTTCGGCCACCTCGACGAGGTCGGGCAGCGGCGCGATGTCGCCGTCCATCGAGAACACGCCGTCGGTGATGAGCAGCTGGCGGCGTCCCTCCGCCTTCGTCTCGGCGAGGAGCCGGTCTGCGTGGTCGGCGTCGCGGTGCTCGAAGACCTTGATCTCGGCGCGCGACAGCCGGGCGCCATCGATGATCGACGCGTGGTTCAGGCGGTCGCTCACGATGACGTCCTGCTTGTCGAGGATCGCCGCGACCGTCCCGGCGTTCGCGGTGAACCCGGACTGGAACATGAGGGCGTCCTCCGCGTGCTTGAACGCGGCGAACTGCCGCTCGAGCTCACGATGCGACGCCATCGTTCCGGAGATCGTGCGCACGGCTCCGCTGCCGGCGCCGAGCTCGGCTGCCGCGCGGGAGGCCGCGGCGTTCATCCGCGGGTGGTTGGCCAGGCCCAGGTAGTTGTTCGAGGCGAGGTTGATCACCCCGCGCCCGTCGAACCGCGCTCGCGCGCCGGTCGGCCCCTCGAGGGTTCGCGGGTGGAGCAGGAGCCCCTGCTCGTCGAGCTCGGTGAGGCGTTCCTTCAGGAAGTCGAGGGCGCCGGGCATCGACTGCCACGCTACCGCACGAGGCAGTAGCCTCGGAGGCTCGTGTCCGACATCGAGATCGACGCGTTCACGGCCGACTCCGTCCTGTCGGTGCAGGGGAAGCTTTACGCGCTCGGCGCAGGGTGGAACCGCATCACGGCGGCGCTGTTCCCGGCACGTCACGACCGCGTCGGCGTCGGGCTGCTGTTTCGGATCCCGGCCGGCGCCGAGCATCGGCCTCGCCGCTTCGAGCTCCGCGTGCTCGGTCCCACCGACGAGGAGATCGTCCTCGGCAGCGGGCCGAACGGACCGCTGGACCGCGTGAGCGGGGAGTTCGCCGCCGGCGGGACCGACGAGCAGATCGTGCCGGTGGCCGTCAACCTCAACGGCCTCCAGCTGCCGCGACCCGGCGGCTACCGGATCGAGATCGCGCTCGACGGCGTCCCGGCGAAGTCCCTGCCGTTCACGGTGCAGGCCCTCGCGAACCGGCCCTCGCACCAGGCCGCGCCACCGCCGGCGACCGGCACCGCCGGATACCTGTAACCGACCCGCTACCCGGCGGCGCCGGGGAACACGATGACCTTCGCCGCGCGTCCCGAGGCCGCGGTGTCGAACGCCTCCTCGAAGCGCTCGAGCGGGAACCGATGCGTGATCACGGGCGAGATGTCGACCCGGCCGGTCGACAGCAGCGTCGTCGTCTGCTGCCACGTCCGGAACATCTCGCGGCCGGTGATGCCGAGGATCCTCGCCTCCTTGAAGATGACCTGGTCGTTGAGGTCCAGCGTCACCGGCCGGTCGGGAAGGCCCAGGAGCGACATCCGACCGCCGCGGGCGAGCAGGCGCGTCCCCTGCCCGATCGCGGCCTCGTTCCCGGACATCTCGAGCACGACCTCGGCTCCGGCGCCGTCCGTGGCCTCGAGCACGACGGCCACCGGATCGCTCGTCTTCGGGTCGACGAGGAGATCGGCGCCCATCTTCGCGGCGAGCGCCCTGCGCTCGTCGTTCGGCTCGATCGCGATGACCTTCCACGCCCCGAGCGCCCGGGCGATGCCGACGGCGAACAGCCCGATCGGTCCGCAACCGATCACGGCGACCGGGTTCGTCAACAGGTCCTCGCCGCCCTCGGTGCCGAATGTCGCGTGGACCGCGTTGCCGAACGGCTCCATCACCGAGGCGTGGTCGGGGTGGATGCCCTCGCCGACGATCCACGCGTTGTCGGCCGGCACGACGACGTACTCGGCGAACGCGCCGTCGGTGTCCACTCCGAGGATCCGCAGGTTCCGGCAGATGTGCGCCCGCCCCGAGCGGCACGTCGAGCACACCCCGCAGGCGATGTGGGTCTCGGCGGCCACGAACGAGCCCGGCTGCACGTGGTGGACCTCGGGACCCACGGCCTCGACCGTCCCCGCGACCTCGTGGCCGAAGGTCATCGGCAGGCGGGTGACCCGACCCTGCGCCCACTCGTTCCACTCGTGGATGTGCAGGTCCGTCCCGCAGATCGAGGCGGCGTGGACTCGCACGAGGACCTCGCTCTCCCCCGGCTCGGGGATCGGCACCTCGACGAGATCCGCTCCCGCCCGGGGCTCGGACTTTCGAAGCGCGAGCATCGTGCCCATCGCGGCCAGCCTAGCGTCCGCGATCGGCGAGGATGTTGGGGTGGGAGGCGGAACCTCCGGGTCCGAACCACCCGTCCAAGCCTGACGTCCCACCACGGAGGCTGATCGATGTCGACGAAGCGGATCGGACTGGTGCTCGTCGCGGCGACGCTCGTGCTCGCCGCATGCGGACGGTTCAACGACGAAGGGGGATCGACCGGCGCGAGCGGCGGCGCGACGGGTCCCAGCGGCATCGAGCACCCCACGGGTGCGGACGACCTGGTCCTGCGGGTCGAGTACCAGGGTGGCTTCGTGCCCTACGAGTTCATGCTCAAGCGCGTGCCCGCGTGGTCCCTGTACGGCGACGGCACCGTCATCGTCGAGGGACCGGTCATCGAGATCTATCCGGGTCCCGCGCTGCCCAACCTCCTCGCCTTCTCGATCACCGAGGAGGGGATCCAGGCCATCCTCGAGGCCGCGCAGGAGGCCGGCCTGATGGACGGCGACGCCACGTACGGCTACCCGTGCATCGCCGACGCGGCCGACACCGTGTTCACCACGAACGCCGGCGGTTCGACCTCGGTCGTGAGCGCGTACGCGCTGGAGTTCGCGGACCCGGCGCTCTCGACCGGCGGGGACTGCCCCGACGTCGACACGCAGGCCCGCGCGAAGCTCGCCGAGTTCCAGCGCATGCTCGGCGACCTGCGGTCCTGGCTCCCCGGCCCGATCGGGCCCGAGGAGCCCTACACGCCCACGGAGATGCGCACGTACGTGCTCCCGTACCGAGGGCAGGACGACCTCCAGCAGTCACCGATCGAGTGGCCGCTCTCCCAGCCGCTCGTCGCCTTCGGCGATCCCGTGCCCGACGGGAACGACATCCGCTGCGGCGTCGTGAGCGGCGACGATCTCGCCGAGCTGCTCCCGCTCGCGGAGCAGGCGAACGAGCTCACGCCGTGGACGAGCGGGGGCGAGGAGTATCAGCTCATCTTCCGGCCGCTCCTGCCGGACGAGCACGGCTGCTGAGCATCCGCCGTCCGATCGAGGGAACGAACCGAGCTAGAGGGCCCGGCGCCGCCTGGCGCGCAGACCCGAACGCCCTCCCCGCGCGGACGCGGAGTACACGACGCGCGGCGGGGCGACCTTCATGCCGTCCTGCTCGAACGCCTCGTGGAGCTCGAGGCGAGCCGCCATGCGGCCCACGTCGCCCTGCTGATCGGCGGTGACGAGCGTGATGCCGGTGCCGGTTCGGCCGGCGCGCGCCGTGCGACCGATGCGATGGACGTACCCCTTGTCGTCCTGCGGGGGGTCGTAGTTCACGACGTGGCTGATGCCCTCGAGGTCCAGGCCCCGAGCGGCGACGTCGGTCGCGACGAGCACCTTCACCTTCGCGTCCTCGAAGCGCTCGAGCGCCCGCTGACGCGCGCGCTGGGGCATGTCCCCGTGCAGGGCCTCGGCCCGCACGCTCTTGGCGCGCAGCTTGTGCACGAGCCGGTCCGCGCCCCGCTTCGTTCGCACGAAGACGAGCGTCAGACCGTCCTGGTGCTCGAGGAGCTCGATGAGCGCCTCGACCTTCGCGTGGGCCGAGACCGACAGGAACCGGTGGTCGACGCCCTCGACGGTCTCCGTCTCGGACTCCACCTCGTGCCGGATCGGCTCGCGCGTGTACGCGCGAGCGAGGTTGCCGACCGCGCCGTCGAGCGTGGCCGAGAAGAACATCGTCTGCCGGTCCTTCGGCACCCGCCGCACGATCCGGTCGACCTGCGGCTGGAATCCCATGTCGAGCATCCGGTCGGCCTCGTCCAGGACGAGGATGCGGAGGTGTCCCAGGTCGACGAGCCTGCGCTCGGCCAGGTCCTGGAGCCGGCCGGGCGTCGCGATGACGATGTGCGCGCGGCC
>DATBLA010000174.1:0-9292 GCA_036555645.1 Actinomycetota bacterium
CTGCATGAAGTTCTCGGGGTTGACGACCGTGACGCGATGCCCCGCGCGCGCGAGCGTTCGCATCCCCATCGCGGCGTACAGCCCGGCGAACCCGGCCCCGACGACGAGGATGCGCCTTCCGGCCGCGCCGCGATGGACCGCGGTGGCACTCATCGTCCGGCGAGCGCCCGCAGGCGATCGAAGGCGGAGACCTCACACAGGCACGTCCCGAGCCGAACCGGCTCGTACCGCGTCCCGTGGCAGTCCGAGCCCCCAGTCGGCACGAGTCCGAGGCCGTCGGCGAGGTCGCGGTAGCGGGCGCGCTGCTCTGGCGTGTGGTCGGTGTGGTCGACCTCGAGCCCCGCCATCCCGGCCGAGGCCATCCGCTCGATCAGCGAGCCCGGCACCTCGGTCTGGTCGCCCCACATCCCGGGATGCGCGAGCACGCAGACGCCTCCCGCGCCGCGGATGAGCGCGACCGCGTCGACGGGGTCCAGGGCGTGCTTCGGGACGTGGGCCGGCTTGCCGTCGGCCAGGTACCGGTCGAACGCCTCCTGCTCGGTCGCGACGTGGCCCGCCTCGACCATCGCCTGCGCGACGTGAGGCCGGACGATGCTCGCTCCCCCGGCGATCTCGCGCACCCGATCGAACGAGACCGGGACGCCGAGCGCGTCGAGACGCTCGACCATCGCCTCCCCGCGGCGGAACCGTTCGTCGCGAAGCCGTCCGAGCTCCGCCTGGAGGTCGGTGTCGGCCGGGTCCATCCAGTAGCACAGGACGTGGACGCTCGTGCCCTCGTGCTCGGCCGAGAACTCGACGCCGGGCACGACCTCGACGCCTGCCCGGTCCCCGGCGTGGACGGCCTCACCCAGACCGTCGGTCGTGTCGTGATCGGTGAGGGCGACCACGTCGAGGCCGCGTTCGGCGGCCAGCTGGACGAGCTGCGCCGGCGTGAACGTGCCGTCCGAGCGGTTCGAATGCGCATGGAGATCGATGCGGCGCACCCGGCCATGCTCGCAGACGCGGATGCCGGCGTCCCGGACGCCACCCGTCAGAGCTGCGAGAGCGGGACGGCCGTGACGAGGACCGTCTCGGACGCGAGCACCCGGAAGAACCCGTCCTCGTACCCGATCGTCTGGTGCAGGTACGACGGCGGGCAGCAGACGGGTTCGCCGGCCGGATACTGCGCCGAGTACTCCTGGATCGCACCCGCCGAGGCGACGACCGATCCCCGGATCGCGGGATCCGGGTGGGCCATGACGACCGGCAGGTTCGCCTGCGTGTAGCCGACGATGTCGACGTCGAGCATCTGCGTCTCGCCGATCCCCCGGAACCCCACGAGGAGCTCCATGACGCCGTCGCCGGTGAGATCGGTCTCGAGGATGTTCACGTCGACCCACTGCTCGCCGGCGGGATCGGACGCCTCGAGCCACTCGACCCAGCCGGCGGCGGCGGGGACGAACGTGAACACGCGCGTCCGGAACGTCGGGGTGCCGGTCGGCGTGGCGCCCTGCTGGATCACCCACACGACGCGCTGCCCGGCGACGTCGACCTCACCGCACTCGCCGAGCGCCCCCGGCTCGATGAGCGCGTTGCACGGCACGGTCGATCCCACCGGCACGACCGGGCGGGCGCCCTCGCGCAGGATCTGGCCCTCCGTCGAGATCGCCGGCGCAACCCCGGGGCTCGGCGTCGTGACGACGGGCGCCTGGGGCGCCGCCGCGGACGGCGACGGCGAGACCGACGCCGACGGAGACGGCGTGGGCGCCACGAGGACGTCGTCGTCGGAGCGGCCGAGCAGCACGCCGACGAACAGGCCGAGGACGAACGCGCCGGCCGCGCCCGCGACGATCGCGATCCGGAGATTGCGGGTCACGACGCGGACGCTACGACCGCGACCTCGGACGAACAAGGACCCGCGGTCCCGATCCGGGACCGCGGTACGATGCGCCGAGCCTTGACGACCGCCGCCGACCTTCGCGCCGCCGCCTTCCTCAAGGTCGTCACGTGGGCGCGCGTCGCGCTCGTGCCGGTGATCCTTGCGCTCATCCTCGCGGGGCCGCAGAACGAGGCGGCGTTCACCGCCGCCGGCATCGTGTTCGCCGTCGCGGCGCTCACCGATTTCTTCGACGGGCTCCTGGCCAGGCGATGGGCGCAGACGACCGTGTTCGGGAACTTCCTCGACACGACCGCGGACAAGCTCCTCGTGTCCGGCGCGCTCGTCGGGCTGCTCGTCGTCGACCGCGTCTCGCCGTGGATCGCGCTCATCATCATCGGGCGCGAGGTCCTCATCATCGGCCTCAAGGGGGCCGTGGCCTCGACCGGCGACCTCGTTCGGCCGTCCGTCTGGGGCAAGGCGAAGGCGAACGTGCAGTTCCTCGCGATCCTGCTCGCGATCGTGCGACCGGGCGAGCCGATCGGGCCGTGGTACCTCGACCAGTACGTGATGGTGGCCGCGGCGGTGATCACCGTGCTGTCGGGCGTCGAGTACGTCGTCCGGTTCCGGGGCGCGATCACGACGCCACGCACCTCCGCGTGAACGGTTCGGTCCTCGTGACGGGCGGCACCGGGGTCGTCGGTCGCGCGCTCGTCCGGCGACTCGTGAGCGACGGCCGGGAGGTACGCGGGCTCGCGCGATCCGATTCGGCGGCGGCGGCGCTCACCGAGCTCGGCGCGTCGCCGGTCCGGGGCGACGTCCTGGACCGTGCATCGCTCGAGGGGGCGATGCGAGACCGCTCGACCGTCTTCCACGTGGCCGGCGTGAACGCGATGTGCCTGCGCGACGCGAGCCGGATGATCCGCACGAACGTCGAGGGATCCGCCAACGTCGTCCGAGCCGCCGCCACCGCCGGGGTCGAGCGGGTGGTCGTCACCTCCTCCGCGTCGGCGATCGGCGAGGCGCGCGGAAGCGAGGGTCGCGAGGACGCTCCCCATCGGGGCCGGTACCTGTCCGCGTACGAGCGCTCGAAGCACCAGGCCGAGCGGCGCGTCTTCGAGCTGTCGGACGAGCTCGGCCTCGCGGTCGTCTCGGTGAATCCGTCCTCGGTGCAGGGGCCCGGCCGCTCGACCGGCTCGGCTCGCCTTCTCCTGGATCTCGTGAACGGGCGCCTTCCGCTGCTGGTCGACACCACGATCTCGATCGTCGACATCGCCGACTGCGCGGAGGGCCACGTCCTGGCCGAGTCGCGAGGTGAACCGGGCGAGCGGTACATCCTGTCGGGCTCGGCGCTCACGACCCGCGACGCCGTCGATCTCGTGGAGCGGATCTGGGGCCTGCCGCGACCGGTGCGATTCGCACCCGGATGGGTGGCCTCCGCCGGCGCCTGGATCGTCGCCGCCGCGAGCCGCCTGGCCGGGCGGGATCCCCCCGTGTGTCCCGAATCGGTCCGCACGCTGCGCCACGGCCACCGGTACGACGGATCCAGGGCCACGCGGGAGCTCGGGCTGCGGTACACGCCGATCGACCACACGCTCCTGCGGACCCTCGAGTGGTGCTCGGAGCGCGGCCTCGTCCCTCCGGCGCGGCCCCGGAGGTCCCGACCGTAGGATGGAGCCCGACCCGCCAGGCCCTCGGGTCACCCGTGGAGGCGAGCAGATGGATCAGCGCCCCGATCGCAACCTCGCGCTCGAGCTCGTCCGCGTGACCGAGGCGGCGGCCCTCGCCGCCGGCCGGTGGGTCGGTCGCGGGGACAAGATCGCGGCCGACCAGGCGGCGGTCGACGCGATGCGACTCATGATCGACACCGTGTCGATGGACGGCGTCGTCGTCATCGGCGAGGGCGAGAAGGACGAGGCGCCGATGCTCTACAACGGCGAGCCCGTCGGCAACGGCAACGGTCCCGGGTGCGACGTCGCCGTCGACCCGATCGACGGCACCCGCCTCACCGCGGTCGGCCAGCCGAACGCGCTCTCGGTCATCGCGCTCGCCGAACGGGGATCGATGTTCTTCCCCGGCGCGGCCGTGTACATGGAGAAGGTCGCCACCGGCCCGGAGGCGGCGGACGCGATCGACATCACGGCGCCGCCCGAGGAGAACGTCCGCCTCGTGGCGAAAGCCAAAGGCGTGCGGCCGGAGGAGATCGGGGTCGTGATCCTCGACCGCGACCGGCACGAGGAGATGATCACCCGCGTGCGCGAGTCCGGGGCGCGCGTGCATCTCATCACCGACGGCGACGTCGCGGGGGCGATCTCGGCGGCGACGACGCGCCGATCCGGCCTGGACCTGCTGCTCGGGATCGGGGGCACGCCCGAAGGCGTCGTGGCCGCCGCGGCGCTGAAGTGCCTCGGCGGCGCGATGCAGGGGCGCCTGTTCCCGCGCACCGACGAGGAGCGCCAGGCCTTGCTCGACGGGGGCTACGACATCGAGCGGGTCCTGTTCACCGACGACCTCGTGGCCGGCAACGACGTGTTCTTCGCCGCGACCGGCGTGACGGACGGTGCGCTCCTGCGCGGGGTGAAGTACTGGCCGGACGGCGCGACGACCTCGTCGATGGTCATGCGCTCGCGCTCGGGGACGGTCCGCTACGTCGAGGCGGAGCACCGGTTCGAGAAGCTCGAGATGTTCTCGCGGATCGAGTACCGCCGCTAGCCGGGATCGGCGATCCCGTACACGCCCGTCGAGACCCGGACGAGGGCACCGGCACGGACGCCGCCCGCGAGCGCCCCGAGCAGGACGCGGCGGACATCGGGGGTGTCGAAGGGATCGAGGTACCCCCGCCGGAGCGCGAGGTCCTGGATCCTCGTCCAGTGCAGCGGTTCGTCCTCCTCGCGCAGCACGGCGAGCGCCGCCTCGAGCGGCTCCATCAGAGCCGCCTCGCCTCCGGGAGGACCGACCGCGCGAACACCTCGAGCATCTCGGGATCGGGCATCGCGAACCAGATCGGCGCGGGGCTCACGATGAGCTCCGAGACCCCGAGCCGGGCGAACCGCTCGAGCCGTTCGAGGACCTCCCCGGGCGTTCCCGCCAGACCGTCGATTCGGAGCGTTTCCAGCGGCGTCGCGTCGACGATGCCGGCCGGGAGGGTGCGGCCCATGCGGTCGTACCGGGCGCGAAGGTCCGGCTCGTCCTCGCCGACCACGGTGAGCAGCCCCAGCGAGAGCCGGAACGCCGACGGATCCCGGCCGGCCCGCTCGCATGCCCGCATCGCCGCACTCGCCCGCTCCGCGTAGGCCTCCGGCGTCCACCGCCAGACGGTGTTCCACCCGTCGCCCAGGCTCGCCGCGATCCGCAGCAATCGGGGCCCGCCCTTGCCGCCGAGCAGGAGCGGCGGGCGGGGCTCCTGCAGGGGGCGAGGCCGGTTCGCCCCGTCCCGAAGGCTCCACGTCGCCCCCTCGAACGACGCCGGCTCCCCGTCGAACATCGCCGCCATGTACGCGGCCGCCTCCTCCAGCCGGGCGAACCGATCCGCGACCGAGCCGAACGGATACCCGAAGGCCTCGAACTCGGCGGCGTACCAGCCCGCTCCGAGCCCGAGCTCGAGCCGCCCCCCGGACAGACGGTCGATCGCCGCGGAGGCCTTGGCGACGATCGCCGGGTGCCGGAAGCTCGCGCAGAGCACGAGGGTGCCGAGTCGCACGCGGGTCGTCGCCGTCGCGAGACCGGCCAGGGTCGCCAGCGCCTCCAGGCTCCCGTAGCGGCGATCGTCGCCGCCGTAGCGCTCGAGCGAGGCGAAGAAGTGGTCCGAGACCCAGACCGAGTCGAACCCGAGACGCTCGGCGCGCCGGGCCTGGTCGGCCACCGCCTCGAACGTGACCGGGTCGTGGCCGGGCAACGAGAAGTCGAAGTGCGGGAGCGCGAGGCCGACCCGCATCGCTACAGGTGACGAAGTACGTCCGCCGGCCCGGTGATCTCCGTGCCGGGGGGGAACTGGATGCCCGAGGGCAGCTTCAGCCGGGGATAGACCGCCACCTCGTCCGACAGATGGACACCCGGGTAGACGACGACCTCGTCTCCGAGCGCGACCCGGCCCTGGATCGTCGTCGGGTTGAAGGGCTCGGACCGGACCTCGCTCATCGAGCCCACCACGGCCTCGGAGATCTGCGCGGCCGGTCCGATGATCGCCCCGTCGCGGATCTGGGAGCGCTCGATCCGCGCGTCCCGATGCACCTCGATGTCGTCGTCCAGGTTCGAGTCACGGATGCGGACGCCCGGATGGATCTCGCAGAACCGGCCGATCCGCACCCCCGGCCCGATCTCGACGGCGCCCTCGGCGATCTTCTCGGACAGCGTGGTGCCGCTCGTGGAGTCGCGCATCGCGAGGGTCTCCGGGGCGATCCACACGTTGCGCTCGGCGTCGAACGGGGGGCCGAGGAGCCGGTCGATCGAGGCGAACTCCCCGCGCAAGACGTCCACCATCGTCCCGAGGTAGTCCTCGACGTTGCCGAGATCCCCGATCCTGCGAACCGGGAACACGTGCACGGGATGCCCGTTGCCCACGAGCCACGGGAGGAGGTCCTTGCCGAAGTCCAGCCGCTCCTGCCGAAGGGCGGCGACGTCCGGATGGGCCGACAGCTCGCGGAGCCGTTCGGTGTCGATGAGGTAGAACCCCGCGTTCGTCATGAGGGGCAGCCGGCGGAACTCCTCCTCCGTCTCGGCATGGAAGTACTCGCGGAGCTCGGACAGCGTGGGCTTCTCGACGAAGACCTGGACGCGCCGCTCGTCGTCGGCCACGAGCACGCCGTACTTCTCGGCGACCTCGTCCGGCTCGCGGACCATCGCCGCGATCGTGGCCACGGCGCCCGACCGCCGGTGCTCCTCGAACATCGGCGCCAGATCGAAGTCGATGATCGAGTCCGTGGGAAACACGAGCGCCGGCTGCGAGATGTCCCAGTACTCGATCATCCGCAGGGCCGAGTCGGCGCTGCCCGTCGAGGCGGCGTCGTACTTGACCGGCGAGTACCGCACGTCGACCCCGAAGCCCTCGCCGTACCCGATCATGACCTTGATCTGATAGCGGTTCTCCTTCCCGTGAGCGATGACGAAGTACTCCTTGATGCCCTCGCTCGACAGGATCTGGATCACCCATCGGATCAGCCGGCGGCCGAGGAACGACATCGCGGCCTTCGATCGGAGGTAGCCGGGCGCCTTGAGCGTGAGCGGCCGGGCCCGGATCCCCTGCCCGCCCGCCAGGCCGATGCCGACGACCTCGGACACCTCGGGCATGGTGCGGCCATGATAGGCGCTCCGCCCGATCGCCGGGTGGCGACCGATCGCACCGGAGGGGGCGCCGACCGTGGAACCGTGGAGCCGTGAGCTCGTCGGGCGTCTGGAGACGTTCGAGATCGACAGCGACGTCCTGCGCGGGAACCCGTTGGGCGACCCGCACGTTCGGCCGATCTGGATCTACCTCCCGCCCGGCTACGACGATGAGTCCGATCGGTCGTATCCGTGCGTGTACGTGATCCAGGGGTTCACCGGACAGCTCGACATGTGGCGCAACCGGGAGCCGTTCCGGCCGACCTATCCCGAGGCGATCGACCGGCTCGTGGACGCCGGGGAGATCCCGCCCCTCATCGTCGCGTTCGTCGATTGCTGGACCTCGCTCGGCGGGAGCCAGTTCCTCAACTCGCCCGCGACGGGCCGCTATCACGACCACCTGTGTGACGAGGTCGTGCCGTTCGTCGACGGCCACGTTCGCACCGACCCTCGACCGGAGGCCCGCGGGATCCAGGGCAAGTCCAGCGGCGGGTACGGGGCGCTCGTCACCCCGATGCTCCGTCCGAACCTGTTCTCGGCGCTCGCGTGCCACTGCGGAGATTCCCTGTTCGAGGCCTGCTACCTGCCCGAGTTCCCCAAGGCCGTCCGCCGGCTCCGCAACGAGTACGACGGCTCGTACGAGGCGTGGTGGGCCGAGGTCCGGGACCGGACGTTCGGGAGCAACCCCGCCGACTGGGACCTGCTCGAGCCCTGGGCGTACGCCGCGTGCTACTCGGCGGACGAGGACGGGACCGTTCGCCTGCCGTTCGATACGGCGACCGGTCGGCTCGACGACGAGGTCTGGGCCAGGTGGCTCGCGCTCGATCCCGTCCGCATGATCCCGGAGCACGCGGACACGATGCGCTCGCTGAGGGCAGTCTGGCTCGACGCCGGGAAGAAGGACGAGTTTTACCTCGACAGCGGCATGGTCGCCGTGTCGAAGGAGCTCGAGGCGATCGGGGTCGAGCACACGCTCGAGCTGTTCGACGCGGGCCACATGTCGATCGGGTACCGGTACCCCCGCTCCCTCGCATTCCTCGCGCGGGCCCTCTCCCCGCGGCCCTGATCTGCCGATATGGGATGATGGCGGTCGCGCTCGCCCGCGCCGCAGGAGGACGATGAGCGACTCCCCCACGCTCGCGATCGACATCCCACCACCGCCGCCGGACTCGAGGCCGCGCGCCTCGAAGCGACGCGGGGTCCGCGCCGCGGCGCTCGCGATCGTCCTGCTGCTCGTCTCCGCGGCGGTCGTCGCCGCGGTCGCGCGCGGCGGTCGGGCCGAGGCCCAGCCGCTCGCGCTGGCGTTCGAGCCGGGTGAGTCGCGGTCGTTCCGGATCCATCAGACGCTCGAGGCGGAGGTCTCCTCGCTCGCGTTCGGGTCCGAGGAGATCTCGCTCGACCTCACCCGAACGGTGGGCTGGGAGGTGCTGGCGGTGAACGAGGGCGGCGTGGCCACGATCGAGGTCACGACCTCCTCGATCGAAGGCACCGTCGACGGATCCGAGATCCCCGTCCCGGATCACGCGCTGCAACCCATCCGCATCCGCATCTCGCCCGACGGCCGGGTCCTGGCGATCGACCGGTACCGGCTCGACCCGGCGTGGGCGGGCGACCGTCTCCGGTTCCCGGTGATGGACGAGTGGACGCCACTGCTCCCGGACGAGCCCGTCGCGCCGGGCGACACGTGGGAGGAGACGATCTCGCACGACCTCCCGCTCGACGCCGGCACGATCGAGGTCTCGACGAGCGGCGTGTACGAGCGGAACGAGACGGTGAACGGGATCGAGACGGCGGTCATCGCCACGACGCTGGATGCGCCGCTCGACCTGACGATCGATCTCGCCGATCTCGCGGCGTCCGTTCGAGCGGCGGCCGGGCGCGAGCGTGGGCCACTCGGCTGGCTCGAGCGGCTCGGCGCGAGCACGGTCGCGGTCGGTGGATCCGTCCACGTCCAGACGACGAGTTGGATCGATCTGGACGCCCGCGACGTCGTGCGCACGCAGGGCTCGGGGAGCTTCGACGTGACGCTGTCGGTGGGTCTCGGCGATCTGTCGGTGCCCTCGGTCGAGCTCTCGGGGACGATGAGCCAGGACGTCGAGCGGGTCGGCTAGGCCGCGA
>DATBLA010000175.1:0-45791 GCA_036555645.1 Actinomycetota bacterium
AGGCAAGACCACCCACGTCACGTCGCCCGCCGAGCGGAAGCGGCGGTACGCGGCACTTCGCGGGGCGATGTCGGATGCCGGGCTCGACGCCCTCGTGATCTACGCCAGAGGCGACGAGTTCGTTCGGGGGCGCGTGCAGTACGTGAGCGACATCTTCACGTGGGCGGGGTGGGCGATCGTCGTGCTCCCGGCAAAGGGCGATCCCGTCTTCATCGTCGACCCGCTCTTCGGGCTGGGCCGGGCCGCCATCCTCGACTGGATCAGCGACCTGCGGATGACCCAGACACCGGGCAAGGAGATCGGCGGAATCCTCTCGGACCTCGGCGTCTCCTCTGGCTCGATCGGCCTGGTGGGGATGGCCGACATCGCGCCGGTCGGCCATTTCAGGCAGATGGAAGAGGCGACAGCCGGTGCGACGTGGTCGGACGCGACCGATCTGTTCGACGACGTCCGATCGGTGAAGAGCCAGGAGGAGATCGACGCGTTCTACGAGACGTCCGCGATCCTTCGCTCGGTGTTCAAGGGCCTGGAGGCAGAGATCCGTCCAGGCGTCATGGAGTCCGACGTCCTCGCCGAAGCCCACAAGATGTGCCGGCAGTTCGGGTGCGTGGACGGGATCGCACTCATGGGTCGCCCGCCGTTCAACACGTTCACTCCCGGCACCGACGGTGTGATCGAACGGGACGACATCATCGTGATCGATCTCGAGTGGGGGGGTCCCTCGGGCTATTGGGTCGAGCTGCGTCGAGTCTTCAGCTTCGGCCCGCCCTCAGAGGCGGCGAACGCGTTCTGGCAGACCCGGATCGAGAGCTTCGCCGCGTGCGTGGAGGCGATGAAGGCGGGCAACTCCTCTGATGAGGTCCTCGCCGCTCGCGACCGCGTGTATGCAAAGCACCGGCAGGACGCGAGCGGGATCATCAACTACACCGCCCACGGGATCGGGGTGGACTCGCTCGAACCCCCGTGGGTTCCGGGCAAGGAGCGCACGATGCAGGAGAACATGGTGATCAACCTGCACCCCAACGTGCGTTTCGCCGACCCGAAGGAGGGCCTGGCGCTCGGAGGGATCAGCATTGCCGACAACGTGCTCGTCGGCAAGGGCGGCGGGATCCGCATGACCGACACCGAGGACCGGTGGATCGTCCTCGAGCCATGAGGGTCCGACGCTGATCGACCCTCGGTGAGCGAGTCGCCCCCCGCTCGCGCGGTCGTCCTCGTTGGCCCGCGTGTCCACGAGGTCGTTGAGATCGAGTTCGACGCCCCGGGACCGGGTGAAGTGGTCGTTTCGGTCGGCGCTGCCGGTGTCTGCCACACCGACCTGCACATCGCCAACAGCCCGGACGGATGGGGTCACGGGTTTCCCTTGCTGCTCGGACATGAGGGCGCCGGGATCGTGGAGGACGTGGGTCCCGGAGTCGACCACGTCGGGCCAGGGGACCGGGTGGCGATCGGATGCCGCGCTCCCTGCGGCTCCTGCACGCAGTGCCGACGAGGGCGCCCGCGCCGATGTCGCGCATCGGGTCCGCGGCCGGCCTCGCTGAGGATCGTCGGCGGGCCGGCCATCGACCCGGCGCTCGGCGTCGGATTGTTCGCGACCCGTGTTCCGGTCGATGCGAGGGTCGTGGTGCCGCTCCCAGACGCGGTCCCGATGTCCCCCGCCGGAATCCTCGGGTGCGCGGTCTCGACCGGGGTCGGAGCGGTGCTGAACACTGCCGGACTCCGGCCGGGGATGGCCGCGGCGGTCGTCGGTTGCGGTGGAATCGGTCTCTCTGCCCTCCAGGGCACTCGGATCGCACACGCGTTTCCCCGCATCGCGGTCGACGTCGCACCCCGCAAGCTCGCGTGGGCGCGTGAGCTGGGCGCGACGCACGTGGTGGACGCCTCGGCCGAGGACCCGGTCGAGGCCGTCCGACGCATCACCGGCGGCGATGGGGTCGCAGCCGCCTTCGAGGCGGTCGGGTCCGCCCGGTGTGTCGAGGACTGCGTCCGGATGCTGGCCTACGACGGGATCGCCGTGGAGATCGGCCTCCCGCAGGGAGAAGGCGCGGCGGCGATCGAGATCGCCGGCCCGGAAGGACTCTTCGCACGAACTGGGACCCTCACCGTCACCCACGGTGGCGACACGATCCCCGCCCAGGACCTCCCCGTGTTCGCGCAGCTCTATGTCGACGGTGCCCTCGATCTGGACCGAATGGTGACCCACGAGGTCGCACTCGACGAGGTGGATCGCGGCTTCCGGTATCTCGAGGAAGCTGCCTCCATCCGCACGGTCGTCCGACTGGACGCGGAGCCGGGCACGGCCGTGAGCACCGGACCCTGACCGCAGCCCAATCGTCTGCAGCCGCGGTCCGGGTCCTCACACCCCTAGAGGGTGAGCCGCTCCCACCTTCCCTCGCTCTGCGACCGCGCGATGGCTTCGACGATGCGATGAAGCGCCAGCGCGTCGGCGAAGTCCGGATGGAAGACTCCTCCCGAACGGATCCCTCGTGCCATGGCAAGGAGCGCGAGCCCGACGTTCAGACCCGGATGCTCGTCGGGGAGTTCGATCCCTTGCTTGTACGCCTGGGGCGGTTCGAGCTCCGACGTTGACCCGTCCGGCATACCGAGGACGACCCGTGCCCTGGCAAAGGAGATGTATCCGGGTGCCGAGATCGTCAGCGATCCCTCGTCCCCGAAGATCCGGAGCGCGAAGCCGACGGACGGACTGGCCAGGTTCGTCACGTGGACGACTCCGGGAATGCCCGATACGAGGCGACAGACATAGCCGACCACATCGTGGGCCGTCCAGGTGAACGCGCCCCCGGTGTCCGCGTACGCGCCGGCCGGAGCCATCGTCGTCGCGAGGCCCGCGAGCTCGGCGACATCGCCGAGGAGGTACCGCACCGTGTCGGTGACGTGAGCGGTGGCGACATGAAGCGCCCCGCTCGCCTCCTCGTCCCTGGCCAACCAGCCCCGGTCCTCGTCGACG
Organism: Actinomycetota bacterium; assembly: GCA_036555645.1. Lineage (GTDB taxonomy): Bacteria > Actinomycetota > UBA4738 > UBA4738 > HRBIN12 > DASSJM01. The sequence goes on from DATBLA010000175.1 coordinate 2,969, forward strand.
GGAAAGCGCGAGAGCTGGTGGGTGACGGCGAAGGTGAGCGGGCGACCGATCCGTCCGTCGCCGAGCAGTTCGTGGGCCAACCGGATGGCGGGGGAGAACCGGCCCTGCGTTCCGACGCCGTTCACGATGCGTCGGTCGCGGACCAGCTCGACGAGCGCGGCGGCGTCGTCGGGGTCCAGACCGAGCGGCCACTCACAGTAGACGGCCTTTCCGTTGGCAAGCGCCGCCTCGACGATCGGACGATGGAGGCGGACTCGAACCGAGACGGTGATGAGGTCCAGGTCGGGGTCGCGACACATCGCATCGATGTCGGCGTACCAGCGAGCCGCACCCCATCGCTCGGCCGCGGCTGCGGCCGTGGCGTCGTGCGCGGTGCACACGGCGAACAGCTCGAGACCCGGCGCCGCGAGAACGGCGGGGAGGTGAGCCCTCGGCCCGAACCCTCGGCCGGTGGGGTCCGCGCCAACGACCCCGACCTTGAGAGGAGGCTCAGCCATCCGTGCTGTTCTGGCCGAGGTATTCGGCGAGCACTCCGACCACTTCGTCGATCTGGTCCTCGGAGATCTGCGGGAACAGTGGGAGCGCGAACATGCGTGAGCTCGTGGACTCGGTCACCGGGAACGATCCCGGACCGAAGCCCAGTCGCACGTACGCCGGCTGAAGATGAAGCGGAGGGATGTAGAACAGGCGCGTCGCGATCCCTCGGTCCGCGAGGAACCGGCGAGCGGCGTCCCGGTCGTCCACGAGCACCTGATAGGAGTGGTACGCGTGTCGGGCGTAGGGAGCCTCCGTTGGCGTGATCAACGGCAGGCCCGCGAGCCGCTCGGAGTACGCGGCGGCGGCCGCCCTTCGCAAGTCGATCCGCTCATCGAGCGTCCGAAGCTTCGCCCGGAGCACCGCGGCCCACACTTCGTCCAGGCGTTCGTTGTATCCCTCCTCGAGGACCAGCCAGCTCTCGGTCCCGATCAGGCTTCGTTCGTCGAGGCTCATCTCGGGAGCGTGGCCGTAGTTGCGAAGGACGCGCACTCGATCGGCGATGGCGGCGTCGTTCGTCACGACGATCCCCCCATCCCCGTAGCCCCCGAACACCTTTCCGGGCGCCAGGCTGAAACACCCGATGCGGCCCATTCCGCCTGCGCGGCGTCCGTCGCAGAGGGCACCCGCGGCGAGGGCAGCGTCCTCGATCACGGGAATCCCTCGGCGGTCGGCGATCTCCAAGACCGGGGTCATGTCGACCGGATGCCCGAACAGATGGACGGGGAGGATCGCCCGCGTCTTCGGTGTCATCGCGCGCTCCAGCAGCGAGGGATCCAGGTTGAACGTGCGTGGATCCGTGTCGACCCACACCGCCTTGGCGCCGGTGTGCGAGATCGCCATGACGGTCGGCGTATCCGTGTTCGGAACCGTGATGACCTCGTCGCCCGGCCCGATGCCGGCGGCGATCAGGGCGAGATGCACGGCAGCCGTCCCGGACGCCACCCCGACCGCGTGTGCCGTGCCGCAGTAGGCGGCAAACTCGGCTTCGAACGCCTCGAGCTCCGGTCCCAGCGCGTACCGACCACTTGCAAGCACGCGACGGATCGCTTCGTCGATCTCACCCTGCAACGACCGGTACTCCGCTCCGAGGTCGGACATGGGTACGGCCACGAGCTCTCCTCCGCCCCCCGGTCGGTCGAATTGCGGTGACGGCCGACGGCGTATCATACTTCCCCGGTCAAATGTCGACAGTTGGCAAGGAGGCGAGGATGCCGCGCATCGAACGAGACGGGGTGCGTCTCGCGTACGAGCAGACCGGAGCGGGCGCGCCGGCGCTCTTGCTCATCCACGGCGCGTTCGCGAACCGGTCGGCCTACGACCTGCAGGTGGATCACTTCGCGAGCTCGCATGAGGTCGTTCGAGTCGACATGCGGGGGCACGGGGAAAGCGACCGTCCCGAGGGTCCGTACTCGATCCCGGAGTTCGCGGACGACGTCGCGTACATGGCTCGCGAGCTCGGTCTGCGCGATGCGGTGGTCGTGGGGCACAGCATGGGTGGTCTCGTTGCCGTTGAGATGGCCGGTCACCATGCCGACGTGGTCGGCGCCGTCGTCACGCTCGACTCGCCGAGCCTGATCCCCGGGTGGTCGAACGAGTTCGCGCATCCGATCGACGATGAGATGGAGGGCGCGAACTTCCGAGACGTCCTCGAGGCCTTTCTCCGTCGCGCCGAGCACCCGGCCGACGACCACGCGCGATGGGACCAGAGCCTCGCCTCGGTTCGCGAGCTGCCGGAGCACGTGATCCGCGCCACCTGGGCCGCTCTCGAGTGGGACCCGGCGCCGGCCTTGCGCGCCTGCCAGGTTCCCTTCCTCTATTTGGATCATGGCCAGCCTGGGTACGACCTGACCGAGCTCCGCGCGCTGTGTCCACAGGTTGCGTCCGGACAGACGGTGGGGGCGGGGCACCGGGCGCTGCAGGACGTGCCGGATCAAGTGAACGCCATGCTCGAGCGCTTCATCGACAAGAGGCACGTCATCGCCGAGTTCGAACTCCAACGCGCTCGGGGTTCGTAGATAGGGGCACGTGGGCAGGGTATCGGTGAAGCGAACTGTTGGCAGTTGACAACTTTCTGTCGGTGGGGAATCATCGTGGCCCTCGCGAATAGCGAGGCAGAGGCGCCGTGAATCCGCGGGCCGGGGCAGACGACCGGCCACCCAGACGGAGCCCTCGGGGGAGGGCCGGAGGAGGGGAAGGCGCATGAAGAAGCCGTGGATCCGGTTGGCTGGCCTGATCTTCGCGATGTCGTTCGTTCTCGCCGCATGCACCGGCGACGACGGGGGCGACGGCGAGACCGGAGGCGAGACGAGCTCGACCGGTGGAACGACGGGTGCGGCGGGTAGCTACTCGATCCCGGAATCGACGGTCCGGTTTGCGTACTACCCGTGCTGCGCGGACCAGTCGCTGTGGGCGGTCACGCACGAGCAGGGGTTCTTCGAGGACGTGGGGGTCACGCTGGATCCGGAAGGCGGGTTCCTGTACCCGGTCTTCGACCAGATCACGCCGTCGATGCAGCGCGGCGACTACGATGCCGCGGCGACGTTCATCCAGGGGTACCTCCAGACGCTTCCGACGTTCGGTCAGGACATCCCGCCCGTCCTGTTCCACGACATCTACGTCGGGTACGCGATCCTCGTCTCTCCCGAGAGCAGCGCGCAGACGACCGAGGAGTTCATGGCTCAGGGGATGAGCTTCCCGGAGGCCGCAGCGGCCGCCGTGGAACAGCTTCAGGGGGCAGAGGTCTACACGCCTCCCCACGGCCAGGTGCAGCCTCCCTACCCTCAGGTCTTCCTGAACTACGCGGACATGGTTTACCCGGACGATCTCAACCTGCAGTTCCTCGAGGACAACAGGATCGTCCAGCTCTCGGCGCAGCCCGGGCGAGTCGAGTTCGCGATCCCCTACGCGGCGCCGGTCCTGGTGCAGATGCTGCGGAACGGCTATGAGCCGCTCATCAACACCGTGCAGGTCCTCGAGAACGACGTGGACTCGGAGAACGGCCAACTCATGACCACGCTCGTCGGGAGCTCGGGCATCATGGCGCAGCGTTCGTGGGTCGAAGCGGATCACGATACGGTGCTCCGGTTCGTCTCCGCCATGTTCCGAACGCTTGACTACTGCCTCGATCCCGCAACGCAGGTGGAATGCTGGACGATCGAGTCGAACCAGATCAACGCGACCCAGGGCCTGGACCTCATCCCAGAGGACATCGGGGTCATCTTCGAGAGTATCGACCCCCTCTTCCCCTGGGATCAGCAGGGGCCGGAGCTCTGGGACGACCCGGACGCGCAGTTCTACGTCCGAGACTCGCTCGCGGTCCAGATCCAGAGCCTGATCGACAACGGAACGCTCCCGGACGAGGAGTACGACATCGACCAGTTCCTCGTGGCCGAGGACATCTTCTTCGAGTTGCGGGATCTCCAGGAGCAAGCGGACGGGCTGTTCGCCGAGGCGGAAGGTCTCACCGGCGCCGCCGGGGATCTCGTCGCCCAGGCGCAGACGCAGTACGACAACCACAACTACCTGGACGCGGTCGGATTCCTCCAGGCGGCACTCGGACAGTGAGGCGGCGGGATCGGTTGGGCGAAGGGGCGGCGGTGGCATCCGCCGCCCCCTCGCTCGAGCCGTGAGTCGCGGTGAAGCCGCCGTCGCCCCCCGGCGCGGCGGACGCCGGACGGTCGGAAGTGTGGTGTGGGCGGTCGCGATCCCGATTCTCGGGATCGCGCTGTTCGTGGGGATCTGGCAGGCGCTGTCGGTTCGCGTCGGGATCTACACGATGCCGTCGCCCTCGATCGTCCTTCGCCACATCCAGGACAATTTCTTCCACAGCGAATACTTGGTCTCCCACGGGCTCTCGACGGGATCGGGATACATCACGCACATCGCGTTCACCGCTCGCAACGTCATCATCGGGGTCCTCATCGGATCCACGCTGGGCGTGACGCTCGGCCTCCTGAGCATGCGCTCGACCGCGCTCAAGGACGCCGTCACGCCGCTCGCTGCGACGTTCGGGGCCGCTCCGATCTTCGTCGCGGCCCCGTTCTTCCTCATCTGGTTCGGGATTCAGCCGACGGCGCAAGTGCTCATGGTCGCCTTCTACACGACGATCCTCATGTACATCTTCAGTCGTCGCGCCGCGGAGAATCTCGCCGCCCAGTACGTCGAGTCGGCACTGACACTCGGCGGGACCGGGGGCTCGATCGTCCGACGGATCTACCTGCCCGGGGCGATTCCGGAGATCCGGGGCGGGTTCCGGGTCGCGCTCGCCGGCGCGTGGGGGCTCGCCGCGATCGCCGAGCTCCTGGGAGCGGAGCAGGGTGCAGGCTTCTTGATCAAGTTCTTCGCGACCGCGTTCGTGATCGACGGGATGTTCGCGATGGCGCTTCTGCTGGGGATCGTCGCCGTCCTGTTCGATCGACTCGCCGTCCTGGGGTTCTCCTACCTCACGCGGTGGGCGGAGGCCGGGAGGAGGCTCGGACTGTGACGGGACCGGGCGAACCGACGACGACAGCCGGGGAACCGATCGACCACCCCGCCCGGGGGGGAGCGGTCCACATCGACGGCGTGAGCTGTGTCTTCCAGCATCGCAAGGGCCATCTCGTCAATGCCCTACAGGACGTCAGCTTCACCGTGGAGCCCGGTGAGCTCGTCTGCGTCGTCGGGCCGTCCGGTCACGGGAAGACCACGCTGCTCCGGGTCATCGCCGGTCTGCAACCGCCGACCGGTGGGAAGGTCACGGTGGCGGGCAAGGAGGTCGTGGGTCCGGGCTCCGATCGCCCGATGGTGTTTCAGCAGGACACCGTGTTCCCGTGGATGCACGTCCGGGACAACGTGGAGTTCGGTCTGCGATCCAAGGGGACGGCCAAGGGCGAGCGGGAGAAGACGTCGAACCGGTGGCTCGCGGCCGTCGGGCTCGAGACGTTCGCCGACTCCTGGCCGAAGGAGCTCTCGGGGGGGATGCGCAAGCGAGTCGCGCTCGCCGCGGTCCTGGCCCTGGACGCGAACGTGATCCTGATGGACGAGCCGTTTGGCTCACTCGACTACTTCACGCGCCGGAGTCTCCACGAGCTCCTGCTGGACCTGTGGGCGCAGACCCACAACACGATCTTCTTCGTCACCCACGACATCGAAGAGGCGCTGATCCTGGCCGACCGCGTGCTCCTGATCAAGAATGGCCAGCTCGTCGACGATCTGCGGGTCGGGTTGCCTCGCCCCCGCGACGAGGACGTCCGAGCCCGACCGGAAGCGGTCGAGCTCCAGAAGACGATCCTCGGGCATCTTGGCTTCGGGGCCGAGGTGGCCGACGATCGGCGGATCCCTGCGGAGGTCTCGGAGCCGTGATCGCGCCGGTACGCCGGATCGGCGAATCGATGCGTCGCCACCCGGTGTCGTGGATCACGTGGGGGGTGATCTTCATCGTGTGGGAGATCGCCGCCCATCTCGTCCCGGTGAGCACGGTCCGGAACTCCCCGATCGTGCCGTCCTGGGAGTTCACGTTCACGGACGCGCTTCGCCAACTCTCGGGGAGCTGGACCTTCGACTACTGGGCGCCGAACCCGTCGAGGGGAGGCGAGGAGACCTATTTCGGCGCGTTCCTCGCACTCGGGTATCACTCGCTGAAGTCGCTCATGCGTCTGGCCGTCGGGCTCTCGATCGGCGTCGCGGCGGGTGTCGGCTCCGCGCTGCTGATCTCGTACTGGCGGTTCGCGCGGCGGCTCGTGTGGACGCCGCTCAACTTCCTCCGCATGGTGCCCCTGCTGGCGGCGATCCCGCTGTTCCAGTTCTGGTTCGGGGCGAGCCTCACCGGGACCACGGTGTTCATCGCCTTCGGCGTCTGGGTGCTCTTGATGGTCTCGACGATCAATGCGGTCAACAACGTCCAGGACCGGTACATCGAGAGTGCCCGAACGCTCGGAGCGTCGAGGAAGCGAACGTACTTCGCGGTCATCGTGCCGGCGGCGCTGCCGGAGCTGAGGACGAGCCTCCTCCTCGCTGCCGGGCTCAGCTGGTCGCTGACCGTGGGTTCGGAGTACATCGGTCTGCCCAACGGGCTCGGCAACATCATGGCCGTGGCGGAGTTCAATACGAACACGGGCCGCATGATCCTCATCGCGATCGTCATCGCGATCTACGCCCTGATCACGTTCTACTTCCTCGACAAGGTCTTCCGCCGACTCGTCGTCTGGGTCCCCACACTCGGGGAGGATTCGACCGTCACACGGGTGGCGGGCTCGGCTGCCATCGGAGCGCCTGCCGACCAGCCCATCTCCGGATAGCGGCCGTGCGCCGCCGTTCGCTGGCCCGCGACGGGACCTCCTGACGTGCCGGGTGTCGCCTATGGCTTCATGACCGCCGTCGGGATCGGTGTGGGCAACGTCCTGGCGACGGTCGCCTCCCGCCGGTTCGGAGCCCTGATGACGAGCGGCATCACGCTGGCGCTCGCCTGGGTGACGCTGCTCGTCTTCGTGGGTGTGTGGGGGATCGAGTTCGAGATGAGGGGAGCGCTCATCCTCCTGCTCGCGGGCCTGGGTCTCGCGGCTGGGACCTCGTACGTGGCGTCCTTCGAGAGCCTGCGACTGGGGCCGATCTCGGTCGTGAGCCCGATCGGCGCGACGACGGGAGCGGCGACGGTCGTCTTCGCCTACCTGCTCGTCGACGAGCGACCGAGCGCGGTGCAGTGGCTCAGTGTGCCGATCGCGACCGTCGGCGCGGTGCTCGCATCGATCGTCGTCGAGCCGGGGAAGGGGATCAAGATCGTGGGGATGGGTCCGCTGTTCGCGGTGATCGGCGTGATCACGGGCGCCATCAGCAACGCGGTCCTGCTCGTGCCGATCCGGGAGGAGGGGGCGATGCAGGCGATCGTCGGCCAGCGGACGTTCACCGTCATCTACATCGGGCTCGCGCTCCTGGTGGCCTCGATCGTGTATCGCGCCCGAGGTGCCTCGTTGGCGGAGGCTTCGTCGGCGACATCCCCCGTCACTCCGTTGCCGGCCTGGCTGGAGGTGGCGAGCACGCGTGGCCGAGGGATCCCGCTGTTGGTCGCGATCGGGGTCCTGGATGCCCTCAGCTTCATCGCGTTCGCCAACGGCGTGCTTCGGGCTCCCGCCTGGCTCATCGGGCTCATCTCGCAGAGCGGTCGCGTCATCACCGTGGTGGCGGGCCTGCTCCTGTTCAAGGAGCGGCTGCGGCCGAGCCAGTGGTGGGGCATCGTGCTCGTCGTCGTCGGCCTGTTCATGGCGGTGCTCGGATGAGTCGGGGCCCGGCGTTCGATCTCGTCGTCCGCGGGGGCGCGGTGACCAGCGACGGTCACTCGGAGATCGCCGACGTGGCCATCCGTGATGGCGTGATCACGCAGGTCGGAGGCCACCCGATCGGAGCGCGGACTATCGATGCCACGGGGTGTCATGTGCTGCCCGGTGGCGTCGACGCGCACGTGCACTTCACGCCGATGACCGAACCAGCACCGGGCGAGCCCGTCCGACCGGACGACTTCGAGAGCGGGACTCGGGCGGCGGTGGCCGGAGGCATCACGACCGTCGGATCCATGGCGCACCAGTGGGTCGGCGGGACGTTGCAGGACGCCATCGACCGAGAGGTGATCGCGGCCCGTGGGCGGACACTCACCGACTTCTTCGTGCACCCCGTCCTGAACGACCCGACCTCATCAGCACGGGCGGAGATCGCCGACCTCGAGCGAACCGGTCAACCGAGCGTCAAGGTCTTCATGTCGTTCCGCGGATTCGACGATCGGGTCGAGGAGTACCTGGAGGCCTTTCGCGAAGCGGGGCGGCACGGCGTGCGCGTGCTCGTGCACTGTGAGGACGGCGCTCTGATCCGGCGCATGGCCGTGTGGCTCGTGGAGGACGGCATGCGCGACGCCGGCTTCTATCCCCGAGCGCATCCGGTCGGATCAGAGGTCGCAGCGGTTACCCGGGCGATCGAGTTCGCGCGGGCTGCCGATGTGTCGATCTACGTCGTGCACCTCGGGTCCGCCGATGCGCTGGACGTCTGCCGTTCCGCGCGAGCGAGAGGGCAGAGGATCGCCGTGGAGACACGCCCGATGTATCTACATCTCACGCGCGAAACGCTCGAGGCATCCGATGGAGCCAGGTACGTGGGGAACCCTCCCGTCGGGGGTGAGGGCGATCGTGTGGCCCTCTGGGAGGGTCTCGCGGCCGGTGATGTCGACACGGTCTGCAGCGACCACGCGCCCTGGACGCTGGAACAGAAGCTCGACCCGACTCGAGATGTGTCGTCGTTCCTCCCGGGGGTTGCAGATCTCGAGACGTTGATGCCCATGTTGTTCTCCGAAGGGGTGCGAGCCGGCAAGCTGTCGTTCGAGCGGTTCGTCGAGGTCACCTCGACCGGGGCGGCTCGACTGTTCGGGCTGTATCCGACGAAAGGGGTCATCGCCGAGGGATCCGACGCCGACCTCGGCATCTGGAATCCGAGGGTCCGACGCCGCATCGATGGAGCCCGCATGCAGTCGCGAGCCGGGTACTCGGTCTACGACGGATGGGACGTGCACGGGTGGCCGGTCGTCACCGTCTCCCGGGGCGAGGTCGTGTGGGCCGAGGGAGACGTCCAAGGGGCGCCTGGGCGGGGTCGGCTGCTGGCTCGTTCCATCGAGTCCGACGCCGGCCGAGAGAGGAGGGACCACCATGCGTGATGACGAGAGCCGTGTGTTCTGGACGCTGACGTCCGAGCCAGAGCGGGCACGGCGGGTCGACGCGCTGCGAACGGCGATGGACGAGGCCGACGTGGCGGCCCTGATCGTGTTCAGTCGCGGGGACGAGTTCATGCGGGGACGAGTGCAGTACGTCAGCGACATCTTCCAGTGGGCGGGGTGGGGGATCGTGGTCTTGCCTCGAGACGGGGAGGCGGCGTTCATCGCCGACCCGCTGTGGGGTCTCGGGCGAGCTCAGCTCGTGGGCTGGATCGAGGATCTGCGTTCGAGCCAGGACGTGGGGGGCGAGGTGGCCGACGTGCTCGCCGATCGGGGGATCGCGTCCTCTCGGGTCGGGGTGGTTGGGTTGGCCGACGTCACCCCGGCCGCACACATCGAGTGGATCCGAACGGCCTGTCCCGAGGCGACGTTCGTCGATGCGACCGATCTCTTCGACGACGTGCGATCGATCAAGAGCGACGAGGAGTTGGCACACCTGGCCGAGACGTCGGCGATCCTTCGCCAGGTCTTCCGGTCGCTGGAACCGCAGATCCGGCCAGGGGTCATGCATCGCGAGGTCATGGCCGAAGCCCACCGGCTGGCACGACAGTTCGGGTGCGTGGACGGGATCGCGCAGATGGCCGCGCGGCCATTTGCGGCCCTCATGTTCTCCTCGTCGAAGGTCCTCGAGCGTGGCGACGTCATCGCGGTCGATCTCGAGTGGGGAGGCCCGTCCGGGTATTGGGTGGAGCTGCGTCGCACCTACAGCCTCGGGCCGCAGCCCGAGGACACGCGTCGATACTGGGACTCGCGAGTGGAGAGCTTCGCTGCCTGTGTCGCAGCCATCAAGGCCGGCAACTCGTCCGAGGACATCCTCGCCGCCCGAGACCGTGTCTATCAGTCGTACGGCCAGGACGCTCAGGGGCTGGTCGCCTACACGGCGCACGGCATCGGTGTGGACTCGCTCGAGCCACCGTGGGTGCCCGGGAAGGAGCGCGTGCTCCGCGACGGCATGGTCATCAACCTGCACCCGGGAATCCGGTTCGCGGATCCCGCCGAGGCTGCCCGACTGGCGAGCATCGTCATCGCGGACAACGTTCGGGTCACGCCTGAGGGAGGCGTGCGGATGACCGACCAACAGGACGTGTGGATCGAGTTGGAGCCGTGAGGGCCATCGCCCCGATCCGGGTGGCCGTGGTCGGCCTCGGCGTACGGGGGCGGCAATGGGCCGACGTCATCCTGGCGGCGAAGGACGTGGAGCTTGCCGCCGTCGTCGAGATCCATCCCAAGGGGTACGTCGAGGGGGTTCCCACGTTCTCGAGCCTGGCGGAGGCGGCGACGTCGACACGCGTCGACGGCGTCGTCCTGGCGACGCCCCCGTCGGCGCATCGAGAGGGGATCGAGGCGGCGGTCGGGCTCGGCCTTCCGATCCTGTGCGAGAAGCCGCTGTCCGAGACCCTTGACGAGGCGGTCGCGATGACGACGGTCGCCCGCGACGCGGGCGTTCCGCTGCTCGTCGGGATGAACTTCCGCTACCTGCCGGTCACCATCGAGCTGAGGCGTCGGTTCGCCGAGGGGAGTCTCGGCAGGCCGATGTTCGCGTCGTTCACGTACCTGCGCAACCGGGACGGAACCCGCCCCGATCTCAACGACCACCCGCTCACGATGGACCACCCGATGTTGTTGGAGCAGTCGATCCATCACCTCGACCTCCTTCGTCATGTCTACGCTCGCGAGGTCGAGACGGTCAGTGCGACGACGTGGAACCCGGCGGCGAGCACGTACGCAGGTGATGCGTGTGTGGCCATTCACCTCGTCATGCAGGGGGGCTTGCACGTGCACTACATGGGCACGTGGGTGTCGGGGACGAACCGGCTCGAATTCTGTTGGCGAACCGACCTCGAAGGCGGCGTGGTGATGCAACGGCGTCAGTTCGAGGATCTTGCCGTGGCGGAACGCGTTCCCGGAGCCGAGAGGACGGGCCCGCTCTTCGACGAGGACACAGAGCCACTGCTCCCGGTCGCGATCCCTGCCGCGACGCCGTTCGTGGACGACACGGCGACGCTCCTGGATGAATTTGCGGGCGTCGTCCGCGAGGGTAGGGACAGTGGCCCCACGGCCGCCGATCACCTGTGGACGCTCGCATCCGTCCATGCGTGCATCGTCTCGGCGGCCGGTGGCCGGACCGTGGACGTTCCCGACTTCGCCGCCGATCAGGGAATCGCGCCGGCCTGAGCGTCTCGCTCGGAGCGCTTCCTCGCCTCACCTCGTGGTCCAGCCGCCGTCCACGACCAGCGCGCTGCCGGTCACGAACGACGCTTCGTCCGAGAGGAGGAACGCGATCGCTGCCGCCGATTCCTCGGCCCTCCCGAGCCGGCGAAGCGGGATCCTCTCGCGCGCCTCGTGTTCGCGCGCTTCCGGGTGCGTCGAGGCGCGCAACATCGGGGTATCCGTGGGCCCGGGACACACGGCGTTCACCCGGATCGACTCGGAGGCATGGTCGAGCGCCATGGCTCGCGAGAGCGAGAGCACGCCGCCCTTCGACGCGATGTACGCGGGGTTCTCGGTGGTCGCCGCGAGGGCGAGTTGCGAGGCGACGTGCACGATCGAGCGTCCGCGTCCCTTGCGGAGGAGGGGGATCGCCGCCTTGGAGACCAGGAACGTTCCGGTCAGGTTGACCCGGATCGTTCGCTCCCACGTCTCGAGCGTGGTTCCCACCACATCGGCATGCGTGAGGTTGACGCCCGCGGCGGTGACGAGTCCATCGAGGCTCGGGGAGCGCTCCGCGATCGCGGCAAAGACGGAGTCGACGCTGGTTGGATCCGAGACGTCGCAGATCATGTCGTGGGTGCCATCATCGGGCCGGTTCCCGGGCTGCACATCGAGACCGATCACCTCTGCGCCCTCGGCGCGAAGGAGCTCCGCGGTCGCCGCCCCGATCCCCGAGGCCGACCCCGTCACGACGATGCGCGTGCCCGTAAATCGCTGCCCCGCAGCGCGTTCGGCCGATGACGGCGTCGAGCTCATGGGGCCCTCCGGTGCCTAGAGCGCCCTGACGGCTCCGCCGTCCACGAGCAGCGACACGCCGGTGATGTAGCGGGCGGGCTCGGAGGCGAGGAACGCCGCCACGGCGGCCTGCTCATCGGGGTCGGCGAGACGCCCGATCGGAATGTCCTTCACGATCGCAGCCTCTGCCTGCTCGGAGGTGACGCCGTCACGCTCGGCGCGTGCCGCGATGAGCTGCAGCTGGCGATCGGTGGCGGTCGGCCCGGGCAGCAGGTTGTTCACCGTGATGCCGAAGGGGGCGACTTCGGCGGCCAGCGTCTTCGCCATCCCGCCGACGGCCAGGCGGACCGCGTTCGAGATCATGAGGTTCGGAATCGGCTCCTTGAGGGCGCGAGACGTGAAGTTGATGATCCGACCCCAGCGGCGCTCCCTCATGTGCGGGAGGACCGCGCGGATCATCCGCACGGCGCTGAGAAACGTCAGCGAGTACGCCCGTTCCCATGCCTCGTCGGTCGCGTCGTCGAACGAGCCTGGGGGAGGTCCGCCTGCATTCGTGACCAGGATGTCGACCGAACCGAAGCGCTCGTTGACCTGACGGACGAGGTCATCGATCGCGTCGGCCTGCATGAGGTCGACGGCGAAGGCGTCGATCTCCGTCGACGGATAGGCGGCGTCGAGTTCGCTCTTCGCGTCATCGAGCGCATCCGCGTCCTTGTCGCAGATGGCGACTCGACATCCCTCTGCGGCGAGGCGATGGGCGGTTGCGAGCCCGAGCCCGCGAGCGGAAGCCCCCACGAGCGCCACCCGGTTCTGGATGCCGAGATCCACCTGGCCCCCTTCCTCATCGGCTGTTGACAGTCGACATAACCCTACGAGGGCCCCAGAGACGGGTCAAACGAGGGCACCGACCCTTGCCAATCGCCACGAGCCGGAGAATGTGAAGGGCGCCGGTAGAATCGAATTCCCGGCCCCCGGAAGGTGTTGCGTTGGTCATCGAGAAACTCGGGCAGATCGGCGAAGGCCGGAAGAAGAAGCAGCTCGGACAGCTCGCGGAGCTCGTCACGACGTTCGAGCCGGAGATCGAGGACCTCTCCGACGCCGAGCTCATGGCCAAGACGCCCGAGTTCCGGAGCCGGCTCGAGGGGGGCGAGGCACTCGACGACGTGATGCCGGAGGCGTTCGCCTGCGTCCGCGAGGCGGCCAGGCGAACGATCGGCCAGCGGCACTTCGACGTCCAGATCATGGGCGGCATCGCGCTGCACCAGGGCAAGATCGCGGAGATGCGGACGGGCGAGGGCAAGACCCTCACCTCCACGCTCGCGGCGTACGTGTACGCGCTCGCTGGCGGTGGCGTCCACATCGTCACCGTGAACGACTACCTGGCCAAGCGCGACTCCGAGTGGATGGGTCCGATCTACCGGGCCCTGGGCGTCTCGGTCGGTCTCATCCAGTCGCAGATGTCCCCGGCCGATCGCCGGCCCGCCTACGCGGCCGATCTCACGTACGGCACGAACAACGAGTTCGGGTTCGACTACCTGCGCGACAACATGGCGATGCGGCCCGACGACATGGTCCAGCGCGGTCACGCCTACGCGATCGTGGACGAGGTCGACTCGATCCTCATCGACGAGGCTCGGACCCCGCTCATCATCAGCGGGATGGTGGCCGACAGCGCGAAGTGGTACCAGACCTTCGCGCGGATCGTTCCGCGACTGCGCCGCGACACGGACTACGAGGTCGACGAGGCCAAGAAGACGGTCGCCGTCACCGAGTCCGGGGTTGCGAAGGTCGAGGAGGCGCTCGGCATCGACAACCTCTACGAGCACGTCCACACGCCGCTCGTGCACCACCTCCAGAACGCGCTCCGAGCCAAGGAGCACTACCACCGCGACGTCGAGTACATCGTGACGAGCGGCGAGGTGAAGATCGTCGACGAGTTCACCGGCCGCGTGCTCGAGGGTCGCCGCTATTCCGAGGGCCTGCACCAGGCGATCGAGGCGAAGGAGGGCGTCCGGATCAAGGAGGAGAACCAGACGCTCGCCACGATCACCATCCAGAACTACTTCAAGATGTACGACAAGCTCGCCGGCATGACGGGGACGGCCAAGACCCAGCTGGCGGAGTTCCAGTCGGTCTACGAGCTCGACGTCGTCGAGATCCCGACGAACCGTCAGATGATCCGGATCGACGAGCAGGACCTCATCTACAAGAACGAGGACGTGAAGTGGGACGCCGTCGTCGGCGACATCGTCGATCGCCACGAGCAGGGGCAGCCGATCCTCGTCGGGACGGTCTCGATCGAGAAGTCCGAGAAGCTCTCCGGGCTCCTGAACCGGCGTGGCGTGCCCCACCACGTCCTGAACGCGAAGAACCACGAGAAAGAGGCGATGATCGTCGCCCAGGCCGGGCGACTCGGCGCGGTCACCGTGGCCACGAACATGGCCGGTCGAGGCGTCGACATCCTCCTCGGCGGCAACCCCGAGTACCTCGCACGTCAGGAGATGGCGGCGCGCGAGTGGGACAACGACCGCTACCTCCTGTTCGAGATGGACCCGGAGGAGCGGAACGAGTACGAGGCCGACTACGAGCCGATCCTGCGCAAGTTCAAAGCCCAGACCGACGCCGAGCACGATGAGGTCGTCGCCAAGGGCGGCCTGTTCGTCCTGGGGACCGAGCGGCACGAGTCCCGGCGGATCGACAACCAGCTCCGCGGCCGCTCCGGCCGCCAGGGGGACCCGGGCGCGTCCCTGTTCTACCTCTCACTCGAGGACGACCTCATGCGGATGTTCGCGGGCGAGCGGGTCGGCTCGATCATGGAGCGGTTCAAGTGGCCCGACGACGAGCCGATCACGGCGAAGATGGTGACCCGCGCCGTCGAGGGGGCGCAGCGCCAGATCGAGGAGCTGAACTTCGAGCGACGCAAGAACGTCCTGAAGTACGACGACGTGATGAACACCCAGCGCCAGGTGATCTACGCCGAACGAGAGCAGCTGCTGTCGGGCGAGGACTTCAAGGACCAGGCCCTGCGGATGGTCGAGGACGTCGTTCGTCGCACCGCGCAGCGCCTCGTCCCGTCCGAGGTGTTCAGCGAGGAGTGGGACCTCGACCTCGTGCTGGCCGGCATGACCGAGGTGTTCCCGACGACGCTCACGGCCGACGACCTCGAGGAGATGGTGGGCTCGCAGGAGCTGGAGGAGCGCGCGGTCGAGGACGCCCTCTCGCGCTACGAGGAGAAGGAGCGCACGCTCGGCTCGCAGACGATGCGGGAGCTGGAGCGGCTCGTGCTCCTCAACATCACCGACACGAAGTGGCGCGAGCACCTGTACGAGATGGACTACCTCCAGGAGGGCATCCACCTGCGCGCCTACGGGCAGAAGGACCCGCTGACCGAGTACCGGCGCGAGGCCTACGCGATGTTCGAGGAGCTCACGGAGTCGATCCAGGACGACTTCGTGAAGTACATCTACCGCGTGCAGCTCGTCCGCCAGGACGAGCCCGGGCGACCGCGACCGCAGCGGGTCCAGGAGACGCACGGAGACCGCCCCGAGGTGAACAGCGGGACGGCGGCGCAGGCCCGAAGCGACAAGGTGCCCCGCAACGCCCCGTGCCCGTGCGGGAGCGGCAAGAAGTACAAGAAGTGCCACGGCGCCGTGGCGTAGGTCCGCGATCTCGAACATGGAAGGAGGCCGGCCCATCGGGCCGGCCTCCGTCGCGCGCGGAGAGGGGGGTTACCTCACCGGCACTGTCCGCACACGGTCCCATTCACGACGATCGGCTGGGGCTGGTACTCGACCGAGCTGCCCGCCGGAGGCCGGACGCCGCCACTGCCACCTGGCTGCGACCCCACCGCCGACAGGGCGATCGCGATGACGAGGACCGCACCGAGCACGATCGCTCCGACCGTCAGCCACGCCTTCAGCAGGTACCGCCGTTCGATCGGGAGTGCCGCGCTCCGAGTCGCCATCGCGTCTCCTTCGGTCGTTCCAGCTTCGACGATCCGATGCACGCAGCGTATGGGGGCATCCGAGCACGGTCGGTGCGTCCGATCACGCTCCGGGTGTGACGTCCGGCACAACGGCGAAGGCCGGGCATCGGAGCCCGGCCTTCGGGGGTTCGGTCTGAGGTGGGCTAGCTGCCGAGGAGCCCGCCGCTCATCTCGCTCGGCGTGTTCGCCGCCGTGGGCGATGTCTGGGGCTGCGCGGCGCGACGCGGGATGTGGGGGACGATCGCCGGCGTTCCGGTCTCGGTGACCGTGGGGGTTCCGGCCAGCGCTCCACGGCGCGGGATGTGGGGAACGATCGCCGGGATGTCTGACTCGAAGGCCACCGGCAGCCCTCCGGTCATCTCGGTCGGGGTGTTCGTGAGCGGGCGTCCGGGGGCCACCGAGCTCGAGGGCTCCGAGGCTCCTCTGTCTCGGGAGACCAGGACCGCGGTCGTCGCCAGGCTCGCGACCACGAGCAGGGCCACGAAGACCGCTGGGCCGATCCCAATCCGGCTCCGTCCCGAAGTGACTGTGCTGATCCCTGCGCTCATCGTCGCCTCCTCCGGTCGGTCGGGCCAACCGTAGGGCGGGTCTCGGATCGGGTCCGTGCCGGCGCGCACGCTCCGCACGTGCCCTGGGTCACCGCCCGTCGACTAGGCTGCGGCGGACGGCATGACGAACGGGGCTGGACACGGCGACGAGATGCGGCCGATCACGGCCCTGTTCGCCGACATCGTTGGGTCGACCGGACTGGGCGAGCGCCTGGGGCCGGACGAGATCAAGGCGCTCGTCGGCGAGTGCGTGACGCGGATGAGCCGCGCCGTCGAGGAGTTCGGCGGCGTCATCCAGGCGTACATGGGCGACGGGATCTGCGCGTACTTCGGCGTGCCCGCAGCACATGAGGACGATCCCGAACGCGCGGCTCGGGCGGCCCTGCGGATCATCGGCGTCGCGGCCGAGTACGCGGCCGAGGTCCAGTCCGCCTGGGACATCGAGGGCTTCAACGTTCGCGTCGGGCTCAACAGCGGGCCGGCGGCGGTCGGGGTCGTCGGCGGCGAGGATGCACAGACGGTCGCCCTCGGAGACACGACGAACGTCGCCGCTCGCTTGCAGAGCGCGGCCGAACCGGGCGCGATCGCGATCGGCCCGGGGACCGCGTCCCGCCTCGCCGAGCGCTTCGTGCTCGAGCCCCTGGGCGACATCGCGGTGAAGGGCCGAACCGAGCCCGTCGTGGCGTCGCGTCTCGTCGGCCCCCGCCCCGCCACCGAGCCGCCGTCGCGGACCCCGCTCGTCGGCCGTGACGGGGAGGTGGCCCGGCTCGAGGGCGCCGTCGCGGATCTGCGCGCCGGGCGAGGACAGGTCCTGCTGCTCGTGGGCGACGCCGGGCTCGGCAAGACGCGGATGCTCGCCGAGCTGCTCACGCTCGCCGGCGAGGAGGCGACGTGGCTCGAGGGGCGGTGCGTCTCCTACGGGGCGGGCTCGCCGTACGGACCCTTCGTCGAGCTGCTGCGCACCTGGCTGGGGGCCGAGGAGTCCGATGCCGAGCTCGCCGTCCGCACGAAGCTTCGCGCGCGGGCCGGAGCGCTGCTGGGTGCGATGGGGGAGCGGGTCGTGCCATATCTCGGGCTCATGCTCTCGATCCGTGTCGATCAGGACACCGAGCGCGAGCTGCTGGCGCTGTCCGCCGACGAGCTCGCCGAGCGTGTCCAGGAGGCGTTCCTCACGTGGGCCGAGGGCCTGGCGGCGACCCGCCCGCTCGTGCTCGCGGTCGACGACCTCCACTGGGCCGATGGCCCGACGCGAGACCTGGCCGAGCGGTTGCTCGGCCTCACCGATCGTTCGGCCCTGATGTTCGCGGCGGCGCTGCGACCCGATCCCGGGTCCGAGGGCTGGGCGTTTCGCCTCGCGGCCCAGACCGGGTTCGCGCACCGCGTGCTCGAAATCCCGCTGCCGCCGCTGTCGCCCGAGGCGTCGCGGTCGCTCATCGAGTCGCTCGTGCCCGCCGGGCTCGTCGGTGAGCCGGTCAAGGACGAGCTCGTCGCCAAGGCCGAGGGCAATCCCCTCTACGTCGAGGAGCTCCTGCGCGCGCTGCTGGAATCGGGTGGCGACCGACGGCGGACCTGGACGATCACGCCGCGGACGGCAGCCGAGCTGCCCCCCGCGCTCGAGGCGCTCCTCGTCGCGCGGATCGACCGGCTCGAGCCCGGGGCGCGACGGCTGGCGCAGGTCGCCGCCGTCGTCGGCCGCGAGTTCCCGGTCTCGGTCGCCGCCGCCGTGGCTGGTGAGGGCGCGGACCGGCACATCGCCGATCTGCTCCGGGCCGAGATCGTTCGCGAGTTGCGGCGGTTCCCCGACCTCGAATGCACGTTCCGGCACGGCCTGCTCCAGGAGGCCGCGCTCTCCACGCTGACGCCGACGTCCCAGCGCGAGCTCTACGGGCGGGTGGGTCACGCGATGGAGGCGCACCTCGGCGATCAGGTCGACGAGCGTCTCGAGCAGCTCGCCTTCTACTTCTACCGCAGCGACGAGCCGCAGAAGGCGTTCGAGTATCTCGAGCGCGCGGCCGAGCACGCCGTGGCGGTCGAGTCGCTCGCGCGCGCCGAGCAGTTGTGGTCTCGGGGACGCAAGCTCGCCGAGCGGATCGGCGACGAGGATCGCGTCGCCGGCTTCGACGAGCGGCTGGAGTGGCTCGCGAAGCGGACCACGGGGGAGTTGCCGCTTCCGCCCGTGCCCTAGGGGGGCGGGGGCAGCGGCGGCGACGCAGTGGTGCCGACCCCCGAGGCGAACGTGATCATGTGCGCGTACGCCGTCGCGGTCGGGGGTCGCCGCTCCGGTTCCTTCGCGAGCGCCTGCAGGATCGCCCAGGACAACCCGTCGGGCGCGTCGGTTCGATGCTCGGTCGGATCGGACGGCTCCCGGTTCAGATGGGCCGACGCGAGCTCGAACATCGAGGAGTCGGCGAAAGGGGCCCGTCCGGCCGTGCACTCGTAGGCGAGGCACCCGAGCGCGTACACGTCCGAGGCCGGTGAGGCATCGGCGCCGCGGAGCATCTCGGGCGCGATGTAGTCGAGCGTTCCCATGACCATGCCCGGCTTCGTGAGCACCGTGTACGTGCGTCCCTTCGCGAGCCCGAAGTCGGTGAGGTTCGCCGAGCCGCTCGCGTCGAGGATCACGTTCGAGGGCTTCACGTCGCGATGCACGATGCCTGCGGCGTGGAGCGCGTCGAGCCCCGAGGCCACGTGCGCGACGACGCGCACGAGCTCGGCGATCGACAGCGGTCCCCCGTCCCCGAGGCGCTGCTCGAGCGTTCGACCGTCCACGAAGGCGACCGCAAGGTAGGGGCGCCCGTCGGCCTCGCCCGCGTCGACGATCGGCACGAGGTGGCGGTGGCGGACCTCGCGGGCGGCGCGGGCCTCGTGAACGAACCGGCGACGGAACGTCTCGTCGCTCGACAGCTCGGGCCGGAGCACCTTCAAGGCGACGATGTCGCCCTCCGGTTCCCGGACCGCGCGGAAGACGACTCCCATGCCACCCTCGCCGAGTCGATCCTCGAGGCGATAGGGGCCGAGCGTGCTTCCGGTGCCCAGGTCGGCCACGTCCTGAGGATACGCGGGCGCTCGGTTCGAGCCCTATTCCCGCACCTGTTCGGGGTGTAGAACGGCAGGGATGGCCGAGGACACGAGGGTCGGGACCGAGCTCGCCGGCTACCGGATCGAGGGGGTGATCGGGCGGGGCGGGATGAGCGTGGTCTACCTGGCCGAGCACGCCCGGCTCGAGCGCAAGGTCGCGCTGAAGGTCCTCGCGCCCGAGCTCGCCGGGAGCGAGCGGTTTCACGACCGGTTCCTCCGCGAATCGAAGCTCGCCGCCTCGATCGACCATCCGAACATCGTGCCGATCTACGACGCGGACGAGGCCGAAGGCGTCCTGTACATCGCGATGCGGTACGTCGAGGGATCCGACCTCAAGCAGGTGATCCGGGACAACGGTCCGCTCGAACCGCTGCGCGTCTCGAGGATCGTCGATCAGGTCGCGAGCGCCCTCGATGCCGCCCACGAGCGAGGGCTCGTTCACCGGGACGTGAAGCCGGCGAACGTGCTGCTGACCCCCCAAGACCACGCCTACGTGTCTGACTTCGGTCTGACGAAGCGGGCGGTGTCGGTGAGTGGCCTCACGGAAACGGGGCAACTCATCGGAACGATCGACTACGTCGCGCCTGAGCAGATCAAGGGCGACCCTGTGGACCACCGAGCCGACGTGTACTCGCTCGGGTGCCTGCTCTTCGAGTGCCTGAGCGGACACGCGCCGTATCCCCGCGACATCGAGGTCGGCGTGTTGTGGGCGCACGTCGAGACCCCGCCACCGTCCGTGACCGAGGAACGAGCTGACCTGCCGAGCGAGGTCGACGACGTCGTGGCCGGGGCGATGGCCAAGGACCCGGCCGAGCGCTCAGCGGCAGCGGGAGACGTGGCCGCGGGGTTCCGCTCCGCACTCGGGCTCGAGGCTCCCACGGGTGGACAGGTGGTCGTGCGCCGCCGGAGCCCGAAATCGAGGCGCCGGAGGGCGTTCGTCGCGGCGATCGTCGCGGGCATCGTTCTCCTGGCCGGCGCGGGTGTCTTCGTGCTCACGCAAGGGGGTGGCGCCGGCGCCGTGGTGCCTTCCGCGGACTCCGTCGCCCGGATCGACGCGAGCACGAACGGGTTCGTCGAGGCGATCCGGGTCGGCGAGGATCCGACCGGCATCGCGGTCGGCGAGGACGGAGACCTGTGGGTGATCAACCAGGAGGACTCGACGGTGAACCGGATCGATCCGGAGACTGGAGAGGTGACGACGACGGAATCGACACTCGGCATCCCAACCGGGGTCGCGGCCGGTGAGGGCGCGGTATGGATCACGAACGGCTTCGGAAGCCAGTCCGGCACGCAGGTCGTCAAGGTCGAGCCCTCCGATGAATCGGTCGAGCCAGCGTTCCCGACCGGCAACGCGAAAGCGATCGTGGTTGCCTTTGGTTCGATCTGGCTCGCCGACGCCGACCGCGATCGCGTGCTCCGATACGACCCTGAAGACCTGCCTGCCGAGCCGACCGTGATCCCAGTCGACGGTGACGAGATCGCGGACGAGTCTCCACGCTCGCTGGCCGTGGGAAGCGGAGCTGCGGAGGGGGTCTGGGTCGTCAACGAGCTCGGCGAGACCATCGTGCGGATCAATCCTGAGACAAACGAGGTCGCATCCACCTTCCAGGTCGATGCACCAACGGCCGTCGCGGCCGACGACTCCGGCATCTGGGCAACGAGCGAGACGCTCGATCGCGTCTATCACCTTGACCCTGTCGACGGGAGGGCGCTTCGGACCTACCAGGCGGTCGACGGTGTTCCCGACGGGCCGACCGCCATCGCGATCGCTCCGAGCGGCGTCTGGGTCGGGAGCGACCTGGACACTGCGGTCGCACGGATCGACCCCGGATCGGACACGATCGACCGCCTTCGGCTGGGTGGCATCACGGGCTGGATGGCCGTCGACGGGCGCGGCGACGTGTGGGTCACCGTCCGCGCCCAGCCGTCGTAGGAGGATCGGAGGGCTATGCGAGCGCGACTGGTTCGGACGATCGTGGTGCTGTTCGTCGCGAGCGCGTGCACCTCAGGGGGCGAACAGAGCGGATCAAGCACGCCCTCGCCCGATCCGACACCACGGGGTGGAACGCTGCGCATCGCGGCGCCGGACTCAAGCCCCCTGATCGAGCTTGACCCGCAGCGTGCATACGGTGCCCCGGAGTGGGAGGTGTTGCGTTGCTGCCTTCTGCGAACCCTCTACTCCTACAACGGCCGGCCGACGAGTGAGGGGGGTGGGGAACCCCGACCGGACCTCGCCGTCGGCCCTCCGGAGGTCTCCGCGGACGGTCTGACGTGGACCTTCCGTCTGCGTCCGGGGCTTCGCTACGCGCCGCCCTTCGATGACACAGTGATGACCGCCCTGGATCTCGTCAGAGCCCTGGAGCGGACCGCGCGAGTCGGGGAGTACCGCGAGTACTTCGAACCGATCCGCGGCTTCGGCGACTATGCCTCGGGCGCGGCCGACTCGATCGCGGGGCTCGAGGCGCGTGACGACCGGACCCTGGTCGTTCGCCTCGACCAGGTGACCGGCGACCTGGTGTACCGCTTCGCGCTCGCGGCCACGGCTCCGATCCCGGATGGGGCGGCCGAGGGACACGACGAGGACTACGCGAGCTACCTCGTGGCTTCCGGCCCCTACATGGTCGAGGGGTCCGAGCGACTCGACTTCACGGCCCCACCGGACGAGCAGGCGCCGACCGCAGGGTTCACTCCGGCGGTGTTCGACGAGGACGGCGCTGTGGTCGAGCCCGGCTCGCTCGTGCTGGTCAGGAACGAGTCCTGGGACCCGGCGACCGACCAGCTCCGCGCCGCTTACGCGGATCGCATCGAGTTGACGCTCGGCGGCCAGGATGAGGCGGAGATCGCGCAAGCTGTCGATCGGGCCGACCTGGATCTCGGCTTCCCCACCCAGCAGTTCGAGCAGGTCGCCCGGTATCGTGACGACCCGAACCTGGAGGGTCGGGTCTTTGAGCAGGAGACCGATATCTTCTGGTCGGTGACGATGAACCTCGCCGTTCCGCCCTTCGACGACGTGCACGTCCGCCGCGCGGTGGCGCGGGCGATCGACCGGGCGGCGCTCGTCGAGCTGCTCTCCGAGCCGCCGTACGGTCCGTTCGGCATCAGCTGGGGCGAGGTCGGGACGCACATGGCGCCCGACGCCCTCGAAGGGCAGCTCCTGCGAGCCTTCGATCCGTATCCCTACGACCCCGAGGCGGCCCAGGCCGAGATGCGAGCATCCACCTACGATCGAACAGGAGACGGCCGTTGCGATGCGGCGGTGTGCCGGAACGTCCGGGTGCTCGTCATGGACGAAGGGGTGCTCCTCGATCAGGCGAAAGCCATCCGGGACGACCTGGCCGAGGTCGGGATCGAGCTGGAGCTGGATCCCGTTCCTTGCGCCCCGCCCTATTGCGAGTTCTTCGGGGACGAGATGCATCCCCTCGGTTTCGACGGCACGATCCACGATCCCAGTGCGCAGATCCCGATGGGGATCGCGTACCCGTGGGGGCAGGACTTCCCCGAGGGCGCCGGGTGGTTCTCGCCGCTGTTCGACAAGTCGGGGCTCGGGATGGGAGGACCGAACACGTCGCTCCTCGGGGCCACGCCGGGCCAGCTCCGCGGATGGGGGTACACCGTGACGTCCGTGCCGAGCGTCGACGACCGCATCGAGCTGTGCGTGGCGCGTCGGGGGGTGGCCCGGGCGCAGTGCTGGACCGAGCTCGACCAGTACCTGACGACCGAGATCGTGTCGCGACTGTCGTACTGGGTGACGGAGAACGCCACCGTGGTCTCGGAGCGTGTGGTGGCGTTCTCTTTCGATCAGCTGACTGGACTTCCCGCGCTCGATCGGATCGCTCTCGCTCCCGGTTCGGACTAGGTTGGCTCGGTACCATGACCAGACCATGAGCGAGCACACCGAACGGCTCGAGGACCTCACGAAGCGGATCGACGCCGCGAAGGAGTTTCTTTGACGTCGACGGCAAGCGCGCCCGTGCCGCGGAGCTCGAGCGGCAGGCGTCAGATCCGTCGCTCTGGGACGACCCGTCCCGCGGCCAGCAGCTGACGACATCGCTCGCGCGGCTCCGCGCGGAGCTCGAGCGGTACGACGACCTCGTTCGCCGACTCGAGGACGCCCGCGCCATGGACGAGCTCCTCGCGGACGAGTCCGACACAGAGATGAGCGCCGAGCTGGCACGGGCTATGGACGCTCTCTCGCACGACATCGAGAAGCTCGAGCTCGCCACGCTCCTCGGCGGCGAGTACGACGACAACGACGCGGTCGCCACGCTGCACGCCGGAGCCGGCGGGACCGAGTCACAGGACTGGGCCGAGATGCTCCTGCGGATGTACCTGCGCTGGGCGGAGCGGCAGCGTCTGGAGGTCGAGGTCGACGAGACCCTGTACGGCGACGAGGCGGGCATCAAGAGCGCGACGTTCGTCCTCCACGGCACGAACGCGTACGGGCTGCTCTCGGCCGAGCGAGGCGTCCACCGGCTCGTGCGCATCTCGCCCTTCGACGCGCAGAAGCGCCGACACACGTCGTTCGCGAGCCTGGACGTCATCCCGCTGCTCGAGGAGACGGCCGACGACGACATCGAGATCGACCCGAAGGACCTGCGGATCGACGTCTACCGTTCGACCGGTCCCGGCGGGCAGTCGGTGAACACGACCGACTCGGCCGTGCGTATCACCCACCTGCCGACCGGCATCACGGCGGCCTGCCAGAACGAGCGTTCACAGCTCCAGAACCGCGCGGTCGCGATGCGGATCCTGAAGTCGCGTCTGGCCGAGCGGATGCGTGAGGAACAGCAGACGCGGCTGGAGAACCTGCGCGGGGAGCGGCGCGGGATCGACTTCGGATCGCAGATCCGTTCCTACGTCCTGGCCCCCTACCGCCTCGTGAAGGACCATCGGACGAACGTCGAGATCGGTGACGTCGACCGCGTCCTCGGCGGCGATATCGACGAGCTCGTCGAGGCCGAGCTCAGGCGTCGCGCGGAGTCCGCCGGCGACGACGCGTGATCACCGCCACACCGGCGAACGCGATCGCGAGGCCGCCCCAGACGATCGCGGAGCCGAGCAGCCCGCGGCCGATCCACGGGTCCGAGTACGTGAGGATGACCTCGTGCTCGCCATCGTTGACGGCGACGCCCTGGAGGAACGAGTCGACGCGCAGGACGGTCGCCGGCTCACCGTCGACCGTTGCCTCCCAGCCCTCGTCCCAGGCCGTGCGGATCACCGCGATCGAGGGGGCACCCGCGCTCACCGCGAGCCGAACGGTCTCCGGACGGATCTCGGCCCGCGCCGCGGTGCCGGGGACGCCGGGGCCGTCGGACGCGATCCCCGGATCGGCCTCGAGGACCGCGAGCGTCGCCGGGTCGAAGCCGGGCTCGAGCGCCGCGCCGAGCGCCGCCTCCTGATCGGCCACGACCTCCCACGACGGCACGACCGAGACCAGCGGCTCGGACCCGTCGACGTCGATGAGCCGGTAGGCGCCCTCGCTCGCGACGACCTCGCCCGAGATCCCCGGGGGGAGTGGACCGTCGTCGCGAACGATGAGGTACCGCACGCCGAGCATCCGCAGCTGCTCGGCAGTGGGGAGCTGGAGCACGGCCGCGTTGTAGAAGAGCGGCAGGTCGTTCGTCTCGTGCAGGTACGACCAGGTGCCCGGGAGCTGGACGGGCGAGTACCCGAGGGCGTCGCGCACCTCGAACAGCACCGAGCGGCCGATGAGCAGCGCGGGCCAATCGGGTTCGTCGCGCGTGAACAGGTATCCCTTGTTGAAGTACGCGTCGGGAGGGATCCACGCCACGTATCGGGCCCCGGACGCGTCGCGCCCGAGCGCCGACGCGATCGGGCCCGCGCGCAGGTAGTCCCGGAGATCGACGTCGGGCCAGCGGAGCGGGACCGCGACGAGCGCGCCGTTGCCCCGACCCTCCAGGCCCAGGAACACGGTGCCGCCGCGATAGGCCGACGACCATAGGGCCCCGCCGAGGAGCTCGAGCGCGAGCAGCCCGCAGAGCGCGAGCGGGGCCCACGGGCGTTCGCGAACGATCGCCCGCACGACGACGACGACGAGGGCGGCCGCGACGACGAAGACGCCGAACCGCACCGGCCGGGCCCCGGCGATGAGCGGGATCGCGAGCAGGACCACCAGGCCCGCGCCCAGCCAGCGCATCGCCTGTCCGAACGACGGCCGGCGCTCGAGCAGCGACTGGACCCCGATCGCACCGAGGGCGGGGACGACGAGGTAGGCGGCGTATCGGAACCGGCTCGGGTTGTGCAGGTACACGTCGCCGAAGGGCATCGCGAGCGCGAGCGTTCGGAACCAGGCGGTCCCAACGAGCAGCGTGCTCGTGAGCAGGTACGCAAGCACACCCGCGACCGAGAGCGCCACGACCAGCCAGCGCCGGGCCGCGTCGCGGAAGGCGAAGACCGCGGACAGCAGCGTGACGGCGCCGAGGTATCCACCCGGGGTCGAGGCGAGCGCGAACGGCCAGCCCGCCCACATGCCGGCCGTGGGGATCGGGCGGTCCTGCGTGCCGGCGACGCGGGGCAGCGTGCCCTCGAGCGCGGCGTATCCGTCGGCCAGGCTCGAGCGGTCGAGCAGCATGAACCTCGGCAGCAGGATCGCGAGGTTCGCGAGCGGCAGGAAGCCGAGGAACCCGACCGCCAGCAGCACCGCCGTGCGGGCGCGCAGCCGTTCGGCGCGGGTCTCGTGCACGGCTCGGGCGACGACGTAGGCGACCGCGAGCCCGGTCGCCAACACGAGCCCGTGCGACAGGTGGGCGCTCGCGACCTGCCCCCACGCGAACGCGGCCAGCGCGAGCCACCCGAGCCGTCTCCAGCCCGTGCCGGAGAAGTATCCGGAGGCCCCGACGAGCACGAACGGCGTCCAGGCGAGCGTGCCCGCGAACGGCAGGCTGATCGCGACGACCGAGGCCGCGATCGCCATCGCGAGCGAGAGCCCACCGACCGTGGACGCGATCCGGCCAAGGCCCTCCTTCCGCAGGAACCACCACAGCCCCAGGCCCGCCAGGATCGGGTTCAGGACGATGAGCGCGCGCAGCCCGCCTCCGCATCCGAACGCCGACGACAGCGCCATCGTCGGCGCCGAGAGCCAGCCGCTCTGCGGATCGGCGGCGAACGGGGTGCCGACGAGCTCGAAGGGGTTCCACAGGGGGACCTGTCCGGCGAGCAGGGAGCGACCGAGCAGGCAGGACCTGGGCAACCAGAAGGACAAGACGTCCGGGTGCTGGTCGGACAGGTTCGGAAGGAACACGAACCCGCGCAACGCGATGAGGACCGACACGACGATGAGCGCCGGGCCGGCGATCGTGACGAGGAGCTGCCGAAGGCGCGTTCGATCGGGTGAGGAGGCCACGGGAGCGGTGACGGGCGTCCGCGTCGCCGTGTCCATCGGCTCAGGCTATCCGAGCCACCTTCGTTCCGTAGCCGCAGGTCGTCTGCTAGACTCCGGCCCCGGTTCCACCCCCCTTCGGCTGCCCGGGAATCCCGCCATGATCAGTCTTCAGCACGTCACGAAGGTCTACCGCAACGGCACGACCGCACTCGAGGACGTCACCGTCGAGGTTGAGAAGGGCGAGTTCGTCTTCATCGTCGGCCAGTCCGGCTCGGGCAAGAGCACGCTCATCCGTCTGCTCCTGAAAGAGGAGGCCGCGACGAAGGGCGACATCTACGTCGCCGGCAAGAACCTCGAGAAGCTCTCGGCCTGGAAGGTCCCTCACCTGAGGCGCAACATCGGGACGGTCTTCCAGGACTTCAAGCTCCTCCAGGACAAGACCGTGTTCGAGAACGTCGCCTTCGCGCTCGAGGTCATCGGCAAGCCGAAGCACGTCATCGACCAGCGCGTCCCCGAGATCCTCGAGCTCGTCGGGCTCGGCGACAAGCTCAACAACTTCCCCGACGAGCTCTCCGGCGGCGAGCAGCAGCGCGTCTCGATCGCGCGGGCCTGCGTGAACCGCCCGCTCGTCCTGCTCGCCGACGAGCCGACCGGCAACCTCGACCCCTCGACGTCGGTGGAGATCATGCGGCTGCTCGACAAGGTGAACCGGATCGGCACGACGGTCGTCATGGCCACGCACGATCAGGCCATCGTCGACGCGATGCGGCGGCGCGTCATCGAGCTCGACAAGGGCAAGGTCATGCGCGACCAGGCCCGCGGGGTGTACAGCTAGGTGTCCCGCTAGTGGCTCGGTTCGAGTACCTGTTCCGGGAGACGACCTCGGGGCTCCGGCGCAATGGCCTCGTCGCCTTCGCCGCGATCAGCACGACGTTCGTCGCCCTGTTCCTGTTCGGGCTCGCCCTGCTGTTCAGCCGGCAGACGAACCTCATGATCGAGGCGACCACCGCCGGCGTCGAGGTCGCGGTCTACCTCACGGACCCCGTGAACCCGAACACCGTCCGTTCGCTCACCGACACGCTGACCGAGCTCCCCGTCGTCGAGAACGTCGACTTCGAGAGCAAGGAGGAGGCGTGCGCGCGGTTCCAGGAGCTGTTCGCGAACCAGCCGGCGCTCGTCGACAACGTCGACTGCGACGCCCTCCCGGCGTCGCTGCGGGTCAAGCTCGAGGATCCCGAGCGCTACTCGCAGGTCGAGGCGGTCCTCGGGGGCCAGCCCGGCATCGACCGCATCGTGGACCAGAGCGCGTTCCTCGACCGGCTGTTCGCCGTGACCCGTGTGTTCCGGGTCGGCGTCCTGCTCATCGCGCTCGTCATGCTCGTGTCGGCCGCGATCCTCATCGCGAACACGGTCCGGATGGGGCTGTTCGCCCGTCGCAAGGAGATCGGGATCATGAAGCTCGTCGGCGCGACGAACTGGCGCATCCGGATCCCGTTCCTCGTCGAGGGGCTGTTCGAGAGCCTCATCGGCGCGACCGCCGCGATCCTCGTTTTGTTCGGGCTGAAGGTGGCGTTCATCAACCCGCTCTACGACACGGTCCAGTTCGTCCCGTGGGTGACGAACGCGGACGTGATGGCGATCGTCCCGTGGCTGCTCATCGCCGGGGCCGCCGTCGCCCTCCTCGCCGGGATGGTGGGGATGCGCCGCTTCCTCGACGTCTAGGCTGCCGGGCGTGAGCCCACGCCCCGACCCCGGCGAGCGCACGGTCGTCTCGAACCGCCGAGCGCGACGCGACTACGAGATCCTCGAGCGCTTCGAGGCCGGCATCGTGCTCTCCGGCGCCGAGGTGAAGTCGCTCCGCGGCGGCAAGGGGTCGCTCGCCGAGGCGTTCGGCCGGGTCCGCGACGGGGAGGTGTGGATCGAGGGCATGCACATCCCGCCGTACGAGCAGCAAATGGACAAGGCCCGGCACGACCCGATCCGTCCCCGCAAGCTCCTGCTGCACCGCGCCGAGATCGAACGGCTCATCGGTCGCAGCGCCGAGCGGGGACTGGCGCTCGTCCCGCTCCGCGTCTACTTCTCTCACGGCCTGGCGAAGATGGAGCTCGGGCTCGGGAAGGGCCGCCGGCAATACGAGAAGCGTCAGGCGATCGCCGAGCGGGAGCACCAGCGCGAGATCGAGCGCGAGGTCGGTCGCCGGCGATAGCGATCGCCGATCGGGCGCCCGTATACTGGCCGGACAACCGCATATGGGGGTGCACTGGCTTCGACTCGAGCGATGAACCGTTCGGGTGAAGCGGGCCGAGGTCCCCGGATGCCTCGTGAAAAGCCGGGACAACTACAAGCGCCGATACTGACTACGCGCTCGCTGCCTAGGTAGCTAGGTAGCCGTCCGCTCCGATCCGCCTGCGGTCGGAGGTCGGGCGTCGTGAGCAGGCTCACCGCTGCGGTCCGGTCCGGGGGCCGCCGCGGGACATCGCACCCGGGCTGGCCGACAGGTCCTCCGCCGGTGGGAGCCTGGAGGCGAGATCTCCCCACCGGCTGCGCCCGGAGAAGCCCCGAACGGTCGCCCGAGGACGGGGGTTCGATTCCCCCCACCTCCACTTTCAGTGCCTTATTCGAACTCGGGCGAGAGAAGAGAGGCGCGAACACCTCGGAGAACTCGACCTGACCGATCTTGCGATCCCTGATGTAGACGGCCTCGAGCACGGCATCGTTGAAGCGTCGCCGCACGGAGGGTCGCGCCTTCAGGTATGCGGCGTGGCAGTTGCCGGCGAGCCGGATCGCAGTCCGGAGCACGTCCTGCCAGCCTTCGAGGTCGCCCTCGGTCGCCTGGAGCTCGTCCTTGGCCGCATGCTCGGCGACGCCGATGCGGTCCTGCTCTGACTTCAGGAGATCGAGTGGAAGCGCGTTCGCGTAGAACGCCTGCAGGAGCTTGCCGCGCTCGTGCGCCGCCTTGGCGAGCGTCCTTCGGAGGACGACCCGGCGCTCCAAGGCCTCGGCCTGACGCTCGACGATCTCGGCCTCCAGCTCCTCGGTGATCCTGCTCACCCAGGAGGGCGGTAGTTGGATCCGTCCGTAGAGGTCCTCCACGAGCGCCTCGGCGTCACCCGCCAGGATGTAGGGCTGGCGGCATCCGGTCCGGGAGGTCCCTCGCTGGCCCAGGCAGAAGAAGTACAGGTACTTGCCCTTGGCCAGCGTGAGCGAGAGGCGCCGGCAGCACTCCCCGCAGTGCAGGAGTCCCTTCAGGTAGTGCTCGTGGCGTCGCTGACGAACCCCGGCCACGTCGCGGGCCCGGAGCGTCTGCTGGACCCGGTCGAACAGGCTCTGGGGGACGAGGGCCTTGTGCTGACCTTCGTACCGTGCGCCTCACCACTGCACGACGCCGAGGTAGAAGGGATTGGTGAGGAGCTCGGCGAGCTTGGAGACCGAGACCGGCGCGCCCGGTCTCCTCGCGTGCGGCGAGGTCAGCCCCTTCGCGTGCATCGTCGCCTGGAGCTCCGGAAGCGAGTACTCGCCGGTGGCGTAGAGCCTGAACGTCGCGCGAACAAGGAGCGCCCGCTCGGGATCGAGGATCACCTTGGCGATCTCCTTACCGGCGATCCTCTCCCGGACGTTCAGGTACCCGATCGGGGCTTTGGTGGGCAGCCGCCCATCTTGGCCTTCTGGGTCATGCCCTTTCGGATCTCACCGGCCAGGTTGGCGGAGTAGAACTCGGCCATGAGCGCGTGGATGCTCGAGGGTGTCGTGATCGATGACACCAAGCTGTTCAACGACAAGCTCCAGGAGTGGGAGAACTTCTACAACTTCGAACGACCACACGGAGCTCTGGGCGGGCAGACGCCCTATGAGAGACTCCGCCAGAAGACGACGAGCTCGGTGTGAAGGACGACCGTCAGTTGCACACCCTTGGTCCACCATCGAGCTCTTGTGTGAACCGAGCAAGGACGCAAGAGGCCCCTCGGAGTGGACGTCGATATCGCGGCATCGAACGAGGATCTTCCGGAAGAAGGTTCCGGTTCCACATCCTATGTACCTCGGCTGGCCCTTGAGAAGCTCCCGGCGCAGTTCTACGCCAGATCGAGCACGAGGTCGGTCTGGCCACGTGTCAATTCACGGATGCGACTGCGAGGATTGCCTTCGTGCCGCATTTGCTTGGGAGATTGGAGGTCGGTTCGCCCTCCAGAGCTCGAGTCGGAATCGGAGTTCCCGACAGACGAAGTCGCTCCCCAACGGACCCCACGACGCGTCCGCTTGAGTCGACAACACTGAGGTCGCCGCCCCGATCCTCGGCCGAGAACCCTCTGGGCCATAGAACCAGCATGTATGCGGGTCTACTTCCGGTTTCGAGCAGGATGCACCCGTTACGGAATACGAGGGTGCCTTCCAATGCAATGTTGTCAGCCGCGGTTGGTCCGTAGATCGGTAGGTCAAACACCTGGTCGCGGTGGCAACCTGGCAAGCAGAGGCTCAGGATCAACCCCCCCGCCAGGCCGAAGAGTCGTCTGCGCGTGATCTTCCTCATCAGCAAGGTGCTCCGGTGCTGCCGGTGTTTCACCGTTCTCCATCTTGGGTTGTGCTACAGGGAACCTTAGAGTACCGTCCTCGCGCAACCCATTCCAGGCCGTGGCGGGAGGGTGAGGATGGTGCCGAAACGAGCTGTATCAACAATCTCAGCGATGTCGTTCGTGGCATCGCTGCTACTCGCCCCCGGACCGGCAAGCGGATCGACGGATTGTCCGCCCCTGGATCAACCGCCATGGATAGGCGTCGAAGTGAAGGGCGAGGCTCTCGATGCGGCGGACGCGCTCCTGGAGACTCTGTCCGCCACACCCCAGGTAGGCTTTGCAATGAGCTGGTACACATGGGACGGCACGGACCAACTGCTTAACATTGGCGCCGCCGGATCAATCCAAGCCGCCGAAGCCGTAGTGGCCGACATGAAGGGTGTCGATGATGCCATGCCCCCGACGAAGTTGGTCAGCGTCCCCTACTCATGGGCCGAACTGGAGGGCTATCAGATTCAAGTCGATGAGCTTCTCAGCGAGAAGCAGATACCATTTACAAGTGAGAAGCGCCCTGACACAGGTGTGATTGAGGTACAGCTTCAGCCCGAGGCGGCAGAATCCTTCTCTGCAAGCCTGGAGGCTTTGGCTCCGCCATGCACCGTCCGCATTGAGACAACAGACACAGCCGCCGGAGGGTTCTTCGACATCAGTAGGAACGATCAACCCCCGTACAAGGCGGGCAAGGCGCTACGAGTCTTGAACCCTGCGGGGACCTTCGGATGCGAATCCGGATTCGTCTTCCAAAACGGCTCTGGCCCTCTGCTTGGCAGCATGTCCGGCCATTGCTCCAAGGGCGCCGGGCGAACCGTAACAGACAATCTGAGTCCCTTCACCACGGTGGGATCAACAGTAAGCCCCAATCCCTTTTGGGCCAGCCAGCCTGCGAACGCTGACGGCGTCATGTACGATTTGGCATTCGCAAATTCCGATGTGCAGTCGCGAGTAATCGTAAACGAGAGCTTGCAGGAGGACGTTGTCGGGAAGGTGGGCGAGTCTGCCATCTCTGCTGGAAGTCAAGGCTGTCGAGCACTCATCTCTATCGATGAGCATTGCGGCGCGATTGACGACCTCGACGTAACGTTTGGAGCTAACACGACCGATCCCGTCACGGGAGCAACTGTTTTCAAGTCCGTTCGGCATGAGTACTGTTTTGATGAGAACACCGCATCGGGCGGAGATAGCGGCGCACCCGTGTATCGGTACACGACGGGAGGCGTCAAGGCACTTGGACTTCACAGTGGTCACAATTCATCGCTTGGCGACTGCTTCAGCCCTCAGAGTCGAATCGCTTCGGAGACCGGCACCCACGTGGTCTTGGCATAGAGACAGCCTAAGCATCTCAACACTGGGTGCGAAGACGCGTCGTCGCGATGACAATCCCGAGCTCCCAGCAGCGGCCGACACCGACTCGCGGCCGGAACGGAATCCGCCACCTTGAGAGGTAGGGAGCGACTCGCGAGATCTGGCCCTTCGTGCCCTCACGCGGACCATCATTCGCCATGACGCCAACATGGTAGGTGAGCATGACTGCTTCAGCCGCGTCTGGCCGAGACCCGTTTGCCCCGGCGCGCCAGTCAAGGGCGAGGTTGGACCGATAGGAAAGTGCTCGTCAGCCGCGGAGTGCTTCTAATCATCGAGTTGTTCGAGGTCATGGAGCTGCGCTTGAAGAGCCTCTAGGGGGTTTGAATAGCATCCCCTCACCTCCACCATCTTCTGGCCCCTTTACGAGGATCGGACGCTGGCGTACCGTTCACCCTCGATGCCTCGGCCCACTCGGCTGCGCCTGCCCGCGCTCGCCGCCGGCATCGTCGTGCTCCTCGTCCTGCTGTCGATCCCCGCCCTTGCCGCGGGCAAGAAGATCTTCATCACGAAGACCGACGAGAACTTCAACGGCCAGGCCGGCGTGACGTTCGAGCTGTACATGGACAACAACGGTGACGGCAAGCTCGACGCCGGCGACACGAAGATCGACACGCAGGTGACCGACTCGGCCGGCAAGGCCACGTTCGCGAACGTCGCCAAGGGCAAGTACATCGTCCACGAGGTGCCGCCTGCGGGATACAAGGCGAACCCGGACGAGGCCGTGGAGATCAAGAACAAGAACAAGGAGATCGTGTTCTCGAACACGCCGACGACCACGAGCCTGCGGCTGAACGACCCGACCGGTGAGGCGCTCGTCGACGACGGGACGCACGTGTTCGACTTCGGCCCGACGATCGCGCCCGGGGCCGGCGAGAACGTGCTCGTCGCGTGGAACGACTCGACCGGGTTCTTCCCGCCGGGAGACGTGTCGGGGATCTCGACCGCGGTCTCGACCGACGGCGGAGCGACGTGGGGACAGCAGGTCGTGGGGATCCCGACGGGCTCGCAGTCGATCTTCTACCTGGGCGAGCCTTCGGTGGCCTACGACCCGACGCGTGACCGATGGATCGTCGCCGCGGACGCCGTGATGGCGACCCAGCAGGGGCTGAGCCGGCCGATCCTCACGTCGACGTCGGGGGGGCAGTTCGGCTTCTGGAACAACCCGGTGAACACGTTCCCGGGCATCGCGCCGGACCCGGCGCTCGCGCACGGGGCCTCGCTCGCGGTCGATCCCACCACCGGCGACATCTTCCTCGGGTTCACGGTCTCGAACGCGAACGGCACGAGCCAGGTCATGCTCACCCGCTCGACGGACGGCGGGCAGACGTGGAAGCCGCCGGTCTCGGTCTCGGGGACGGGGACCTTCGACCACGCCGACGTCGAGGTGAGCCCCGCCTCGAGGGTGTTCGTCGCCTATGCCGACTACCAGGGGAACGCGAGCACCTCCTTCGACCTGTTCATCTCGAGCTCGACCGACGGGGGCCGGACGTTCGGGCAGCCGTCGCCGATCCGGCAGGACACGCCGAAGGCCGGCACGCCCGGCACGTGCACCGGCGTCGAGGGCCGGACCGTGCTCGGCGGGGCTGCGGTCCAGAACATCATCGACGTCGCGGCCGAGACGCTCCGCACGAACCGCCTCGTCGCCGTGTACCCGGCGCACGGACCCGGCGACGACGAGAGCGACGTCGTCATCATCCGGTCGAGCGACGGCGGACGCACGTGGGGGAACGCGAGGCGTGTGGGTCCGGCGACCGGGGTCCAGTTCTCGCCGCATCTGGCGACGACCCCGGACGGGAGGCTGGCGGTGACGTACTACGACAGCCGGACCGGGCCTTCGGCCGTCGACCCGATGGCCGTGCCCTTCGATCCGTTCACGAGTGAGCTCGGGGAGCCCGAGAGCCTCACGAACGGCGACCCGTTCGCGCTGTGGAACCTCGACCCGTCCTTCGACACGGCGTACGGGAACTGCTTTGGCCTCGGCGGGCCCGCGGTCGCCGCGCCCGGCTCGGGGTTCCTGTTCGCGTGGGCGGACGGGCGCGACCCCGGCCCGGCCGGGAACAACGGCATCGACCCGAACATCTTCTTCGCGAGCGACCTCGGCCCGTTCCTCCAGACGTCGACGAGCCTGTCGGTCGCGAAGACGAGCTCGAAGCTCAAGGCGAAGGGTGACGTCGACCCCCAGCCCCTGCGGGGAGCGATCGTTCGCGTCACGCTGTTCCGCCAGACCGGCGGAGGGTTCCAGGAGGTCGCGAGCAAGGCGGCGAAGATCGATGCGAACGGCGACTACGCGGCGTCGTTCGGCCGGCCGAACGGCGGGACGTGCAGGATCACCGCCGTGTTCGAGGGCTCGGAGGGGCGCGCGCCGAGCCCCACCGTGACGAAGACCTTCGACTGCTAGCCGGGATCTTCGGCGGCGACGATCTCGGTCGCGCCGGCCGTCGCCCGGACCTCGACCTCGGCCGCGTCCGAGAGCCCGGCCGGATCGGACACCACGACGGGCAGGGCGACGCCGTAGAGCTCGCGGGCCACGATCGCGCCGAGCGCGAGGATCGGATCGGCCTCGCCGAGGACGATCGCGGCCGGAGCCGTGCCGGCGCGGACGGCCTCGAGGAGGACGCTCGAGGACGAGCTCGACCCGCGGCCGGCGGGCATCACGAGGACGCGGCCCGTGACGATCGCGCCGCGCTGCGGGTGCCGGACGTCGATCACCTCCCCCGTGGCTGGGTCGATCCCGCCCCAGAACGACAGCGGCTCCTCGAGCACGAGGACGCGACCGCGCGCCTGGCCCGCCACGAGCGCGCGGGGCTCGGTCACTGCGGCATCCAGACGGTCTCGTCCCGGACGACCCGGCCGGCCGCGGCCGAGCGCGCGCAGTCCTCGAGCGAGCCGATGACCACGTCGACCCCCACGTTCGCCGGCGCGTACCACGCCCACTTCGCCGAGTCGGTCATGACGGGGCCGTCGATCTCGGGCATGAGCGGCATGAGGTACGTGCACGTGTCGGTGACGATCTCGACGCCCGCCGACGCGAGCGCTCGGACGACGCCGGCGCGCTCGGCTTCGGCCAGCACGTCGCGTGCGGTGTTCACGAACACGGGGACCTTCGGTGGGTGCTGCGCGACGAGCGAGGCCAGGCGGGTGAGCTCGGCGAGCGAGGCGTGCGGGGTCCCCACGCTCACGGCGCCGAGCGCCCCGCCGGTGGACGTGTCGAGCTCGTCACGGGCCGCGCGAAGTCGCGCCGGGGTCACCGAGATCTCCGGGACGGCCGCGTCGCCGGTGGCGGCCGCGAGCGTGGGGGCCTCGGGGGTGCGCCCGACCGCGTGGACCATCGCGACCGCTCCGGAGGATGCGGCGGCCGCGCAGAGCGCCTTCAGCCGATCCTCCGACGTCGTCGGCGAGAGCCCGACGATCGCCGCGACCGCCGTTCCGGCCTCGCGCCCGAGCACGTGGCCGAGCACCGGATACAGCGCGTCCGCATCGAGCAGCCGGGACGACAGGCCCTCGAGCCGGAGCACGAGGCTCGCCCGGCGCTCCTCGTCGCGGTGCAGGCCGGCGAGCGGCGCCCTCCCCGTGATCGCGGCCGCGATGTCGATGAAGTCGCCGTAGCGGTCGGTCCTCGCGCCGAGGACGGAGTTGCAGAACACGATCGCGTTCGACTCGGCCCACGCGACGTGCTCGCCGAGCGAGGGGCGCTCGGCGAGCTGGTAGGGAGCGCACGTCCACGTCGGCCTGCAGCCCATCTCGAGGTACAGGTCCATCTGCCGGCGCCCGCGCTCGGCGTCT
Organism: Actinomycetota bacterium; assembly: GCA_036555645.1. Classification (GTDB taxonomy): domain Bacteria; phylum Actinomycetota; class UBA4738; order UBA4738; family HRBIN12; genus DASSJM01. The sequence goes on from DATBLA010000175.1 coordinate 39,843, forward strand.
GCCGGGTCGCCCCGGTACCGCTCGGGATGGAGCAGGTCGACGTATCCGACGTTCAGCGACGTCGGGACCCCCACGCGCGCGTCACCGGCGGCGAGCCGCTCGGCGAACTCGAGCCCGGCGATGCCGTGGTAGAGGCACCCGTCGATGTGCGCGGACGTGATGTCCACGAGCCGGTCGGCGCCGGCCACGCCGGCCATGTCCACGAGGATCCGCATCGCGAGGGCGGCCGCGTCCCCGTGGGCGCCGTCGAGCAGCGCGCGGTCCCGCGCGGACAGGTCGAGCATCCCCGCGGGGTCAGGCTCCCTTCGCGGCCCGCTCGAACACCGGGAGCGAGCGTTCGACCATGTCGTCGTTCGCGCTGATCGAGATCCGGAACCGGCCGGGCATCTCGACCACGGCGCCGGGCAGCGTGTAGACCTTGTCGGCCGCGAGGCGCTCGACGAACGCGACGTCGTCCGGGTCCGGGCTCGTCGGCAGCAGGTAGAACGTGCCCTCCGGCGAGTGCAGGTCGTAGCCGAACCCGCGGAGCGCCTCGACCATGCGATCGCGCCGACGCTGGAGCGCCTTCACGTCGACCGTGAGCTGCTCGTGGTCGGCCATGGCGCGCTGCAGGACGTTGTTCGGCGTGGCGTGCCCGCCGTACGTGAGCTGCGCGAGCATGATCGCGTCGCGCATGGTGGGCCGGTCTGGCATCGTGGGCGGCAACGCGATGTATCCGCACCGCTGGCCGGGCACGAGCAGCTGCTTCGCGTACGTGTAGACGAGGAACGAGTACGGGTAGAACTCGGTCGGGCTCGGATACGGACGGTCGTCGAACACGATCCGCGAGTACGCCTCGTCCGAGATGAGGTAGATGGGGCGCCCGAACCGCTCGGAGGCCGCCGTGAGGACCTCGGCGAGCGCGGTGAGCGTCTCGGGCGGGTAGATCTTGCCCGTGGGGTTGTTCGGCGAGTTCACGATGATCGCCGACGTGCGCTCGGTCAGTACCGCCGAGATCGCGTCGACGTCGAGGTCCCACGTCTGGAAGTCGACCGGGACGCGAACGGGGACCGCCTCGGCGCCCACGATGATCGCCTCGTAGAAGAACCAGGGCGGCCGAAGGAACACGACCTCGTCACCCGGGTCCGTCACGAGCCGGATGCACATGTTCAGCCCGGCGAACGCCCCGTCCGTGACGAGGATGTCGTCGGCTTCGAACGCGATCCCGCGCCGTTCGCGGAGTCCCGCGGCGGCCGCTTCCTGCGCGTACGGCTCGTTGAACTTGTACGCGTACCAGTCCTTGTCCTGCGGCACCGTCCAGCGAAGGAGCGAGTCCACGTACTCGGGGAGCGCCATCTCCTGCGGGTTGCCGGCCACGAAGTCGCAGTTCTGCGGATCTGCGAGGTCACGATGCGCGTAGCCGCTGTCGTAGAAGAACCGCATGAGGGTCTCTTCGACCTGTTGGATGCGCTGCATGCTCGAGGAGAGACGATGCGTCATCGGTGCCTCCTGCCTCGTAGGGCGTGAGGCGAACCCTACCAACCGGCCGTGTGCGCTACCAGGTGACGGGGGGGATGCCGTCGGGGTCGCCGTCCGGGAAGCTCGTCGGCCCGAATCCGGACAGATCTTCCGAGGCCAGCTCGGCGATGTACGAGGCGGGAAGCACCGCCGCGAACGAACGGTCCCGGAGCCGGTCGCGCACCACGGCATCGGAAGGGACGTACGGGCCGATGTTGTCGCCGTAGCGGTAGTCGGCGAGGAACGCCGCGACGTCCTCGGTCGTGTACCCCAGGTCGGTGAGCGCGGCGGGGTCGAGGTAGATCTCCGAGGGCGCCACGAGCTGGACCAGGCCGAACACGCTCGTCCCGAACTCGCGCTCGAGGTCCTCCTCGAGCTGGATCGGGTCGATCCGGACGCCGCCGTTGGCGTCGATCTCCGGGCACTGGCCGTGGTCGGCGGTGACGATCACGACGCTCCGCCCCGGTCCGAACGTCTCCAGGGCCATGTCGGCGATCCGGCCGATCTCGGCGTCGACCGCGCCGAGGACCTCGGCCTGTCGCGGGTCGTCCATGTTGTAGACGTGGCCCGAGTAGTCGGGCGCCTTGAAGTTCACGTACAGCAGGTCGGTCACCTCGTCCTGTCCGAGCGGCTCGGACTCGAACGTCGCCTCGATGAGCTCGCCCTGATAGCGCACGACCGGCGGGAAGCAGCACATCGCCTTCTTGCCGGTGGGGTCGTGGGGCGAGGGCGCCGGGGGCTGGTAGCCCACGCTCAGCTCGTCGAGACGCTCGATCCCCGGCGTCGTGTGGGGGAGCCGGAACCGATCGGGGTGATGGGGCTTCCATCCGCCGCTGCCGTTCTCGTCCCAGAACACGCCGACGGGGGCCTCGCCCATCGGACGGCCTCCGGCGCCGAGCATCCCCACGTGCCAGACCTGGTACCCGATCTCGCCGACCCAGGCCCGGTCCTCGGTCCACTCCGTCCATCGGTCGGCGAGCGTGGGCTCGAGCAGGAACGAGGTGTCGACGTGTCCGGGCTCGCCCCACGCCTTCACCGGTCCGCCCCCGCGCCGGACGTTGTGTCCCGTGATCCCGTGCGTCCTCGGGAACGCGCCGGTGCCGATCGTCGCGTGGGTCGCGGCGGTCACGGCCGGGAACGATCCCGAGAGCGCGTTTCGGTACGTGGCGCCCTCGCGCATGAGCCGCTTCAGGTTCGGCCAGGCGTCGGGCCAGCGACCGAGCACGTTCCACCCGCCGCCGTCGATCACGACCGTGACGATGAGGCGAGGCTGGACCGGTGGCGTGACCGACGGGATGCCCGGCAGCGCGACGCCGTCCACCGCTCGGAACTCGTCGAAGCCCATGAGCTGGGCGGTGGTCGGGGCGAGATCGGCGAGCGTCACGCGCTCGTCGTGGTCCTGCGGCTCGATGCGCCCGGGCGACCAGACGACGATCGGGACGCGCTCGCCGTACATCCAGGTCACGGCGTGGCTCGTGCGTGGATCGTTCGGCGAGAGCGACCGCGATTCCTGCGGGTAGTTCGAGCTCGAGTACGGGGTCACGAGCAGCTGGATGTCGCCCAGGCGCTCGGGGTGGTAGGCGCGCGTGACGAGCTCCAGGTACTCGGCGCCGAGGTCCTGCGCCATCGCGTCGAGCGCGGGCCGGGGGTCGGGTCGGATGAGTCGCCGCACCGCCGCGCCCAGCGCCGTGCCGCCAGCGACCGCGACGAGCCCGAGGATGCCGAGCGACGCCAGGAACCGCCGGCGCGTGGGATCCTCGGCCGTTCGCGAACGCGCGATGACGAGCGCGGTTGCCAGCACGAGCAGCCCGGCCACGGCCCCGACGAGCAGGCTGCCGCCGAGGACGATCACGAACGCGACCGCACCGCCGGCGACCGCGAGCAGCACGAGGACGCCTCGAGAACCCATGGACGGGATCGATTCTCGCAGACGACCCCGGATTGAACGGCGATTCAGGCGCGCCGGCGTGGCAGGTCGAGGAACGGCATCGGGACGACCGTGGCCCCGACCTTGCCGCGCTCGCCCTCGACGGTCCACTCGACCGAGACCCGGGTCCCGGGCTCGGCCAGGCCGGGGGGGAGCGACCCGAACCCGACCATCTTCTTGATCGTCGGGCCCCAGCCCACGCTCGTCGCCCGGCCCACCTGCACCCCGTCCTTCGACACCGGCACGGGGTCGCGGTTGACGAGCGCCGACACCATCGGCGGGAGGTCGTGGCGGGCGAACATCGCCTCGATCGCGTCCCAGTCGAGCTCGAGCCCGGCCAGGCGCCGCGACGGGCCGCCGGCCCGCTGTTCGAGCTCGAGCGCGTGACGCCCGACGAACGCGGGCTTGGCGAGGTCGACGAGGCGCCCCAAACCGATCTCGAACGGCGAGTACTGCTGCTCGGGGCTGATCGCGTGGCGGGCGCTCGTGTACTCGGCCTCGATGAGGATGAGCCCTGCCTCGAGGCGGGCCACGTCGAGCGCGCGGATCCCCGCCGGGCGGATGCCGTGCGGCTGTCCCGCCTCCCACAGCGCGTCCCACACCTCGAGCGCGGCCTCGGCCGGGACCCACACCTCGTATCCCAGGTCGCCCGTATAACCGGTTCGCGTCACGTTGGCGTCGACGCCCCCGATCTCGGTGCGCCGGTGCCCGTAGTAGCGCAGGTCCGACCATTCGCGGCGCGTCGCGGCCTCGAGGATCGCGCGCGACCTCGGCCCTTGGAGCGCGACGCCGGCCACCTGCTCGGAGACGTCCTCGATCTCGACGTCGAGGCCGGCCGCGTTCAGCGTGAACCAGCGGTAGCAGGGGTCGGCCGCGGTCCAGAAGAACTCGCTCTCGGACCCGCGGGTCACGGTCCCGTCGTCGATCACCTTGCCGTCCTCGTTGCACCAGGGCGTGTACAGGACGCGGTCGACGCCGAGCTTCGAGACGTCGCGCGTGATCACCCGGTCGACGAGACGGGCGGCGTCGGGGCCGCCGATGAGGTACTTGTAGAGCGGCGAGACATCGATGAGCGCGGCCTGCTCGCGGATCGCGTTGTACTCGATGTCGTGCGCGTCCGCGTACACCGCCGCGGCGAAATAGCCGGACCACTCCCCCCAGGCCATCTTCGTGTTCAGGCCCGAGGTCCTGGGGTGGAAGGCGGTGCCCGCGCTCATCGGCCTAGCGTAGACGGGGCACTCGAGCGGGGCCTCGAGGGGGGTCTGACCGCAGGTCAGGCCGCCGATCCGGGCCGTGTTGGCTGCCCTCGGAGCCCCCACCTACGATGGCCCGATGGCGACCCCTGCGCGGCGATACGACGCCGTCGTCATCGGTGGCGGGCACAACGGCCTGACGGCGGCCGCCTATCTCGCCAGGGCCGGACGGTCGGTCCTCGTGCTCGAGCGGCGCCACGTCCTGGGCGGCGCCGCGGTCACCGAGGAGATCGTGCCCGGGTTCCGGTTCAGCGAGTTCTCCTACGTCGTCTCGCTCCTGCGCCCCGAGATCATCCGCGAGCTCGACCTGCCCAAGCACGGCCTGGAGATCCTGCCGCTCGACGGGACGATCACGCCGCTCGACGACGACGCGCTGTGGCGGGTGAACGACCACGGCCGGACGATCCGTGAGCTGCGGCGCTGGTCGCGCTCGGACGCGGAGGCGTACGAAGAGTACGGGCAGCTCATGGCCGACATGGCCCGGTTCATCAAGCCGATCCTGTCGGTCGTCCCGCCGGACCCGGGCCGGTTCAACCCGTTCGACTGGATGCCGATCGTTGGGCTCGCGAAGACGTTCCGCGATCTGCCCGAGCGCCTCCAGTCGACGTTCGTGCAGCTCATGACGATGAGCGCGACCGAGTTCCTCGAGCAGTGGTTCGAGACCGACCCGCTCATCGCGACGATGTCGGCCTCGGGGATCATCGGGACGTTTCAGGGCGTCCGCTCGCCCGGGACCGCGTACGTCCTGCTCCACCACTACATGGGCGAGATCGACGGCGCCTTTCGCGCGTGGGGGATCCCGAAGGGCGGGACCGGCGGCATCTCGAACGCGATCGCCTCGGCCGCCCGGTCGCTGGGTGTAGAGATCCGGACCGAGTCGCCGGTCGCGCGGATCGACGTTCGGAACGGCCGCGCGGTGGGCGTCGTGCTCGACTCGGGCGAGCAGATCGCGGCCGCGGCCGTGCTCTCGAGCGTCGACTCGCACGTGACGTTCCTCGACCTCGTCGAGCCGAGCCACCTCGACGCGGACTTCCTCGAGGAGGTCGGACGGTACAAGTACCGGGGATCGAGCGGGAAGGTGAACCTCGCGCTCGACGGCCTCCCCGAGCTCGCGTGCAGGCCCGGCGTGGGGGAGTGGCTCCGCGGCGCGATCAGCTTCTCGCCGGGCGTCGAGTACATGGAGCGGGCCTACGACGACGCGAAGTACGGGCGGTTCTCCCGGCGCCCATACATCGACTGCATCATCCCGACGCTCGTGGATCCGTCGATGGC
>DATBLA010000176.1:0-10136 GCA_036555645.1 Actinomycetota bacterium
GGACGTCGCGAACGTGCGGCTCGTCGCGATCCTCGTCGGTCGGGGACAGGCAGCGCGCTCGCGAGGGCTCGTCCGACGGGCGATGTGGATCGCGACGGCGGTCTCGGTGCCGTTCGGACTCCTCGCGCTCGCCCTGTCGCCGTGGCTCGCCGACGTCTTCAGCGGCGAGCCGACCGCTGCCGAGCCCGCGTTCCGGGCGGCGGCCGTGACGATCCCGATCGCGGCCCTGGCGTACACGTCGATGGGCGCGACGCGCGGGCTGAAGATCATGCGGTTCACGCTCTACGCGCAGTGGATCGCCCAGCCGATCGGCTGGATCGTCCTCACGCTCGCGATGTGGGCCGCGCTGTCGTCGACGCCCTGGGTCGCCTCGGCCGCGTTCGGCGTGTCCTGGGCGATCGCGCTCTGCATCGCCTGGTACGGCTGGGAGAAGGAGAAGGCGCGGTTCCCCGACGCCGTGACGGGGGATCCGATCCCGGAGGAGCGGACGGCCGCGCTGCTCCGGTTCGGCGCGCTGCGCGCGCCGGCGACGCTGTTCAGCCAGCTCATCTTCTGGGCGGACTTCTTCGTCCTGTCGGTGCTGTGGAGTGGCCAGGGCGCCGAGGGCGCCGCCGTCACCGGCGTCTACGGCGCCGTCCTGCGCACCGGCCAGTCGCTGTTCCTGTTCCTGACGAGCGTCTCCCTCACGTTCAGCCCGTTCGTCGCGGACCTCCACCATCGCGGCGAACGCGATCGACTCGACTCCCTGTACAAGCAGGTCACGCGCTGGACGCTCGCGGCGACGATCCCGATCCTGCTCGTGCTCGCGATCCTGCCGGGTCAGGTGCTTCGCATCTACGGGGTCGAGTTCGTCTCCGGCGAGACGGCGCTCCGGATCCTCATCGTGGGGATGATCGTCCCGGTCATGGTCGGCACCGTGGGGTTCATCCTCATCATGGCCGGCCGCACCGGTTGGGACCTGCTCGTGTACATGGCGAGCTTCGCGCTCGACGTCGCGCTCGCGTTCGCGCTCGCCTCGCCCGAGGCGCTCGGGATCGAGGGCGCCGCGATCGCCCAGGCATGCACGCTCACGTTCAGCGCGATCGTGCGGCTCCTGCTCGTGCGCCGGTTCCTCCGGATCTGGCCGTTCGATGCGGGTTTTCTCCGGCTCGTCCCCGCGGCGATCGTCGGCGCGGTCGGCATGGCGGTCACGCACGCGGTGCTCCCCGCCGAGGCGTGGCTCCTCGACCTCGTCGTCTCGTTCGCCGTCGGGGGCCTGCTGTACGTCGTCGTGCTCGTCGCGGTGGGCCTGCCCTCGAACGAGCGGGCGTCGCTGTTCCGGATGGCCCGCAAGGTGATCGGCTCCGGCAGCCCCACCGGTGCGGCGTGACGATCTCGGTCCGCCCGCTTCGCGAGGACGAGCACGCGTGGGTCCACGGCGTGATCCACGATCGATGGGGTTCGGAGACCGTGGTGGGTCACGGTGTCGTCTACCGCCCGGCCGAACTCCCGGGGCTCGTCGCCGAGCGCGACGGCGAGCGCGTGGGCGTGCTCACGTACGTCGTCGAGGGCGACGCGTGCGAGGTCGTCACGATCGATGCGTTCGAGGAAGGGACGGGGATCGGGACGGCGCTGATCGGGGCCGCGAGGGCGCTCGGCCATCCGCGGCTGTGGCTCGTCACGACGAACGACAACGTGCGGGCGCAGCGGTTCTACGAGCACCTCGGCTTTCGCCTCGTCGAGGTTCGCGAGGGCGCGCTCGCCCGTTCACGCGAGCTGAAGCCCGAGATCCCCGAGCTCGCCGAGGACGGGACGCCGATCCGCGACGAGCTCGAGTACGAGCTCCGCGTTCCGGATCGGGGGTGAGCGCCGGAGCCGCCGGCGTTCCTAGCGCCGGTCGGCGAGCTGGAGCGCCTTCGCGACGGCCTCCTCCGGATCGGAGGCGGGGACGATCGCGTCGACGGGCTCGCCCTCCTTGGCGAGCTCCCAGGTTCCCAGGCCGATGACGGGCTTGCCCATCTTCAGCGCCAGGGCGATCTCCGACAGCGTGCCGAACTCGCCGTGCACGGCGATGACGACGTCGGCGGTGCGGACGACGATCGCGTTTCGCGCCTCGCCCATGCCGGTCGCGACGGCGACCGTCACGTACGGGTTGGCGTCCAGGCGCGAGTCCGAGGGCAGGATGCCGACCGAGCGGCCGCCCGCGTTCGCGCACCCGCCCGCGGCCGCCTCCATCACGCCGCCCATCCCGCCGCAGACGAGCACGCCCCCGGCCTCCGCGATCCGGCGGCCGATCGCCTCCCCGAGGGCCAGCTCGGCGGGGGTGCCGGCGGAGGGACCCACGACGGCGATGTACGGCTCGCGGGTCATCGGCGTCTCCTCCTCGGTCTCATCCCCACGCCCTTCCCAGCATCGCCGCGAGCAGGGCTGCGGCCCCGCCCTTGTCCAGCGGCTCGTTCCCGTTCCCGCACTTCGGCGACTGCACGCACGCCGGACAACCGTGCGAGCACGGGCACGTCGCCACCGTCTCGAGCGTCGCCTCGAGCCACCGCTCGGCGGCTCGGAAGCCCCGCTCGGAGATCCCCGCACCGCCCGCGTACCCGTCGTAGACGAAGATCGCGCACGAGTCGGTGTCGGGATGGTACGCGGTCGAGACGCCTCCGACGTCCCACCGGTCGCAGGTGGCGACGAGCGGCAGGAGCCCGATGGCCGCGTGCTCGGCGGCGTGGGCGGCTCCGGGGAGATCACCGGCGGCGATCGCGGCGCGGTCGATCGCGGTCGCGGGGATCGACCACCACACCGCCCGGGTCTCGAGCGACACCGGCGGGAGCGCGAGCGGAACGATCTCGAGGATCTCGCCGGTCGCGACGTGCCGGCGGGCGTAGGCGACGACCTGGTTCGTGACGCGGACGACCCCGTAGGTGGAGCCCACCGCGCCGGGGAGCTCGGCGCGCTCGTCGGCCCGCACGACCTCGATGTCGGTGATGTCGCGCGACTGCGTGTAGTAGTCGGGATCCGCGCGCGACACGAGCGCGACCCGTCCGTCCAGATCGAGCTCCCGAACCGCGAACTGCTCCCCCTGGTGCAGGTAGATCGCTCCGGGATGGACCTGCCAGAAGGCGCGCGATCCGTCGACCGTCCCGAGCAGCTCCCCGGTGTCCTCGATGACGATCGAGTAGCGGCCTCCACCCGTGCTGCGCAGGTCGACGCGGCGGTGCGGCGATTCGCGGCTCACGTGATGCAGGGTCGTGCGGCGCCGTCGCAGCTCGCCGCGTGCCTCGAGGTCGGCGACCGAGCCCGTCGCGTCGGGCCAGAACGCGTCGATCTCCTCCTCCGACAGCGGCAGCTCCCGGGCGGCGCACAGCAGGTGCGGCTCGAGCACGAACCGGTTCGAGGGGTCGATGACCGCCGCCTCAGGCGGCCGGTCGAACAGGTCGGCGGGGTGCGTCACGAGGTACTGGTCCAGCGGTTCGTCCTGGGCGACGAGGACGGCCAGCGCACCGTCCGATCGCCGTCCGGCGCGTCCGGCCTGCTGCCACATCGACGAGCGCGTGCCCGGATACCCGACGAGCAGCGAGGCGTCGAGCGAGCCGATGTCGATCCCGAGCTCGAGCGCGTTCGTCGAGGCGACCGCGATGAGCTCGTCGCTCGCGAGCTGGCGTTCGAGCCGGCGTCGATCCTCGGCGAGGTAGCCCGCCCGATACGACTTCACCTTCGTCCGGAGCTCGCCGTCGAGCTCCCGTCGGGCGAAGGTCGCCAGGAGCTCGGCGGCTCGGCGAGACCGCGTGAACCCGATCGACTTCACCCCCGCCTCGGCGAGCCGGGCCATGAGGGTGGACGCGTCGGTGAGCGCGCTGCGGCGGGCGCCCGACTCCTCGTCGATCACGGGCGGGTTCCACAGGGCGAACACCTTGCCTCCGGACGGGGACGCGTCGGCGGTCACGGCCTCGAACGGCACGCCGACGAGACGCTCGGCCAGCTCGGCCGGGTTGCCGATCGTCGCGCTCGCCAGGACGAACCGGGGGTCGCCGCCGTAGTGGGCGACGAGCCGCCGCAGCCGGCGGAGCACGTGCGCGACGTGGGAGCCGAACACGCCCCGGAACGCGTGTGCCTCGTCGACGACGACGAGGTGCAGCCGCAGGAGGAAGTCGGCCCATCGCGCGTGGTCCGGCAGGATGCCGGCGTGCAGCATGTCGGGGTTCGTCAGGACGAGGTTGGCGTTGCGCCGGATCAGGGGGCGCTCGTCGCGCGGCGTGTCGCCGTCGTACACGCCCGCGCGGATCTGCGACAGGCGCAGCTCGCGGATCTGCCGCAGCTGGTCGCGGGCCAGGGCCTTCGTGGGGAACAGGTACAGGGCGGTTCGTTTGGCGTCGGTCACGGCCTCGGCCGCGAAGGCGAGGTTGTACACGAGGGTCTTGCCCGACGCGGTGCCGGTGGCGACGACGACGTTGCGACCGGATCGCACCGCGTCGAGGCCGGCGCGCTGGTGCGGATACAGACCGGAGATGCCGACGAGCTCCAGGCGCTGGCGAACCAGCTCCGGCAGATCCTCCGGAACGTCCCGGAGGTCGACGGGCCGGGCCGGGAGCTCGCGGACGTGCGCGAGCGCGCCCTCGGCGTCCAGGGACTCCAGGAGCGCCCTCGGGTCCTCCACGTCCGGCCGGCTACTCGCCGACGGCCTCGCGACGGTTGAGGTCGCGGTAGGAGGTCCGGAACCCGTCGCGGATCAGCGGCCGGATGAGCGAACGCTGCCTCGTGAAGATCACGAGGCCGAGCACGATGTAGGCGATGCCCACGGCGATCCGTTCGATGCCGTGGATCGACTCGGGGACGATGGCGCCGATGACGAACTGGGCCCAGAACAGGGCGAACAGCAACCACGCCTCGCGGATCGAGATCGACAGCGTCACGAGCACGGCGATGGCGAAGAACGACTGGGCGGCGGTGAGGAACAGCTCCTGCCGCTGGGTGGCGTCGACCGGCAGCCCGTGCAGCCCGCCCGCGGCGATCGTGAAGACGATCGGGAGCGTTCCGACGAGCAGGGTCCACTGGTTGACCTTCGAGGACACGAGGGTCCCGAGTCCCGCGTTCGTGTTCAGCCTCCACGCGTAGAGGCCGGCCACGAGGAGCTCCGGCGCCTCGGAGGCGAGCGGCGCGATCCACTGGATGAGGAGGAACTCGCTGATCCCCAGCTCCTGGCCCGTCTCCTTGAGGGCCTCGGCGAAATGCTCGGCGACGAGCAGGATGACCGCGGCCGAGAACAGGAACATCGCGACGACGGCGACGCGTCGCCGGGTCGTCCTGAACGTTCCGACCCACCGTGCGGGGCCGACGAGATGAGGCTCCTCGGCCGGGGCCTTCGAGATGCGATACGTGTACGCGGCGAAGATCGTGATGAGGATGACCGAGTCGACCAGCGTGATCGAGCTCTTCAGCGGCAGCGTCAGCGAGTACACGGTCGCCAGGGCGAGGAACGCGACCTCGACGGCGTGCGGGCGCTCGAGTTGCACCTCGGTCAGGACCGGGGGTCGCTTGCGCGACCGGTAGACGGCGATGAACACGACCATCGTCCAGCCGATGCCGATGAGCAGCCGGTTCGCGCCCGTCATGTTCGCGAGCGCGAGCGAGCAGGCATCCTCGCCGGTGGCGCCGGGCGGATGGCACGCCTCGCCGTACTGCTCGAAGGCGTTCCCGCCGTCCCAGGCGAGCACCATGTCGACCGCGTACTCGGGGAGCACCGCGATGAACGCCAGCAGCCCGATCGCGAGGCCGGCCGAGATGTCGAGCTGAGCGACCTCGGCGGCCCAGGACAGGATGAACGCGGCGCCGACGATCCCCAGGCCGAACATGAGCGCCTCGACGGCGCTCGCGACCTCGACGTGGGCCACCCGGAGCACGAGCGCCGGGAGCGTGGCCCCGACCGCGAGAAGCACGGCCAGGCCCTGGCGGGCGGGATGGACGTCGCGGAGCTCTTCCTTCAGCGTCGTCACGACGGCTCGACGCTAGCAGAGGCCCCCGGAACGGAGCGGGGGAGCTACGACCCGCCGGTCAGGGAAGCGTTCGGCGAGGGCGGCACGTTGGCCGGGCGAAGGATGCCGTCGTTGCGCAGGTCGGCCGAGACCGCGTCGAGGGTGGCCGTGTTGAGCTGAACGACCGACAACCCGTTGATCATCGCGGTTCCGCCGGGCAGCACCGCGTTCACGACGTGCTTGGGGCTGATCGCCGTGCCGGTGAACGCGAGGTCCATGAGCTGATCGAGGGGAAGGCTCGACTCCGAGTTGCGCATGAACGACGCGATCCAGGCGAGCATCCGGCTCGGGTCCTTCGTGAACTCCTTGTTGAACTGCGTGAGCGCCGAGATCAACAGGATGCCCTGGTTCTCTGAGCGACCGAAGTCGCCGCTCGGCAGGTCGTGGCGGTTGCGGCCGAACCCGAGCGCCTCCGCGCCCGACAGGCGCTGCACGCCGGGATCGAAGAACGCCTCGGAGGCCTCGTCGCTCATCGCGAACGGCACGTCGACGACGAGCCCGCCGACCTCGTCGACCATCGTCTCGAATCCGGCGAAGCCCGTGATCGCCCAGTAGTCGAACGTGATGCCGGTCAGGGCCTCCACGGTCTCGACGACGAGCTCGGGTCCGCCCATCGAGAGCGCGGCGTTGATCTTGTTCGTGCCGAATCCCGGGATCGAGACGTAGGAGTCCCGCGGGATGCCGACGATCGAGGCCTTCTGCTTGCTCGGGTTGATCGCCACGATGTGGATGGAGTCGGTCCGCTCGGCCATGACCTCCTGATGGGGGCGGGCGTCCGAGCCGAGAACGAGCACGAAGATCGGCTCGGATCCGTCCAGGACGGGCACGAACTCGGCATGGGCGCGCTCGATCTGGAACAGCGGTGCGGCCGAGGCGTGCCTGGGCTCCGCCGCGCCGAGCACGGACCCGCCGATCCAGGCGACGAGGACGAGGGCGGCGAGGGCGACCCGGCGGGGGGATGCGGTCGCGGTCATGCCGAGGCCCCGGTCGCGCCGGTGGTCCCGGAGGCGCCGGACGGAGCCGGCGTCGGCGCCTCGACGTCCTGGTCCTTGCGGACGACGTCGAACGAGACGATCTTCCAGCCGTCCACGTTCTCGAAGAAGAACTGCCCGTCGCTCACGACCTGGACGAACGTCCCGTCGATGCGCTCGCCGATCGCCGTGAAGCTCACGACGACGACCGCGGTCGCGGGGTTGCCCTCGCGGTCGAAGAGCACGTCGTAGACGAGCCGCCCCTTGCCGGGCTCGACGTCCTCGAAGACGTCGCCGGCCTGGGCCCCGAGCGTGAGGATCTCGAGGTTCTGCTCGGCCGTCGGGCGGGCCTGCTCGCTGAACGCCGTGAAGACCTCCTCGTAGTCCCCTTCCCGCCAGTTCGTCGGGTCGAGGAACGCGTTCGTGAACAGGTCATCGATCGTCGGGGTGATCTCGTCGGCAACGGCGGTCGCGTCGTCGACGAGGTCGCCGCGCTTGGCCTCGGCGTCGGTCGCCACGACGGTGGCCTGGCCGACGCGGAAGTCGAACTCGGGGGTCGAGTCGTCCGGGCCGGTTCCGCCGCCGAGGATCGGGATCCCCGCGCCCTCGCCGCCGAGGACGAGCAGCATCACCGCGATCCCCGCGACAAGGACGATGGGGATGAGGAACAACGCAACAGGCAAGCGGCGCCGCTTCTTCGACGCACGCTCGACGCGGTTCGCGGTGACGACGGGGGGGCTGGTGCTCTTTGCCAAAGCGGCGTCGAGGGTAACAGGAGATGGGGCGAGGACAAGGCAGGTAGCATGGAGAAGTTCTGGAGGCGTGCCGGGAAGACTGGTCGGCGATGGGTTCGCCATGACCGATCGACCGCCATCCGAAGACCCGAGGGACCCGCCGCGAGACCTCCTCCCCTCCTGGTCGCGATCCGAGCGCGCCATCCCCCGACGCGTCGTCCAGCCCGTGACGGCGTTCCTTCAGGCCGAGACGTCGTCGGCCGTCCTCCTTCTGGGAGCCGCGGCCGCGGCGCTGGTGTGGGCCAACTCCCCGTGGCAGCAGAGCTACGAGACGTTCTGGTCGACCCAGGTCGGGATCCGATTCGGGTCGATCGCGATCGAGAGTGATTTGCATGCGTTCGTGAACGAGGGGCTCATGTCCCTGTTCTTCCTCGTCGTGGGTCTCGAGGTCAAGCGCGAGTTCCTGACCGGGGAGCTTCGCGATCCGAGGGCTGCCGTGCTTCCGGTCGTCGCCGCGATCGGCGGCATGATCGTGCCGGCGCTGCTGTTTGTGGCGCTGAACGCGGGAGGCCCCGGTTCGAAGGGGTGGGGGATCCCCATGGCCACGGACATCGCGTTCGCCCTCGCCGTCCTGACGATCGCGGCTCGGAGTGCGCCACCGAGCCTGAAGCCCTTCCTCCTCACGCTGGCGATCGTCGACGACATCGGGGCGATCGTGGTGATCGCGATCTTCTACTCGAGCGGGGTGTCGGTCCCGTCGTTGCTGTCCGCCGCCACGCTCCTCGCGCTCATCGTCGTGCTGCAGCGGTTCGACGTGCGGGCGACGATCGTGTACGTCGCGCTCGGCGTGGGGGTGTGGGTCGCGTTCTACGAGTCCGGCGTCCACCCGACGATCGCCGGGGTGATCCTCGGCCTCCTCACGCCCACGGAGCCGTTCCAGCGCCCCAGTGCGGTGAGCGAGGAGGCGATCAGAACGGCCACCTCGACCGTCGATCGTCCGGATCCTCCCGACGCCGACGCTCCTCAATGGCTGAGGCTGGCCTGGCTGTCGCGCGAGGCGGTCTCGCCCCTGGCTCGGGTCGAGGAGGCGCTCCACCCGTGGACGAGCCACGTCATCGTCCCGATCTTCGCGCTCGCCAACGCCGGTCTGGTGATCACGAGTCAGACGCTCCGGAGCGCCGCGACGAGCCGGGTGACGTGGGGCGTGATCGTGGGATTGGTCCTGGGCAAGATCGCCGGCATCGGCGGAGCCTCGGCGCTCGTCGTCCGGTCGCGGATCGGTCGGCTTCCTTCCGGGTCGACTTGGCGTCACCTGATCGGACTCGCGGCCGTCGCCGGGATCGGGTTCACGGTGTCGCTGTTCATCGCCGAGCTGGCGTTCGGGGACGGCCGTATCGCCGACGACGCGAAGATCGGCATCCTCGCCGCCTCGGCGCTGGCTGGCGGACTCGGGTTTGCGATCTTCCGGTGGGCGGTCCCGTCCGGCCGTCGGGCCACGTCGTCCGATCCCGTGCGGGCCGAGGGCGACCGGTAGGCACTTCTCTATACTCTTCCCGGTCCAGGCACGGCCGGACCCAAGTTCGCTGAGCTCACACCCGAGGAGGTTCGAACGTGGTTCACGGTGTCCTCGCCCAGGAGGGCGGCCCGATCGAGGCCGTGTTCGGCTCGTTCGAGAACACCGCGCTGTGGTTGATCCTCGGCGTGTCGCTCGTCGCCCTCGTCTTCGCCTATTTCCTGGTCCGAGAGGTCCTCGCGGCGCCCGAGGGCACCCCGAAGATGAAGGACATCGCCTCCGCGATCCAGGTCGGGGCGAAGGCGTACCTCAGCCGCCAGTTCCGCACGGTCGGGATCTTCATGGCGATCCTGACGGTCGTCCTGTTCTTCGCGCTGCCCGTCTCGGAGAACGCGGCGCACAGCGAGTTCTCGATCCGGTTCGGCCGGTCGATCGCGTTCATCCTCGGCGCCGCGTTCAGCGCGGTCACCGGGTACGCGGGGATGTGGCTCGCCGTCCGGGCGAACGTGCGCACCGCCAACGCCGCCCGCGAGTCGGGGCTTCGGCGGGCGCTGCGGATCGCGTTCCGCGCCGGGGGCGTGGCGGGCATGTTCACCGTCGGCCTCGGGCTGCTCGGCGCCACGGCCATCCTGCTCATCTACCAGGAGGACGCCACGGCGGTCCTGGTGGGCTTCGGGTTCGGCGGCGCCCTGCTCGCGATGTTCATGCGGGTGGGCGGCGGCATCTTCACGAAGGCCGCCGACGTCGGCGCCGACCTCGTCGGCAAGGTCGAGCAGGGGATCCCCGAGGACGACCCGCGCAACGCCGCGGTCATCGCCGACAACGTCGGCGACAACGTGGGCGACTGCGCCGGGATGGCCGCCGACCTGTTCGAGTCCTACGAGGTCACGCTCGTCGCCTCGCTCATCCT
>DATBLA010000177.1:0-2817 GCA_036555645.1 Actinomycetota bacterium
GCGACGTCGTAGACGAAGAACGGACCCTGGTCCTGCTCGAACGCGGGATCGGGCGCCTCGCCGTACAGGAGTCCCCCGGCGGCCCAGCCGGCGAGCGAGGGCAGGCCGTGCTCGGGGACCGGGACGCCGAGGTCGGCGATCGCGTCGCCCTGCGGATCGATCCGGAACAGGCGGTCGCCCTGATACGTCGGGCCGAACGTGAGCCCGGTCCGGTCGCCCCAGTACGTGCCGACGTACACCTCGCCGCACGGGCCGGGGACCATCTGCGCGTGGACCTTGCCGTAGCCCCACGCGCCGGGATCATGCTCGGTGAGCGACAGGATGTCGGTGAGCTGCGTGAGCTCGCCGGAGTCAGGGGAATACTCGTAGAGGTAGGCGTTCCCGTCGGCCCCGAGGTGATCGCCGACCGCGGAAAGGAACCGCCCGTCCTCCAACACGAGGCCCTGCCCCCACTGCGACCACGGGTTGCCGGGGTGGTCCGGATGCGGGTACACGAGCGCCTCGACCCTCGGCCCCTGCGATCCGTCGAGGATCACGACCGGCTCGACGGTGGGTCCGGTTCGGGCCAGTGGCTCGCCGCCGAGATCGAGGTCGCAGGTGTCGCCGGAACCCGCGCTCGACTCCCCACCCACCGGGCTCCCGCCCGTCGACCCGTCGGTCGATCCCGTGCCCCGGTCGCACGCGACGAGCACGGACGCCAGGAGGGCGAGCGTCACCACGAGCCTGCTCACGGCCGGACCCCGGCCACCGCTTCGCATCGGGGGACAGTGTGACGGGTGGGCTCGGATCTCGGGCATCGGGCATCGGTCTCGTCGTGGCCGGTGGATGGGGCCTCGCGCCCTCGGCGGGGGGTCGGTACCATCGCATCGAGCACGCCTGCCCGCGTGCCCGGCCGCCCCGGATCAGGGAGGTTCGCCATGACGATCGTGAAGGCCGCGCTGCTCCAGACCGATTGGGCCGGCGAGCAGGACGCGATGATCGACAAGCACGAGGAGGCGGCCCGCGAGGCCGCCGCCCAGGGGGCCCAGGTCATCTGCTTCCAGGAGCTGTTCTACGGGCCCTACTTCTGCCAGGTGCAGGACGCGCAGTACTACAGCTACACGGAGCAGATCCCCGACGGCCCGACGACGAAGCGCTTCCAGTCGGTCGCCAAGGAGCTCGGCATGGTGATGGTGCTGCCGATGTACGAGGTCGTTCAGCCGGGCCTGTACCACAACACCGCCGCCGTCATCGACGCCGACGGCACATACCTGGGCAAGTACCGCAAGCAGCACATCCCCCAGGTGAAGGGCTTCTGGGAGAAGTTCTACTTCGCGCCCGGGACCGAGGGGTATCCGGTCTTCGAGACCGCGGTCGGCACGGTCGGCGTGTACATCTGCTACGACCGGCACTTTCCGGAAGGGTGGCGCATCCTCGGCCTGCACGGCGCCGAGATCGTGTTCAACCCCTCGGCGACGCACCGCGGGCTGAGCGAGTACCTGTGGCGGCTCGAGCAGCCGGCCGCGGCGGTCGCGAACATGTACTACGTCGGCGCGATCAACCGCGTGGGGATCGAGCCGCTCGGCGAGAACGACTTCTACGGGCAGAGCTACTTCGTCGATCCCGAGGGTCAGTTCGTCGGCGACGTCGGCGACCCGTACAAGCCCGAGCTCATCGTGCGCGACCTCGATCTCGCCAAGATCCGGGAGGTTCGCGACCGGTGGGCGTTCTACCGGGACCGCCGGCCCGACGCGTACGACCCGATCGTCGCGCGCTGAGCGTTCGCGCAGAGAGGAACGCCATGGACATCGGCGTGGTGCTGCAGACGACGCCGCCGAGCGCTCGGGTGGTCGACCTGGCGGTGAAGGCCGAGACGTACGGGTTCAGCCACGTGTGGACGTTCGACAGCCACATCCTGTGGCAGGAGCCGTTCCCGATCCACACGCAGATCCTGGCGAACACCCGCAACGTCGTGGTCGGGCCGATGGTGACGAACCCCGCGACCCGGGACTGGACGGTGACGGCGAGCGTGTTCGCAACGCTGAACGAGATGTTCGGCAACCGGACGGTCATCGGGATCGGGCGCGGCGACTCGGCGGTCCGGGTCACGAACGGCAAACCGACGACGCTCGCGACGCTTCGCGAGTCCATCCACGTGATCCGCGAGCTCGCCAACGGCCGGGACGTCGAGTACCGGGGCTCGACGATCCGCTTCCCGTGGGCGGGCCGGAGCCGCGTCGAGGTCTGGGTGGCCGCCTACGGCCCGAAGGCGCTCAAGCTCACCGGCGAGGTGGGAGACGGGTTCATCCTCCAGCTCGCCGACCCCGACATCGCGGCCTGGACGATCGCGTCGGTCCGCGCGGCCGCCGAGCAGGCCGGTCGCGATCCCGCCGCGATCTCGATCTGCGTCGCGGCGCCCGCGTACGTGACCGAGGACGTCGTCCACGCGCGCGAGCAGTGCCGGTGGTTCGGCGGC
The DNA here is from genome assembly GCA_036555645.1 of Actinomycetota bacterium. Taxonomy (GTDB): domain Bacteria; phylum Actinomycetota; class UBA4738; order UBA4738; family HRBIN12; genus DASSJM01. The sequence continues at coordinate 2,456 of DATBLA010000177.1, forward strand.
ATGGTCGGCAACCACGTCGCGGACATCGTCGCGCGGTACGGGGAGCACTCTGAGGTGCCCGAGGCGCTCACCGAGTACATCAAGGGCCGCGAGGGCTACGACTACAACGAGCACGGCCAGGCCGGGAACGTCCACGCCCAGTTCGTGCCGGACGGGATCGTCGACCGCTTCTGCATCCTCGGCCCGGTCGCCGAGCACGTCCGCCGGCTCCAGGAGCTGCACGAGCTCGGCGTCGACCAGTTCGCCGTGTACCTCCAGCACGACGCGAAGGACGAGACCCTCCAGGCCTACGGCGAGAAGGTCATCCCCGCGATCGCGGAGTCGGTCCTCGCGAAGACCTGAGAGGCATTGCTCGTCCGATC
>DATBLA010000178.1:0-5372 GCA_036555645.1 Actinomycetota bacterium
GGCCGCGAACGGGTCGAGCAGGACCGGCACCCGAACGGTCTCCGGCTTCGTCGCCCCGAGCATCCGCGCCGCGCGCTCGACCGCCTCGCGGGCGACGTCGTCCGGGTGCAGGTCCTCGACGCTGCGCGCGATCCGGAACGATCCACCGGTCTGCGTCTCGCCGTCCCGCTCGGCCATCGTGACGACGGCGCACCAGCATCCCGTGCCTCGGTACTCGGCGCGAACGCCCGCGGTCGAGGCGATCGCCACGCTCCCCACGGCATCGCCGTAGCGCACGGACTCGGTCTTGCGGACCCGGGGGTCGGCGGTCGTGGCCAAGCGCTCCAGATCGAGGGCGATCGGCACCTTCGCGTCGGTCGCCATCGTCGCGAGATCCTCGGAGTACAGCCCGTCGAGCGGCTCGACGGGCTCGGCCTCCGGCAGGACGTTGAAGACGTCCTCGGCGGTGAGGGCGGCGTTCTCCCTCGCGCGCTCGACGGTCCGGCGGACCTCCTCGATCGAGGGATCGGCCGCGTACGCGAACCCGAGCCGGCCGCCCGAGACGATGACGCGAACGCCGACGCCCCTGGACTGAGAGAACGACAGGCTCTCGAGCTCGCCGCGGTGGGCCTCGACCGAGGTGGCCGAATGCTCCTCGCCGTACGCCTCGACCTGCTCCCCCTCGAGCGCGGCCTCGACGGCGGCGGCGCAGAGATCCGCCAGCTCAGGCACCGGTCCCCCCGATCGTGATCCGCGAGATCCGAAGCGTCGGCGAGCCGCTGCCGACCGGCACGCCCTGGCCGTCCTTGCCGCACACCCCCGGCCAGATGTCGAAGTCGGCCGCGATCGCGTCGACGTTCGACATGACCTCGATCGCGCGGCCGATGAGGTTGGCGCCGCGGACCGGCGTCGTGACCTCGCCGCGCTCGATGAGGAAGGCCTCGGAGCACCCGAAGACGAAGTCGCCGGTCGCCGGGTTCGTCTCGCCGCCGGCGAGCGCCGTGACGAACACGCCGCGCTCGGTTCCCGCGACGATCTCCTCGGGGGTTGAATCGCCGTTCAGGATGTACGTGTTCGTCATCCTCGGGATCGGCGGGTGCGCGTAGGACTGTCGCCGGCCGTTGCCCGTCGAGGGCACGCCGTCGTGCTCGGCTCGGATGCGGTCGTAGAGCCAGCCCACGAGCACGCCCTGCTCGAACAGCGACGTGCGCTGCGCCGGCGTCCCCTCGTCGTCGAAGGAGGCGGACCCCCACGCGTTCGGCACCGTGGCGTCGTCGACGCCGTTCAGGATCGGCGAGGCCAGCGTCTCGCCCGCGCGGCCGCGATAGACGCTCGCCTCCTTCTGGACGATGTCGGTCTCGAGCGGGTGGCCGACGGCCTCGTGGAACAGGACGCCGCCCATCCCCGGCGCGAGCACGGCCGCCATCTCGCCGGCGGGCGCCGGGTCGGCGTCGAGCATCGTGACCGCCTGACGGGCGGCGACCTCGGCCGTCCTCGCCGGCGGGTTCGCCTCGATGAACTCCACGCCGGCCAGGCCGGCGGGGCCGTGGAACCCCGTCTGGATGGCGCCGTCGCGCCCGGCCACGACCGTGACGGCGAGACGGATCCGGGGGCGGACCTCCTCCACCCACCGCCCGTCGCTCGTGGCGACGAGCAGTCGTTGGACGGAGTCCACGTAGACGGCGGTCACCTGCCGCACGTCGGGCGACACCGCGCGGGCGGCCTCGTCGGCCTCGAGCACCCACGCGGCCTTGTCGGCGGCCGGCGTCCCCGATGACTCGCGGAGCGCGGCGTGCACGGCCGTCGGTTCGAGCGTTCGCAGGTCGACGACCCCGCCGGCGCCGTCGTCGGGCGCCGAGGCCGAGGCTGCCTCGGCCGTCTGGCGAAGCGCCTGCGCATCGAGCCGGTTCGAGTACGCGTAGCCGAACGAGGTGCCGTGACCGACGCGGACCCCGGCCCCCCGGTCGAGCCCGGTCGTCACCTCCTCGAGCTTGCCGTCGTCCAGGCGCACCGAGAACCCGACGCGCTCCTCGACGAACAGCTCCGCGAACGACCCGCCGCGGAGGCGCGCCACGCGGAGGACGTCCGCGGCAAGGTCGCGGTCGAGCACGGCGGCGATGCTAGCAGGGGCGGGTTGGACGACCGGCGCGTGATAGCGTCGCGCGATCGACGATGACGGGCCGCACACGAACGGTTCCGACGCTCCTGTTGCTCGCCGTGCCGCTCCTGCTGCTCCACGCGTGCAGCGGCGATCCGCCACCTCCGACCGCGGGTCCGACCTCGGCCTTCCCCGACGACACCGCGACCGGCCCATCCGGCGCGAGCGGCCTCTCCGGGGCCCCGACCGGCGACACCGGTGAGGGAGACCTCACCGAGGGAGAGGCGTCGTTCACGCTCAGCGGTGACGTCGTCGCGAGCGGAACGATCGACGATCTCGTGAGCGCGATCTACGTGCCACCGCCCGGCGGGATGGCGATCGTGTGGACGGCGGGCGGCACGAACGCGACCACGCTCGGGATCGGGGGCGCGGCGTTCACCGGCACTCAGCCGACGGCGCCGACGCTCGTCCTCACGCTCACCGCGGACACCGACGAGGGCATCTCGTCGTTCGTCTCGGACGACGGCGAGTGCTCGATCACGATCGACGCCGCGACCCCGGAACGGATCACGGGCGCGTTCACGTGCCGAGGCCTGCGCAGCGCCACGGGGGAGGTCGTGGACGTGACCGGATCGTTCACGGCCACGGGGTAGTCGCACGAGCGGGATCGCGAACCCGTCGCCCTCCCCGGTGGGCCGAGCCGATCGAGACACGCTCGGCTGGGTCGCGCTCGCCCTGCTCGCGTTCGGGTTGCTCGCCTGGTTCCTGTGGCCGTTCCTCGGCAACGGCGCGCGGTTCCCGCTGGGGCCCGACGGGCCCGTCTACCTGTGGTGGGCCCGGCTCGCCGGCCTCGACGGGCTGTCGGTCGTGGGGGCCCGCCCGGGCGTCCCGGCGCTCGCGCTCGTCCTCCAGGGGACGCTGGGACTGTCGGTCGTCCAGTCGCTCGTCGCGCTCGAGGTCGGGCTCGGGGTGGCGACGGGGCTCGCGGCGGCGGCGCTCGTGCGGCGGCAGGCCCCGATCGGCGGATGGGTCCTCGCCGGCGTCCTGGCGGGGACGTTCGCCGTCCACCTCGCGAGCGGCTACCTGGCGAACCTCGCGATGGTCGCGACGTTCCTCGCCGCCAGTGCCCTCATCGATCTCGGAGGCCGGCGCGCGGCGATCGTGGCGGCGGTCGTGTTCGCCGCGGGTGGGCTCGCCCATCCCCCGTTCTTCCTCATCGGCGCCGTGATCCTGCTCGGGGCCGCCGCCCTCGCGTGGCGAGGCGGGCGGGACAGCGCCGTTCGGATCGCCGGGGCGGTGGCGGGCGCCGGGGCCGTGGTCGGGATCGGCCTGCTCGCCGTCATGCCGGGTCCGAACGGGCTCGACGTCGACACCTCGAAGGACGCGTTCCTGCGCCGCGCCGGCCTCACCGCCGAGCTGCGATCGGCCTACCTCGACCGGTTCGTCCATCGATGGACCCGGTACGTGCAGTGGGTCTCGGTGCCGCTCGCCGTCGTCGGGTTCGCCGTCGCGCGCGGGCCGGCCGGTCGGATCCTGCGCTCGTGGCTGCTCGTGACCGGCGCCGGGGTGGCGATCGCGCTCGTCACGGGGTGGGTGCCCGCCGACCGGTTCATCACGTTCGGCTTCGCCGTCCCGATCCTGGCGGCGCTCGGGCTCGTCCGCGTGTGGCTCAGCTTCGAGCGGCGACGAGCGCTGGCCGTCGTCGTGACCGGCGCGCTCGTCGTGGCGATGCTCGCGGGCGCCGGGATCGCCTGGAACCGTCAGCAGCCGTTCCTGTCCGAGGACGAGGTCGACGCGGTGACGATCGCAAACGGCGCGATCGTGGGTGAGGTGGCTCGCGGGACACCGCTCGCCTTCCTCGTGAACGAGCCCGACGCGACCGTGAGCTTCCTCGCGACACGGGCCGGTAACGTGATCCGCGCCGGGGTGCCGCCCGACCGCATCCGCGACGTGGTGGTCGTCGTTCCACCGGCCGAGGGTGGGGGCAGCACCGAGCGCGTGGCCCTCGAACACCTGACGAGGCAGGATCTCGAGAACGCCGAGGCCCGGGCGGGCAGGCCGGCGACGGTCTTCGTGCTGACGCCCTTCGATCCGGTGGACCGGCCGCCGGACGCCCGCATCATCGACCCGCCCGTGAAGGACGCCTTCCACATCGACCCGCTCGAACCGTCGTCGGCCATCGGGGTCGTGTGGGCATCGGTCGCAGCACTCCTGTTGTTCGGCGTCGTCGGTTTCGGGTGGGCGACGATCGGGACGTGCGATCGCCTCGCCGCCGCCGCGACGGCCCCCGCGGTCGGCGGCGCGATGCTCATCGCGGCCGCGGTGGCACTCGACGCGCTCGGCGTTCGGATCGGGACGACGGCGGGCGCGCTCGCCGCGTCAGCGCTGGCCGGCCTGGGCGGGTACCTCGTCCGGGCGATCCTCGAGCGGCGCGTCCGAACGGGAGCGGCGCCAGAGATCGAGGAGCAGCCAGCCGAGTAGGCCGATGACGACCGGGGTCACGACGTAGTGGCCGAACAGGAGGTTCGCGTCGTAGGCGGCGTCGAACCGGGCGGGCTCGGCCGTCCACTGCGAGAGCGTGAGCGCGACCCCGGTCCCGACGAGCACCGTTCGAGGCACCCTGGGCAGCAGCCACCCGAGCGGGAGCGCCCAGGTCACGTACCAGGGCAGCAGCACCGGACCCAGGAGCATGAGGCAGAGCAGGCCCCATCCCCACGACGCCCCGACGAGGGCCGAGCTCACGCTCGGAGCCCGCCGAACGATCGCGCGCACGATGAGCGCGAGCGCGCCGACGAGCAGGATCGGGATCACGACGCGCGGGACCCACCCGAGCGCGTCGCCAGAGATCGCATCGACGACCCTTCGGAAGAACCGCGACGGCGCGAGCCAGCCCTCGTGCGTGGCGAGCTCGGCCATCCCGAGCGTCGGATCCTCGCTGCTGAGGAACGGCCCGGCGGCGAGGAGCGCCATCGCGGCGGCGATGCCCACGTGCGGGGCAACGGTTCGCACACGCCGGCCGCGCGGGGCGCGGGCCGCGACCGCCACCCAGAGCAGGAGGAGCGGGACGGCGGCCGTGACCTTCACCAGAGCGCCGAGCGCGAGCGCGACCGTCGCCCACCGGTCCCGCCCCGAGAACACGAGCGCGATCGCCGAGGCCACGGCGAGCGCGACGAGCAGGTCGTTGTGGCCGCTCGCGGCGCTCTGGAACAGGACCACGGGGTTCACGCCGACGAGCGCGATCGCGAACGCCTCTCGATCCGGCCGGACGTCGCGGACGAGCCGGGCGACGACGAGG
>DATBLA010000179.1:0-8801 GCA_036555645.1 Actinomycetota bacterium
GATCCGGAAGTTCGCCGCCGATCCGTACCAGGCGGAGGACCTCATCGGGTTCGGCACGATGACGCGTCAGTGCGTCGAGCTGCTCGAGGCATGCGTGCGCGGCCGGATCAACATCCTGGTCTCGGGCGGTACGGGCGCCGGCAAGACGACGACCCTGAACGTGCTCTCCTCGTTCCTGCCCGACGACGAGCGGATCGTCACGATCGAGGACGCGGCCGAGCTCCGGCTCCAGCAGCCGCACGTCGTGCGACTCGAGTACCGCCCGCCGAACATCGAGGGTCGCGGCGAGGTCACGATCCGCGACCTCGTGCGCAACTCCCTGCGCATGCGCCCGGACCGCATCGTGGTCGGTGAGGTCCGTGGCGGCGAGGCCCTCGACATGATGCAGGCGATGAACACGGGCCACGACGGCTCGATCAGCACGATCCACAGCAACTCGCCGCGTGACGCCCTCGCGCGCCTGGAGACGATGTGCCTGATGTCCGGCATGGACATCGGGATCCGGGCGATCCGCGAGCAGGTGGCCTCGGCGCTCCAGCTCATCGTCCACCAGTCGCGCATGAAGGACGGGACGCGTCGCATCACTCACCTCACCGAGATCGTGGGGATGGAGGGCGACGTGATCACGCTCCAGGACCTGTTCCTGTTCGACTACAAGGCCGGGATCGACCCGGAGGGGCGGTTCCTCGGCGGGCTGAAGTCGACCGGGCTGCGCCCGCGGTTCCTCGAGCCGCTGGCCGAGCACGGCATCACGGTGCCGGCCGAGATCTTCGCGCCGGTCCCGGGGGGTCGGGCCGCGTGATGCTCGCCGAGTCCTTCTGGGGTTCCGACGTCGGCCTGCTGGTCGTCCTGGGCGCATGGTTCATGACGGTCTTCCTCCTCACGACCTTCCTCATGGGCTCGCGCGCCCGCGCGCGGCGCGAGGCCAGGCTCGCCAAGCGCCTCGGGCGCCGGCAGGCCGGCGAGGCGACGGAGGAGGAGACCACCGCGACACACTGGGTGCCGCAGTCCTTCGCGAAGGCCGGGAAGCGGTTCGCGACGGCGACCGGGTTCAGCGCCGGGCTCGACGCCCGTCTGGAGTCGGCCGGCATGCCGATCGCGGCCGGCGAGTTCGTCGCGCTCACGACGCTCTGCGTCGTGCTCGGGGCGATCGTGGGTGCCCTGTTCCTGCAGAACGTCGTGTTCGTCCTGCTCATCGCGTTCCTGACCGGGATCATCCCGTACTTCATGATGGTCCGGGCCCAGCGCAAGCGCCGGAACGTCATGCAGGAGCAGCTCGCCGACGCGCTGGCGATCCTCGCGAGCTCGCTGCGCGCCGGGTACTCGTTCCTCCAGGCGCTCGACACGGTCTCGAAGGAGATCGGGGAGCCCTCGGCGGCCGAGTTCCAGCGCGTCGTCGCCGAGATCCGGCTGGGACGCCCGATCGAGGACGCCCTCGTCGCGATGTCCGAGCGCATCGACAGCGAGGACCTGAAGTGGGCCGTGATCGCGATCAACGTCCAGCGCCAGGTCGGCGGTAACCTCGCCGAGGTGCTCGACGTCGTGGCGAACACGGTGCGCGAGCGCGCGTACATCCACCGTCAGGTGCAGGTGCTCTCGGCCGAGGGGCGGCTGTCCGTCGTGATCCTGTCGTGCCTGCCGTTCGGCATCATGCTCTACATCGCGGTCGTGAACCCCGACTACATCAAGCCGCTGTTCACGACGACACCGGGTCTCGCCATGCTGATCTTCGGTGGAGTGCTCATGGGATTGGGGATCTTCGTCATGTCCAGGATGATCAAGATCGATGTCTGACATCTGGCTCGTTCTCGCGCTCGTCGGCACGTTCCTCACGATCGTGCTCATCGGGGTCATCGTGGACATGTTCGTCCGCGAGAAGAACCGGCCGATGACCCTGCTCCAGTCGCAGGTCGGACAGGTCGAGACCGTCGACCTGCGTCAGCAGCAGCTCGAGGGATCGGCCGTGGACCGCATCGTCATGCCGGGCGTCAAGCGGATCGGCCGCGGCGTCGTGCGCCTCACGCCGTTCGACCTGAACGAGCGGATCGCGGAGAAGCTCGTCCTGGCCGGGAACCCTGTCGGATGGGATCCCGAGCGGGTCGTGGCGCTGAAGATCATCGGCGCGATGGTGGGCGGCGTCGGGAGCCTGCTGCTCATGAGCGTGCTGCCGCTGTCGGGATGGCTGCGGATCCTGTTCGTCGTGATCTTCGCCCTCATCGGGTACACGGTCCCGAGCACGCAGGTGAACGCGATGGCCGGCAAGCGCCAGCGCATGATCCAAAAGCAGCTCCCGGACGTCATGGACCTGCTCACGATCAGCGTCGAGGCCGGTCTCGGGCTGGACGCGGCGATCTCGCAGGTCGTCAAGAACGTCCCGGGGCCCCTGGCCGAGGAGTTCTCGAGGCTGTCGCAGGAGATCCAGATCGGCGTGTCGCGCTCGGACGCGTTCCGGCATCTGTCCGACCGCACGACGGTCCCCGAGCTCCGCAGCTTCGTCGTCGCGATGGTCCAGGCGGACCTGTTCGGCGTCTCGATCGCCAACGTCCTGCGCGCTCAGTCCCGCGAGCTGCGGCAGAAGCGCCGTCAGCGGGCCGAGGAGATCGCGCAGAAGATCCCGGTGAAGCTCCTGTTCCCGATGATCTTCATGGTCCTGCCGGCGCTGTTCATCGTCATCCTCGGCCCCGGCGCGATCAAGATCTACGAGGAGTTCTTCGGGAAGTGACGACGCGGCGACCGGTCACGCGATCGGTCGCGGGTTCGCCGGGAGACGAAGACCCCGCTTGCTAGGCTTCGTCACCCATGTCCACCGTCGCCTACCAGGGTGAGCCCGGCGCGTACAGCGAACGAGCGGTCCGCATCCTGTTCCCGGACGTGGACCCCCTGCCCTGCGAGACGATCCGGCTGACGTTCTCCCGCGTGACGAGCGGCGAGGCCGATTTCGGCGTCGTCCCGGTCGAGAACTCGCAGGCGGGCTCCGTGAACGAGACATACGACCTCCTGCTCCGCTCGAGTCTGGTCCAGGTGGTGGGGGAGGTCGTCTTGCGCGTGGACCACGCGCTGCTCGCGCCGCCGGGGGCCAGGCTCGAGGGCATCGCGCGCGCGTACTCGCACTGGCAGGCGCTCGCGCAGTGCGAGGAGTTCCTCACGACCCACCGGATCGACCCGGTCCCGGTCCACGACACGGCCGGCGGCGCTCGCATGGTGGCCGAGGCGGGCCGGCTGGACGAGGGCGCCATCGCCAGCGTCGAGGCCGGCGCGAACCTGGGCCTGGCCGTCCTGGCCGAGCACGTCCAGACCCATCCCGACAACTTCACGAAGTTCGGGGTCATCGGGACGCGGGACGCCGGGCTCGGGGAGGCGAACAAGACCTCGATCGTCATGGCGGGGGACGATCGTCCGGGTTCGCTGTTCCGATCCCTCCAGCCGCTGGCCGATCGCGGGATCAACCTGACGAAGCTGGAGTCGCGGCCGCGGCGCGGCGCGCCGTTCGAGTACGTGTTCTACATCGACCTGGACGGCTCCGCGGAGGATCCGAACGTGTCCGCGGCGCTCGACGAGGTCCGGCTCCACACCTCGATGCTGAAGGTGCTCGGCACCTACCCGGCCTCGAAGGGCCCCGTCTAGTCCCCGGCGGGGCTCCGATCATCGCATCGGGCCCGTGGGATGATGCGCCGGCATGTCCCCCCGAGCCCGCGGGCGCCACGCCGCCCGGACCCGCCTTCCCTTCGGCGCCGCCCTGGCGGCGCTCGTCGTCGTGCTCGGTGTCGTCCTCTCGTGGCGCCTGGAGATCGGTCCGTTCGCGGCCGGGGGCGTCCGGGCCGACGATCCGCCCGGGACCGGCACGCCCGATCCGTCCCCGTCGGCCAGTGCCTCCCCGTCGGCGGAGCCGTCGCCCTCCGTGGAGCCGAGCCCGGCGCCCGATCCGAGCCCCGAGCCCGCCAACACCGCGTTCGAGGGCATCACGACCTTTCGCGGCAACCAGACACGCAGCTACTACGGGCAGGGCCCGGTGCCCGCCGATCCGAGGATCCTGTGGCGCTACCCGGCGAGCGGGAGCCTGTGCTCGATCTCCTCGGACCAGGAAGGTCCCCGCGAGTGGTGCGGGACCGGCTGGACCGGGCAGCCCAACGTGATCGTCGGAGACCACGGCCGGATCGAGGTCCGGATCAACGCCTACGACGGGGCCTATCACTTCCTGAACGGGCGCACCGGCGAGCCGCTCATGGCGCCGTTGCAGACGGGCGATCTCGCCAAGGGCTCGGCCACGAGCGATCCCGACGGCTACCCCCTCTACTACGCCGGCTCGCGCGACGACCGGCTGCGCATCATCGCGCTCGACCGGCCCGAGCCGACCGTCCTGTGGGAGCTCGACGCGAACACGAGCGTCCCCGACCCCGTGTGGAACAACGACTGGGACGGCGCGCCGCTCGTCGTCGGCGACTACCTGCTCGAGGGCGGTGAGAACTCCTGGTTCTACGTGATCCGGCTCCACCGTGACTACGACGACCGTGGGCGGGTCGTCGTCGACCCCAAGGTCGTGCTCACGGTCCCGGGGTTCGACGACGAGCTGCTGGCGGCGCTGCCGGACGGCAACGTCTCGATCGAGAGCTCGGTGGCGTTCGACGACGGGGTGGCCTACTTCGCGAACTCGGGCGGGCTCGTCCAGGGCTGGGACATCTCCCGGATTCTCGAGGGCGGCACGCGCGCCCGCCGGGTCTTCCGCTTCTGGACGGGCGAGGACACGGACGCGAGCGTCGTCATCGGGGACGAGGGAGACCTCTACGTGGCGAGCGAGCTCGAGCGCTTCACCGCCAGAGCCGACGAGGTCGGACAGCTCATGCGCCTGGACCCGGACCACCCGCGCGACCCGCTCGTCTGGTCCTTCCCGATCCCCGAACGCGGACACGGGGGCGCCGGTGGGGCGTGGGCGACCCCGGCGCTCTACGGCGAGATGGTCTACATCGCCACGAACTACGGCGATCTCATCGGGGTCGATCGCGATTCGGGCCGCGAGCGGTGGAGGATCCACCTCGCCGGTCCGACGTGGTCCTCGCCCGTGCCGGTCGACGACGTGCTCCTTCAGGGGGACTGCGGCGGGACGCTCCACGCGTTCGACATCTCCCGGCCGTTCCGCGAGCCGCCGAAGCTGTGGTCGCTGTCACTCGGCTCGTGCATCGAGTCCACGCCGTCGGTGTTCGACGACATGATCTGGGTCGGCACCCGCGGGGGCGGCGTCTACGGGATCGGCGACCGCCGCACCTGAGCCCCGACGCGCCGAGGTCGCCCGGTCAGCCGAAGAACTGATCGAACCCCGGGATCGAGCGGATCTCCGAGGTGCGCCAGACGACGGCCGCGATGCCCGCCACCACGAGCGCGGCCACCCCGCCGACCGTGACCGCCGTGCGCGATCGAGCCGAACCGGCCCCGTCGGCCAGGTATCCGAGGACGAAGCCGGCCACGATCCCACCCAGGTGCGCCCGCCAGTCGATCGCCCGGTAGCCGAACGCGAGCAGCGCGTTCAGCAGGATCAGCGTCGTGGCCATCCGGAGGTTGGCGGCCCCGGCGGGGGTGTTCCGCCGCCGGTAGTTGAACGCGACGAACGCGCCGAAGACCCCGGCGATGGCCCCGGATGCGCCCACGCCGAGCGAGTCGATCGGTCCGAAGGCGTACGAGGCCACGCTGGCGAGGAACCCGGACACGATGTAGATGACCACCATCCACACGGTCCCGAAGTGCAGCTCGACCTGCCGGCCGAAGAGCCAGAAGAAGTAGCCGTTCAGGGCCAGATGCAGGATCCCCGCGTGCAGGAACATCGCGGTGAACAGTCGCCAGAACTGGCCGCCGGCGATCGCGATCGGCTGCATCGCCCCGAGGTCGAACAGCACCTGCGAGCTCGGCTGAAGCAGGGACCCGGGCCCGCCGAACAGGACCTCGACCACGAACGCGACGATGATCGCGCCGAGCAGGGTCTTCGTCGCGATGGCGCCGCCCCGCATCGGCCGGCCGGGCCCGGCGCGGAACTCCCGTCGGGCGCGGTCGACGCACTCGGGGCACTGGTAGCCGACCGGGGCCGGGATCATGCACTCGGTGCAGATGGGTCGCTCGCAGCGGGTGCAGTGCACCCGGGTCTGCTGGGTCGGATGGCGATAGCAGACCTCGACGGCGGGGGCCGGCGCCGGGGGGAGCGCGTCCTCGGGCATGCTCGTCATCCTACGGGTGCTTCGACCGGATCAGGGGTGCGGTTCGCTGCGCGGCAGCCCGGTGCGATCAGCTGCCGCCCATGGGCGGGAGGGCATCGAGCTCGGCGGCCACCTCGTCCTCGCCCCACATCGACGCCCACCGATCCACGATCACGCCGTCTGCGCCGATGAGGTAGAGCCATGGCTCGGTGAGGCTGCCGTCGGGCTGCTCGAGCCACTCGAGGGCGGCCTCGTTCACGACCTGGTTCGGCGCGAACTCCTCGTAGATCTCCACGTGAATGAAGACGGCCCGGTCCCCGTACTGCCGGGACAGCTCCTCGACCATGTCGGTGACCGGTCCGCAGAAGCGGCTCACGCAGTACACCGGGGTCGCGAACACGACGAGGGCCGGGCGTCCTTCCTGGATCGCCCGGGCGATCGTCCACTCGTGCAGCTCGGGATCGGGGACCCGGTCGCGGGTAGCGGCGCGCGAGTCGATCGCGGCGAGCGGCACGCCGGTCGATTCCATCGTCAGGTTCTCGGTCGCAGGGGCCTCGTCGCCGGGAGCCGGGATCGCCGGCGCCTCGGCCACCGGGAGCGTCGCCTCGGCGCGTTGCGTGCCGAGTCCGTCGATCTCCGCCGTCACCGTGGCCACCCAGAACCCCGGCTCGTCGAAGGTGACGTCCGAGGCCTGGTAGACGCCCCGCCCCTCCGACGGTGAGGTCACGACCGGCCCGTCGCCGCCGTCGGGAGTGCCGTAGGTGGCGACGAACGTGGCGACCTCCGTCGGACCCGGTTGCGGGTCCGTGGGTGCCGCGGCCGTTCCGACGAACGAGAACGCGATGTCGACGTCCCCGAAGCTCACGAAGCTCCCGTCGTTCATCACGAGGCCGAGGGAGACGCGCTGCGGGTCACCGGCGAACAGGTCCGAGGTGGCCGGGATCGCGACCATGTCCGAGGACGAGCCGCCGGTGGGACCGCTCGGGGACGGGTCGTCCGACGAGCACGAGGCCGCGAGCAGGGCGAACGCGGGCACGAGCGCGAGCACGGGGAGACGTCGCATGGGAGCCATCATCCCGCGTGAGTCCCGAATTCGTCAGCCGTCGCAGACGGCGGCGTTCAGGCCGATCTCGGCCGTGGCCACCCGCGTCGCCTCGAGGAGGGCCTCGACGTGAGCGGGGAAGTCCCCCGGGGCGTCGGGCTCCTCGAGGTCGGACTCCACGACCTGCTTGGCCTCCAGGAGCCCGGCCGCGGCGGTCACGTCGACCGCCTGCGCCTCGGCGGCGATCGCGTGCAGGGTGTCGTGGGTCCGGTCGTAGAAGATCGCCCGCTGCTCGTCGAAGGCCGCGCCGGGGTTCGCGGAGATCTCGCACAGGCCGCCGATCGCCCCGTCTGCCTGGGCCTGCGAGACCGCGCCGCCGGTCGCCTCGACCGGCTCGCCGTCGCAGGAGTTCGTCAGGAAGGGCAGGGCGACGAGCGCGAGGGCGCCGAGCATCCGGTGAACGAGGGTCCGCACGGGACCATCGTCCCACGGGGTCGGGTCCCGGGCTCAGCCGTCGAGGGCGCCCTCCAGCCGCAGCAGGAACTCCTTGCGCCACGGGTCGCCGCCGTACTGGCCGATCCCGCCCGCGGACGGGACGACCCGGTGGCAGGGCACGACGATCGGCAGCGGGTTGTCGTGCAGCGCGTTCCCGGCCGCGCGAGCGGCCCGAGGGCTGCCGGCGCGCGTCGCGACGTCTCGGTACGTCGACACCGAGCCGAACGGGATCGCGGCCGTCGCCTCGAGCACGCGCCGCGAGAACCCACCGGTGGCGAGCGACCAGTCGAGCGCCGTTCGGAACCGCTTCACGCGGCCCTCGAAGTAGGCGTCGAGCTGGCGCCGGGCGCCGTCGGTTCGCCGGGGGTCTTCGAGCACGCGGGGCGACAGGTCGTCGGCGAGCTCCTCGAGGACGAGGTCGAGGTCCTCGTCCGGATAGGCCACGCGAACGAGCCCGACCTTCGTGACCGCGATGAGCACGCGCCCGATCGGCGTGTCGACCGTGCCGTACCCGACGTCGACGAGGCCGGTCCGGTCCGCCCGCGCGACGGTCGACTCGGCGGCCCGGCGCGAGGCCTCCTCGAGCTCTCGGGTCCACCGGATCGTGGGCTTCATCTGGCCACCCCCTGCATCGCCTTCAGCTTTCGACGTCCCTCGTACGCGTTCGCCCGAGCCGCCTCCTCCGAGCACCCGAGCGCCTGCGCGACCTCGCCGTAGGGCAGGTCGAGCACGTAGCGGTGGATGAGCGCCGCCCGTTGCATCGGCGGCAGCGCCCCGACCGCGTGCCACAGGTCGCCGTCCAGGCTCGGCTCGTCGAGGACGGCCCGTTCGGGCACCCGTTCGACCGGGATCGGTCGGCGGGCCTCGGCGCGCCAGTGGTCGATCGCCTTGCGGGTGGCGATCGTCAGGAGCCATCCGCGCAGGTTGCTCGCGTCGCGCAGGCCAGGATAGGCGCGCAGGGCCGACAGGAACGTCTCCTGGAAGCAGTCGTCGGCCCCCTGGCGGCCGACGGCCGCGACGAGGAAGCGATACACGTCCATCCGATGCTCCTCGAGCAGGCGCTGGAACGGCGGAAGGCTCATCCG
>DATBLA010000180.1:0-10301 GCA_036555645.1 Actinomycetota bacterium
GGTCGCGTTGCTCGGCGTGGCCTTCCTCGCCTCCGTCCTCGGCTCGCCGTTCTACCCGGCGTCGACGGCCGCCATCCCCAACGTGGCGGGCGAGGAGCATCTGTCGTGGGCGAACAGCCTCATCGCGGTCGGCAGCAACACGGGCCTCACGCTCGGTCCGATCCTGGGTGGGGTCCTGTTCGCCGCGGTCGGCGCCCGGTGGGTCTTCGCGGCGAACGCGGTCTCGTTCGCGTTGTCCGTCCTCCTCGTCTGGAGCATCCACGCGGACTTCTCGGATCCGGACAGGAGCGAGGAGTCCGAGGCGGAGCATCGAGGGTTCGTCGCCGGGTTCCGGTTCATCAACAGGGACCGCGTGCTTCGGACGGTGATCGTCTCGTTCATCGCCTTCATCATCGGGATGGGGACCACGCTCGTTGCCGACCCCGTGCTGGCCGACGAGTTCGGCGTCGGATCCCTCGGGTTCGGGCTGCTCACCGCCTGCTGGGGGGTGGGCACGATCGTGGGCGCGCTGCTCGGCCGGTGGGTGACCGAGGAGAACGAGGGGCGGGTCTTCGTCGTGTTCAGCGGGATCGTCTCGCTGACCGGGTTCGGCGTGGCGCTGTCGCCCTGGTTCTGGCTGGTGCTCGTGTGGATCGCGATGTTCGGCCTCGCCGACGGCCCCACCGTGGTCGCCGAGCAGAACCTGCTCCAGCGCCGGACCCCTGACGCGGTGCGCAGCCGCGTGCTCGGCGCGTGGGAGGCCCTGAACCACGGCGCGCTCGTCGTGTCGCTCGCGCTCGGCGGTCTCATCGTTCCCTGGCTCGGGCCGCAGGGGGCGTACGCGTTCGGCGGGGTCACGGGCCTGGTCGGGACCCTCGTCCTCCTGCCGCTGCTCCGTTGGCTGCCCGAGCGTGCGGCCGCGGATCCAGCCCCGGCGGGCTCCGAGGCGGAGGCTGCCGCGGTGTCGGAAGGTTCGAGATGATGGGGGAGTGGAGAGCCTTCGAGGGCAGTTGCTCGTAGCGGCCGCGGGGCTCGTCGACCCGAACTTCCGTCGCTCGGTCGTGCTCGTCGGCCACCACGACGACGAGGGAGCCGTCGGCGTCGTCCTGAACCGAGCGTCCGAGATCGAGGTCGCCGAGGCCGCGCCGCCGCTCGCCGAGCTCGTCGATCCGGGCGATCGACTGTTCATCGGCGGGCCGGTGCAGCCGCAGGCGGCCGTCGTCGTCGCGGACTTCGAGCATCCGGACCGAGCGCAGATCGTCGCGTTCGACTCGATCGGGTTCCTCCCCGACGAGACCGATGCGGACGAGCTCGGCGGGCTGCGTCGCGCGCGGGTGTTCGCGGGCTACGCGGGATGGGGCCCGGGACAGCTCGAGGAGGAGCTGGAACAGGGATCGTGGGTGCTCGAGGCCGCGAACGCCGACGACGTGTTCACGGCCGATCCCGAGGAGCTGTGGAGCCGGGTGCTCCGCCGCAAGGGGCCGCGGTTCGCGCTGCTGGCCTCGATGCCGCTCGACCCCTCGCTGAACTAGCCGCTAGGCTCCGCGCACCTTCCCGAGGGAGGCTCGATGGCATCGGAGACGTTCACGTTCTACGTGCAGCCCTGGTACCGCAAGTCCCCGTACTACGAGGCCACGAAGCGCCACGGATGCACGAGCTGGGGTCTGTACAACCACATGCTGCTCCCCACCCTGTACGAGGACCCGGTGACCGAGTACCGCGCGCTGCTCGAGGACGTGACGCTCTGGGACGTCGCGGTCGAGCGGTGCGTCGAGGTCCGCGGACCGGACGCGTTCGATCTCGTGAACCTCGTCACGTGTCGCGACCTCACGAAGGTGGCCGTGATGCAGGCCCGGTACGTCCTGCTCACGGCACCGTGGGGCGGGATCGTGAACGACCCGGTGCTCCTCCGGCTCGACCGAAACCGGTTCTGGCTGGCGCTCGCGGACTCGGACGCGCTGCTCTACCTGGCGGGCGTGGCCGGGGCGCGGGGGATGGACGTCGCGATCTTCGAGGCCGACGTCGCACCGATGCAGATCCAGGGACCGCGCTCGAGGGACGTCGTGCGTGACCTGCTCGGCGATTCCGTCGCCGACCTCCGCTACTACTTCTGCGCCGAGGCCGAGGTCGACGGCATCCCCGTCGTCGTGTCGCGGACGGGGTGGACCGGCGAGGTCGGCTACGAGCTGTACCTGCAGGACACGAGCCGGGGCGGGGACCTGTTCGAGCGGGTCTTCGAGGCCGGCGAGCCGTACGGGATCCGCGTGATCGCGCCGAGCGAGGCCAGGCGGATCGAGGCCGGGATCTTCAACTACGGGTCCGACATCCGCGTCGAGGACACCCCGCTGCACGTCAGCGGGCTGGAGCGGTTCGTCGAGTGGGACCAGGACGCCGACTTCATCGGCCGCACGCGGCTCGAGGAGATCCGCGACGGCGGCGCGCTCGATCGCAAGCTGGTCGGCGTCGAGATCGGCGGAGCGCCGATGACCGACGAAGGCGCGCTGAACGACTTCTGGCCGGTGGTCCTCGGTGAGGCTCGGCTGGGCCGGATCACGGCCGGCGCCTGGTCCCCGCGACTCGAACGCAACATCGGCTACGCGTGGGTCCCGATCCGCTGGGAGGCGCCGGGCTCGGAGCTCGAGGCCGAGACGCCGCGCGGACGCGTTCCCGTCACCGTCGCGTCGCTGCCGTTCGTCGACCCGGATAAGGACATCCCGAAGTCCTGAGGCGGGGCCGCGCCCGGCCGCTAGCCTGGAGGGCGTGGAGCGGCCGACGAGCGACTCGGTTCGGTTCGACCGCGCGGCCGACATCTACGACCGGACGCGGGCGATCTCGGACGACGCGATGTCGCGCAACGTCGCGCTGCTCTCGGCCGAGCTCTCCGAACGCGGGCGGGCGCTCGAGGTGGGCGTGGGAACCGGGCTGATCGCCCTCCCGCTCCACGAGACCGGGATCCCGCTCGCCGGCCTCGACCTGACGGCGAGCATGGTCGCGAAGCTGCTCGAGAAGGCGGGTGGGCGCGCGCCGTTCCCGATCGCCCTCGGCGACGCCACCCGGATGCCGTTCCCAACCGGGGTGTTCGGCGGGGCGTATCTGCGGTGGGTCCTCCACCTCATCCCGCGGTGGCAGCACGCGCTCGCCGAGATCGTTCGCGTCGTCCGGCCGGGAGGCGTCGTCCTCGTCAACCTCGGGGCCTACGACGACGTGCGGTTCGCCATCCAGGCCCGGTTCGGCGAGATCACCGGTGTATCCACCGACCCGGTCGGGCTCGGATGGGCCGAGTACGGGGCGCTCGACGCCGAGATGGCCGGCCACGGGGGCGCGCTGCGGACGCTTGCGGGCGGCGTGGAGGAGGGCGAGGACACGCTGGGCGAGTTCCTCGACGGGATCGAACAGGGCCGGTGGTCGTGGACCTGGCCGGTCCCCGACGAGGTCCGCCGGCGGGCGGTGGCCGAGATGCGGCCGTGGGCCGCCGACCGGTTCGGCGATCTGGATCGCGCGGGGCGGTACGAGCTGGCCACGGTCTGGCGCGCGTACGACCTTCCCGCCGCCTGACCAGCCGCTATCCTGTGCGGACCGGTCGCCGGCCCCGGGCCCGTCCGCCGTCGAAGGAGGCACTCGCAGATGCCGATCACCGAGGTCGACAAGATCTGGTTGGACGGCGAGCTCGTGGACTGGTGGGACGCCAAGATCCACGTGCTCTCCCATGCCGTGCACTACGGGAGCGGGGTCTTCGAGGGCATTCGGGCCTACGAGACGGACCGCGGACCGGCCGTGTGGCATCTCGACGAGCACCTCAAGCGCCTGTTCCGTTCGGCCAAGCTGTACCACCTGGACATCCCCTTCTCCGCCGAGGCGATCACCGAGGGGATGAAGGACGTGATCCGGGCCAACGGCCTTCGCGCCTGCTACATCCGCCCGGTCGCGATGCGCGGGTACGGCGAGATGGGCGTGAACCCACTCAACGCGCCGGTGAACGTGTTCATCGCGGTGTGGCCGTGGGGCGCCTACCTCGGCGAGGACGCCCTCGAGCAGGGGGTGCGCATCAAGATCTCGTCGTGGCGGCGCAACTCCCAGAACTCGATGCCGTCCTCGGCCAAGGCGACCGGCCAGTACATCAACGGCGTGCTCGCCAAGATCGAGAGCGTGAAGGCCGGCTACGACGAGGCGATCATGCTGAACGAGCACGGGTACATCACCGACGGATCGGGCGAGAACCTGTTCATCGTCCGCGACGGCCAGCTCGTCACGCCGCCCATCCAGGCGGGGTGCCTGGACGGGATCACGCGAGCGTGCGTGATCCGGATCGCGCGCGATCTCGGGTACGAGGTGCGGGAGGAGAACCTCGTGCGCACCGACCTGTACAATGCGGACGAGTCCTTCTTCACGGGGACGGCCGCCGAGATCACGCCGATCCGCGAGATCGACGACCGGGTCGTCGGCGAGGGGCATCGCGGGCCGATCACGAAGGAGCTCCAGGGCGCGTTCTTCGCCGCCACGAAGGGCGAGACCGATGCCTACGCCGGCTGGCTCACCTACGTCGACGACTGACTCCGTGATCAGCGACGACGAAGCTCGCTACCGCCTTCCTCGCACCGTCGTCCCGCGACGGTACGACCTCGTGATCGAGCCCGATCTCGACGCGGGGACCTTCGTCGGGAGCGAGCGGGTGGCGCTCGAGATCGCCGAACCGGTCGAGGAGATCGTCCTGAACGCGGTCGACCTGTCGATCGGCGAGGGCGGGCGCCTGGAGGGCCCGAGCGCCTCCATCGAGGTGCGGGAGGTCCGCGTCGACCCGGAGACCGAGCGCGCGCACCTGCGACTCGACGGGACGGCCGATCCGGGCGAGTGGACGCTGTCGCTCGAGTTCGCCGGAACGCTCTCCTCGCAGCTCCACGGCCTGTACCGGTCGACGTACGAGGACGAGACGGGCGCCGTCCACACGATCGCGACGACGCAGTTCGAGTCGACCGACGCTCGGCGGGCGTTCCCCTGCTGGGACGAGCCCGACCTCAAGGCCGTGTTCGGCGTGACGCTCGTCGCCGCGGAGGGATTCCTCGCGATCTCGAACGGACCCGAGATCGAACGCGAGCCCGGGACCGACGGACGGGTCCGGTACCGCTTCGCGGACACGATGACGATGTCCACGTACCTCGTCGCGTTCGTCGTCGGCCCGCTCGAGGCGACCGATCCGGTCGACGTCGACGGCGTGCCGCTTCGGATCGTCTACCCGCCGGGCAAGCGCCATCTCGCGGACTTCGCCCTGGAGGTCGGAGCCTTCTGCCTGCGCTTCTTCCGCGACTACTACGGGATCCCGTACCCGGACCGCAAGGTCGACATGGTCGCGCTCCCGGACTTCGCGCAGGGCGCGATGGAGAACCTCGGGTGCATCACGTATCGCGAGAGCCTGCTGCTCGTCGACCCGAGGACCGCCACGCAGCCCGAGCTCGCGCTCGTCGCCGACGTGATCGCGCACGAGCTCGCGCACATGTGGTTCGGCGACCTCGTGACGATGCGGTGGTGGAACGGGATCTGGCTCAACGAGGCCTTCGCGACCTTCATGGAGCTGCTCGCCGTCGACGCCTACCGGCCGGAGTGGGAGCGGTGGAGCCAGTTCCTGCGGACCTGCTCGGTGGCGTTGGAGGTCGACGCGCTGCGGAGCACGCGCTCGATCGAGTACCCGGTGCACTCGCCCGACGACGCGGCCGGGATGTTCGACATCCTCACGTACACGAAGGGCGCGGCCGTGC
This sequence comes from Actinomycetota bacterium, assembly GCA_036555645.1. Classification (GTDB taxonomy): domain Bacteria; phylum Actinomycetota; class UBA4738; order UBA4738; family HRBIN12; genus DASSJM01. The sequence goes on from DATBLA010000180.1 coordinate 5,730, forward strand.
TCCGGATGCTCGAGCAGTACCTGGGTCCCGAGCGCTTCCGCGACGGCATCCGCCGGTACCTGGACGAGCACCGGTTCGGCAACACCGAGACCCACGATCTGTGGGACGCGATCGAGAAGGTCACGAGCGAGCCCGTCCGCCGGATCATGGACGGCTGGATCTGGCAGGGCGGCTACCCGCTCGTCTCGGCCGCGCAGCGTGACGGCTCGGTCGCGCTCGAGCAGCGACGATATCTGCTGTCCGGTGACGAGAGCGAGACGACCTGGGAGGTCCCGATGCTCGTCCGCGTGGGCGAGTCCACCCGGCCCGTTCTCGTCGACCCGGAAGGCTCGACCGTCGAGGCGCCCGGAGACGGCGTCGTGGTCGTGAACGCCGGCGTGCACGCGTTCGCCCGGGTCTCCTACGACGACGCGTTGCTCGACCGCGTGACCGCCGCGATCACCACGCTCTCGACCGACGAGCGGACCCAGCTCGTCGACGACACGTGGGCGGCCGTGCTGGCGGGAGATCGCTCGGCCGTCGACTTCTGCCGCTTCGCCCGCTCGTTCGAGACCGAGGACGAGCTCCCGGTGTGGCAGGGGCTCCTCCAGGGGCTCGGCTGGATCGAGCGGTTCCTGCGTGCCGGCCCCCGCGATCACTTCCGCGGTTGGGTTCGCGGCGTGCTGTGGCCGGTGATGGAACGGATCGGGTGGGAGGCGGTCGAGGGCGAGCGGGAGCTCACGAAGCCCCTGCGCGGCGCGCTGCTCGCCGCGCTCGGCATCCTCGGCGCCGATCCGCAGGCGCAGGGGCTGGCGATCGAGCTCGAGCGCGAGGCCCGGCGCGGTGACCCGGTCGACGCCTCGCTCGCGGCCGCGGCCGTGGCCGTGGTGGCGGCCGGCGGCACGGCCGAGGACTACGAGCGCTACCTCGAGGCGCGCCGCCGGGCCGCGACCCCGCAGGAGGAGCTCCGATACCTGTACGGCCTGCCGGACTTCCGCGACGCGGTGCTGCTCGAGCGCACGGTGGAGCTCGTGCGCTCGGGGGACATCCGGTCGCAGAACGCCCCCGGGGTGCTCGCGCGCTCGATGGCCAACCGCGAGCACGGCGACCTCGGATGGGCGCTCGTGAAGCGCCACTGGGACGAGATCGTTCCGACGCTCGCGCCCTCGACCGTGGTCTACATCGCGGAAGGGGTCCGCTTCCTCACCGACCCCGATCAGGTGGAGGATGCCGCGGCGTTCTTCGCGACGCATCCGGTCCCGCAGTCGGGACTCCAGCTCGAGCAGATCCTCGAGCGCCAGCAGGTGAACGCCGCGCTTCGGGCCCGAGCCACGCCGGAGCTCATGGCGGCCTTCGCCGCCGGACCCGAGCTGACCTGAGTCGCTACGCCACCGCGGCGAGGTCGCCGTTCGCCCCGCAGACGATCGCGACGACGTGCTCGTCCGGCTCGGCCACGTAGGCGCCCGAGAGCAGGGCGGCGAGCGCCGTCGCGCCGCCGGGCTCGGCGAAGATCCGAACCGCGTCCCAGAGCCGCCGCTGCGCGTCGCGGATCGCCTCGTCGCTCACGAGCACGACGCGCTCGACGTGGGCCGCCACGACCCCAAACGCGATCGCGCCCGCGCGCCGGGCGCCGAGCGAATCGGCCGCGTAGCCGCCGTACGTCACGTCGACCGGGTGGCCCGCCTCCAGGGCGGCCGACATGCACCGGGTGGCTTCGGGCTCGACGCCGATCACGCGCGTCCGGCCCTCGAACCACGCGCCGACGCCGCCGATGAGCCCGCCCCCGCCGATCGAGACGAGCACGGTGTCGGCGTCGGGCGCCTGCTCGGTGAGCTCGGCGCCGATCGTGCCCTGCCCGGCCACGACCTCGGGCTGGTCGTACGCGTGCATGACGAGCGCGTCGGTCTCGGCGGCGCGGACCGCGCTCGCCTCGAGCGCCTCGTCGTACCGGCCCTCGACGATCCGCACCTCGGCGCCGAGCGCGGCGATCCGTTCGGCCTTGACCTTCGGGGACTTCGACGGCACGTAGATCTCGGCCCGATGCCCGAGCGTGTGCGCGGCGTAGGCGACCGCGAGCCCGAAGTTCCCCCCCGAGGCGGCGAGCACGCCGGCCTCGGGGACCTCGGAGGCGAGCAGCTTGTTGAACGCGCCGCGCGGCTTGAAGGACCCCGTGTGCTGCAGCAGCTCGAGCTTCAGCGTGAGCCGGCCGGGGACGCCGAGGCCGCCGGCTCCGAGCTCCAGCACCGGGGTCCGCCGGACGTACCCGCCGATCCGCGCCCGAGCGGCCTCGACCTCGGACCGCCCGATCGTCACGGCGCTCCCGCCTCGCCCGCCCTCATCGGTCGAGCCGGTAGAAGCGGAGGAAGTCGTGCTCGATCGGCAGCACCGAGACCTCGCCGAAGCCCGCCTGTCGCGCATAGGCCTCGAAGGTCGCCCGCCGCATGACCGTGCCCGTCGCCGCCGAGGTGTGATCGTCCATCGCCGACGGGAGGCAGCACAGGACGCTGTAGGCGTAGAAGACGCGTTCGATCTCGCTCGCCGGCGCGGTGAACGCGTCCTCGGTCCGCTCGTCGGCCACGATGAGCGTCCCGCCCGGCTTCAGCATCTGCCGGATCGCCGCGAGCACCGCGACGGGCTGCGACATGTCGTGGATCGACTCGATCACCGTCGCGAGGTCGTACGTCTCGCGGTGCTCGAGACTGCTCGCGTCGGTCGTCGTGAACGTCACGCGATCGGCGACCCCGGCCTCGGCCGCGTTCCGGGCGGCGAGCTCGATCGAGAGCTCGTCGAGATCGAACCCGTCGACCCTGACGTTCGGGTATGCCTTCGCGAGCGAGATCGCGGCCCACCCGACGCCGCAGGCGACGTCGGCCACCCGCGCGCCGGGCTCGCTCGACAGCCGATCGTGCAGGTCCGGGATCGAGGGGAGGTACTCGGTGCCGAACGACCCGAGGAGCCACGGGCGGTTGAAGTCCCCCTGCGCCTCGATCATGTCGCGCCCGAACGCCTGCCACGGGACCGGACCACCGGAACGGAAGGCCTTCACGAGCTCCGGCATCGCCGAGGAGGCCGCGACGAAGGACTTGCAGAACGCCGCCATCGAGAAGGGGCTGTCCGGGTCCAGAAGGGGCTCGACGTGTCCGGGCGGAAGGCGGTACGCGCGCTCGGCCGGCGCCGCCGCGGCGTCGTCGACCGTCACGATCCCCGCCGCCGCCTGCTGCTCGAGCCACTCGCGCGCGTACCGTTCGAAGATGCCGGTCGCGTCGGCCAGCTCGCCGGAGGTCGTCGACCCGGCTCGCTCCATCGCCCGATACAGGCCGAGGGTATCGCCGAGGTAGACCGTCAGCACCTCGGCCATGCCCAGCGAGGCCCCGAAGAGCCGTTCGACGAGCTCGTCACGCTGGGTGTCGACGTCGACCATGCCCCGATTCCTCCTCGTGTGTGTGTGGCGAACGCGCGATTGTGGCCGGGGATGCCCCGCCGGCGTCAACTCGCCGCGCGGGTGTCGGGTTGACACCCCGAAGTCGGCGGCCATACCGTTCGGCACCGAACGACCGACGGCCGTTCGGGGCCGCGGGGTCCGTGACGAGAGGGGTTCGGGACGGTCGAGACCGCCGAGATCGAGGGCGTCGAGGTCTCGACCGAGCACTGGATCGGCGGCGAGCGGATCGGCTCGCCGGACCGGTTCGACGACGTCTCGCCGATCGACGAGACCGTGACGGCCGAGGTCGCGCGCGGGACCGCCGAGGACGCCGGCCGCGCCGTCGCCGCTGCCCGGGCGGCCACCGAGACGTGGGGCCGAACCCCGCCGAAGGAGCGCGCCGAGGTCCTCCACCGCATCGCCGACCTCGTCGAGGAGCGCGTCCCGCGACTCGCCGCCGTCGAGACGCGCGACAACGGCTCGCTCCTGCGATCGCACCGCAACTCGGTCATGCCTCGGGTCGCGAGGAACTTCCGGTTCTTCGCCGACGAGCTCACGGAGCTCGGTGAGTCCTTCGACATGGACGGCGTTCGGAGCCGTACCGAGTGGGATCCCTCCGGCGTCACCGTCGTGATCACGCCGTGGAACGCGCCGCTCATGCTCGCGACCTGGCGCGTCGCGCCCGCGCTCGCCGCCGGCAACGCGGTCGTGCTGAAGCCGCCCGAGTGGGCGCCGCTCACGGCGTCGATGCTCGCCGACATCGCGCGCGAGGCGGGGCTCCCGGACGGCGCGTTCAACGTCCTGCAGGGGATCGGCGAGGAGGCGGGTGCCGCGCTCACGGGCCATCCGGACGTCGATCGGATCGCGTTCACCGGCTCGATCGAGACCGGCAGGCTCGTTGCCCAGGCGGCGGCGGCCAACCTCACGCCCGTCTCGCTCGAGCTCGGGGGGAAGTCGCCGTTCGTCGCCTTCGCCGACGCCGACCTGGGGGCCATCGTGAAGCAGGCGATCAACCAGTTCGACAACGCCGGGCAGGTGTGCCTCGCGGGGACGAGGCTCATCGTCGAGCGCTCGATGCTCGAGGGCTTCCTCGCGCGGTTCCTCGAGGCCGCCGCGGCGATCCGCCAGGGCGACCCTCGCGACGAGGCCACCGACATCGGCCCCCAGATCAC
>DATBLA010000181.1:0-9541 GCA_036555645.1 Actinomycetota bacterium
GTCGCACAGGAGGCTGATCTTCTCCTTGAGATGGCGGCCGATCGGCCGATCGGACCGGCAGACGATCGCGTCGGGCTGGAGACCGAGCGAGCGCAGCTCCTTCACCGAGTGCTGCGTCGGCTTCGTCTTCAGCTCCCCGGAGGGACCGATGAACGGCATGAGGCTCACGTGCACGAACACGCACCGGTCGCGGCCCACCTCGTTGCGCAGCTGTCGGATCGCCTCGAGGAACGGGAGCGACTCGATGTCGCCGACGGTGCCCCCCACCTCGACGATCACGAGGTCGGCGTTCTCGGCGACCGCGTGGTTGCGGATCCGCTCCTTGATCTCGTCGGTGATGTGGGGAATGACCTGGACGGTCTTGCCCAGGTAGTCGCCCCGGCGCTCCTTCGAGATCACGGCGCTGTACACCGCGCCGGTCGTCAGGTTCGAGCCGCGGTGCAGGTTCTCGTCGGTGAAGCGCTCGTAGTGCCCGAGATCGAGGTCGGTCTCGGCGCCGTCGTCCAGCACGAACACCTCGCCGTGCTCGAACGGGTTCATCGTCCCGGGGTCGACGTTCACGTAGGGATCGAGCTTCTGGAGAGCGACCCGGAGCCCGCGAGAACGGAAGAGTCGGCCGAGCGAGGCGGTGGTGATCCCCTTGCCGAGGCCCGATGCGACCCCACCGGTGACGAAGACGTACTTCGGCTCTTTCTGCACCTCGGGAAGGCACTGTAACAGAGGATGGTGACGAGAGGGCCTCGATCACCGCGCGAACCTCGACGGCCTTCGCCGCCGGTGGCGTCAGCGTCCGGCGGGAACGCGGCCCAGCCGATCGAACCAGCGGAGCGGAGGGGACGACTCGATCGCCCGGGACAACGTGTAGGTGTCGGCGAGGACGTTCAGGCCGACCGTCACCGCGGCCGCGACCCACAGGGCTCCCGAGGAGAGCGTGACGAAGAGCCCGATCCCGACCGTGAACCCGAGCAGGTTCGCGCCGCCGTCCCCGAGGACCGCTCGCTCCCGCAGATCCGCCGGGAGCACGGCAACGCCGCCCGCCGTCACCCCCGGGAGGGTGGGAACGAGCGTGAGGGGCGCCGTGGCGAGCAGCACGAGCGCGACCGGCAGGAAGACCTTCAGCGCCCGGCCGGGCGCGACGTCGAGACCGTTCCACAGGTTCGCGCACCCGGCCATGAGCACGATCCCGGCGATCGTCGAGCCGCCCGATCGCGGGAACCAGGCCGCGACCACGATCGCGCACCCCGTGATCACGACGAGCTTGATCACCCCCGTCGTGACCCTCATGTGCACGAGCGCGCTCAGGTGCCCGCGGATCCCCCTCGGCCCACCCGAGGAGAGGTCGTCGACGAAGCCGGCGGCGAACACGACGGCGCTGGCGACGGCTCCCGCCGCTCCCCCACCGGTCACATCCGCGACGAGCAGGGCGAGCACGACGCCGATCGCTCCCGCGATCGCGACGACGAGCCCGAGCGTGACCGGCAGGGACAGCCCCCGGTGGTTCGTCACCCGTGGTCCCGGCCACCGGGGTGCGGTCATCGACGCCCCACCACCCGGAGCGCCAGCGCCACCCCGATGTCGAGCCCCTGCCGGCCCCGATGCGCGAAGCCACGCACGTCCTTGCGGGTGATGCGATGGGCGAGTCCGTCGATCGGGATCTCCTCGACCCGCATCCCCGCGCGAACCGCATCGATCGTCATCGCGGTCTCGACCCCGAACCCGCGGGCGAGCGGGCGGACGGCACGCATCGCCTCGGCGGACAGCGCCCGCTGACCCGACAACGGCGCCGCGGCCTCGAAGCCCGACAGCGCGCGGATCGCCCGGCCGGCCGCGCGCCTGACGATCCCGAACCCTCCCCCGGAGCTCGGCGGGAGGACGGCGATCGCGAGATCGGCGGCGTCCGGGCCGATCCGCTCGATGAGCGGCGCCAGCCCCGCGGCCGACGACCCCAGGTCCGCGTCGGCGAGCAGCCAGACCTCGGCGGGTTCGACGCGATCGAGCGCCGCCTCGAGGGCCCCGCCCTTGCCCCGGGAGCGGTCCCGCCGGATGACCGTCGCCCCCGCCTCGAGCGCCTCGGACGCCGTCGCGTCACGCGACCCGTCGTCGACCACCACGACCTCGGTCGCGAGCGTTCGAAGCCCGGTCACGCACGGTCCCACCCGTCCGCCCTCGTCGCGCGCAGCGACGAGGGCCACGACGCGGCGACTCACGGGAGCGGCGGAAGCGGCTCCGCGCCGTCCTTCACGCCGTAGGCCCCGCCCCGGCCCGTCGTCAGGAGCTCCTCGAGGCCCAGCACGAGCGCGGCACCTCCCATGGCCTGGTCGAGATCGTCCACGGTCACGGTGCCGTCGGCCCCGCCGTCGCGCAGCACAGAGACGAACTCGAAGTCGGACAGGAGGGACTCGCCCGCCGCCACCGGGACGCCGAGCCCGGCGAGCGTCTCCACGAGCGGAACCGAGAAGGCCTCGGGCGCGATCGTCGCCTGGTCCCCGCGCCCGCCCGAGAGCACGACGACCGCCTGGCCCGGGGCACCGATCTCCTCCAGGGTCGTCTCGGAGGGCCCGGCGCCGACCGGGGCGAGGAACCCGGCGGACAGGAGCTGGGTGAGGATGTCCTCCCCGATCGGGGTGCCGCTCGGAGACAGGCGCTCGGCGATCGCCTGGGCGGCGAGCCCGGCCAGCTCGTCCGCGGGGGCCGTGGGGGCGCCGAGCATGAGTGCCAGCTGCTCCTGCGTGGCGGGGTCGTCCGAGGCGAGGGCCTCGGTCGCCGAGACCGTGGTCACGATCTGGGCGCCGGCGTTGGCGAGCGCCGCCTGCGCCTCCGCGAGCACCTCCTCCTCCACCCCGGTCTGGGTCACGAGGACCACGGGCGTCCCGGCGAGCCGGCTCTCGGTGAGGTACGGCGCCGCCGCCTCCGCGAACGCCGACAACCCGGCGAGCTCGGCGCGGAGGTCGTCGATCTGCTCGCGAAGAGCGTCGTTGTCCCGTTGGAGCCGGGCGGTCTGGTTCTCGAGCTCCTCCTGGAGCGCGGGCTGGACGAACGCCCCGCCGCCGAGCAGCCCGATCGCGAGCGCGAGGAAGATCGCGACGATCGTGACGATGTGGTACCGAAGGGAGATCACCGGCGCGCGGCGCTCCTCACACGAGCTCCTTCAGGTCGAACAGCCACTGGCGGAACTGCTCGAGCAGCTGCGTCACGTACAGGCGCAGCGGCGGCGAGACCGCCACGACGGCGATCATCGCCACGATCGCCGCGGCGACGAGCAGCATGCCGTCGCGCGTCCGGATCCTCGGCGAGTAGACGCGGGAGACGCCCTTGGCGTCCATGAGGATCTCCCCGACGCGAAGGCGAACGAGGAACGTGCTCGACATCCCCTCACGGCCCTTGTCGAGGAACTCCCGCAGGTTCCCGTGGCTGCCGACGGCCACGATCGTCTCGGCGCCCTTGTCGTGGGCCAGCAGGAACGCGACGTCCTCGCTCGTCCCCGCCGCCTCGACGATCCGGAAGGGCACCTGCAGGCCCTCGAGCCGGGCCCGCCCGGGCGCCCGGCCGTCCTGGTACGCGTGCAGCACGAGCTCCGTGGGCCGTCGCCGCCGGAACCACCGGCGAGGCTGCGCACGAGCGAACGACAGCGCCTGGTCGGACACGCTGTCCATATCCCCGACGATGATGTCTGGCACGTAGCCGACCTCGATGAGCGCGTCGGCGCCGCCGTCGACGCCGACGAGGACCGGCTTCACGTCGCGGATGTAGGGTCGGAGCACCGCGAGGTCCTCGCGATGGTTCGTCCCCCGGACGACGACGAGCACCGGGCGTCCGGCCAGGTCGTGATCGAGCGCGGGCAGGCCCGATCCGCCGAAGAGCAGGTCGCGCTCGCGCTGCATGAAGTCGACGGTGTTGCGGGCGAACGACTCGAAGCGGTCGCCGAGCCCGAGCTGGGCCTCGGCCATGGCCTCCTGCACGGTCGTCACGGCCTGACGGATTCCCACCCCGACGAGTCGGTCGCCGACGTAGACGCGGTCCCCGTCGAGCCGGATGAGGTCGCCCTCGTGCACCTTGCGCAGGAGCAGCCGCCCCACGGTGTCGATGAGGGGGACCCCCGCCTCGACGAGCAGGAGCGGTCCGGAGTTCGGATAGCGTCCGCTGATCGAGCGGGCCGCGTTCACGACCCCGCCCACCCCGGCCGCCAGGAGGGCCTCGGCGGCCACGGCATCGAGATCCTCGTGGTCGATCACGGCGATGTCGCCCGGCTGGAGGCGCTGGACGAGGCGCTTGGTCCTGGGATCCACGCGCGCCACGCCTGCCTGAGGCTTCGGCCGCCGAAGGGGCCTCCGCAAGAGGCTCCGCTGCCTCGTTCCCAACGTGTGGACGACCTCCCGTGACGGCGCCCTCCGCGCGGCGTGACGGCGGAGCGTCTCGGCCACAAGGGTAGCCGACCCCCCGAGACAGCGGCGGGGCCGCCACCCCCCGGCCGGGCGCTCGAGCGCGGACTCAGCCCTCGTCCGGCTCCTCGGTCCGGCCGGGCAGCTCGAACTTCTCCCTCAGGAGCTCGTGGAAGGCGGGCGCGTGGTCGCGCCGGACGAGCCGGGCCGGCGTCGGGGCTCGTCCGATGCGGACCCGGGCCCCCACGGGCAGCTCGAGGCTCTCGCGGCCGTCCGCCGACACGAGGCCCGGCTCCTCGCCCATCACCTCGAGGAGCACCCGCTGATCGGCCGCGAGCACGAGCGAGCGGTCGAACACCATGTGCGCCGCCACCGGGGTGACGACGAGACCGGGAACCGACGGCGACACGATCGGTCCCCCGGCGCTGAACGAGTAGGCCGTCGAGCCCGTGGGCGTCGCGACGATCACCCCGTCGGCCGACAGCGTCGTCACGTACACGTCGTCCACGAACAGCGCGAGCCGGACGAGCCGGTGGCGCGCCGACTTCTCCACCATCACCTCGTTCAGCGCCCACTGCGGTTCGACGGCGATGGCCTCGACCTCGGCGAGCACGGCCATCCGCTCGTCGATCGTCGCCCGTCCGGCGAGCACCTGCTCGAGCACGTCGGTGGCCTGCTCCGGCTCCACCTCCGTGAGGAAGCCCATGCGGCCGACCTTGACCCCGAGCACGGGGACGCCCGACCGGGAGGCGACGTGGGCCGCCCGAAGGAACGTGCCGTCGCCGCCGACCGAGATCACGAGGTCGAGGCCCTCGGCGAACGCCCCCGAACGGGCGTCGTCCTCGGCCTCGGCCCCGCTCGCGGTCCGCGTGCGGATCGACCGCTCCTCGAGCCAGGCGGCGAGCGTCGCGGCGGCCTCGACCGCGGCCGGGCGGCCAGGGTGCACGACGACCCCCACGAGGTTCACGTCGTGGCCTTCGCGATCCGCGCGCCCTCATCCACCGCGGCCTCGATGTCGGGTTCGCCCCCGGGCCCGAAGGCCCGCAGGTGCAGGGGGAACTCGACGTTGCCGGCCGGTCCGGGAACGGGAGAGGCCATCACCTCGACCGGAACGAGGCCGGCGCTGCGACCCGCGTCCGCCACCTCGCCGATGACGCGCGACCAGATCGCCGGGTCGCGGACGACGCCCCGACCCACGTCCGGGCGTCCGGCCTCGAACTGCGGCTTCACGAGCAGCACGAGGTCGGCACGTGGGTCGGCGAGCGCGGCCAGAACGGGAACGACGAGCGCGAGGGAGATGAAGGACAGGTCGGCGACGAGCACCTCCGGTGGGGCGGGAAGGTCCTCCGGGCGGAGATCGCGGACGTTCGTCCGCTCGAGCACCGTGACTCGCGGATCGGAGCGGATCGGCCAGGCGAGCTGGCCGTAGCCGACGTCGACCGCGACGACATGGCTCGCCCCTCGCCGAAGCAGGCAATCGGTGAACCCACCGGTCGAGGCGCCGGCGTCCAGGCCCGAGCGCCCGGAGACCGCGATCGAGAAGCGTTCGATCGCCGCCTCGAGTTTCTCCCCTCCTCGGGAGACGAATCGCCTCGGCTCCCCGACGAGCTCGACGGGCTCCGAGGGATCGACCAGGGTCGAGGGCTTGGCCGCCGCCCAGCCGGCGACGAGCACGAGGCCGTCGCGGACGGCCGCCTGCGCCTCCGAGCGCGTAGCGACCAGACCGCGGCGGACGAGTTCTGCGTCGAGTCGCCGACGCGCCAACGACGCTCGCGTCAGGCCTGATCGCCCGAGGACCGGGTGGTCGAGGCCGTCGTGGTGGTCGAACGCTTGGCGGTGCTCCGCTTCGCGGTCCGGGGCTTCGGGCGCGCGCGTTCGAGCTCGCGGACCCGCTTGCGCAGCGCATCGACCTCCTCGCGCGTGGCGACGCCCATCGTCTTCATCTGCGACTGCACCTCGGTGCGGACCAGCTCCATCACGCGCTCGCGGTTCTTCGCCGACCACTTCATGATCTCCTGGGCGGCCTTCGAGACCTGCTCCTTGCCCTGCCCCTGCATGAGGGATCTGGCGAGCTCCTGCGCGCCGGTGGACGAGATCTTGTCGGTGGCGGCGCCGACCGCCTTGCGGACTTCCTTGACGACCATGGGTCACTCCTCGTGATCGATTCCCGCAAGGATACCGTTCGGCCCCACGGGGCCTCTCGCGCACGCCCCCGCCTCAGGGCTCGAGGAGCGCCGAGACGTCGGGGGCGACGTAGGTCGGCCTCACGTCGGAGGCCTCGAGGTCGGCCATCGTGCTCACCCCGGAGAGCACGAGCATCGAGTCCCAGCCGAGACGAGTCGCGCCGAGGACGTCCGTGTCCAGACGGTCGCCGACGACGAGCGGCGGCGTCCCGCCGGCGCGGTCGAGCGCGGCCTCGAAGATCGGCGGGAAGGGCTTCCCGACGATCTCGGGAACGGCCCCGGTGGTCGTGGTGATCACCGAGAGCAGGGCGCCCGCCCCCGGCCATAGCCCGTCCGGCGCCGGGAACGAGGCGTCCGCATTCGTGGCGACGAGCCTCGCGCCCCGCTGGACCAGCACGCTCGCGGTCCGGAGGGTGTCGTACGTGGCCTCGCCGTCGAACCCGACGACGACCAGGTCGACCCCATCGGGCGCGCCGTCGACGACCTCGATCCCGACGCCTCGGAGCGCCGCACGGACGCCGTCGCGGCCGATGACGTACGCGCGATCGCCGGCGCGCGAGGACAGCAGGTCCGCCGTGGCCAGGGCGGAGGTCACGATCTCGTCGGAGCGGGCCTGGATCCCGAGCCCGGCGAGCATGTCCGCGACCTGGGCGGGAGTCCTCGACGAGTTGTTCGTGAGGAACGCGAGACGCGCACCGCGCTCGCGCAGCTCGGCGAGGGTGGCGACGGCCGCGCCGACCGGCTCCCTTCCGCGGAACACGACGCCGTCCAGGTCGAGCAGGAGACTCCCGTAACGCTCGAAGAGCATCAGCCCGCGAGTCGCTCGAGCGCCTGCTCGTAGTCCTCGGTTCCCGGGCGCATCACGATCGCGAGCTTCAGGTGCCCGATGGCACGGGATCGCTGACCCGTTCGCTCGCAGGCCAGGGCGAGCGCGAAGTGCGCGTAGTCGCTCGCGGGGTCGATCTGCACCGCCTTGGCGAACTCGCGACGCGCGCGCAGCGTCCGTCCCGACATGAACAACGCCCGCCCGAGGGCCTCGCGGATCGAGGCCTTCTCCGGCTCGATGAGCTTGGCACGGGACAGCAGCATCGCCGCCTGATGCGGGTGTCCGTCCCGGAGGAACCCGACGCCACGAGAGAACAGGTCGTACACGTGCTCGCCACCCGGATCGACGTTCGGGCGACTGCTATACATGTCGGGTGCCCCGCATCTCGCCCTTCGTCGGCCTGCTCTTCGATCCCTCGGTGGTCGGATCGCACGAGGCCGTCACGACGCCACCCTACGACGTGATTCCCGATGACGACCGGCGCCGATACCTCGACGCGAGCCCGTACAACGTCATCCGACTCGACCTGGGTTCGGGCGAGCCGGAGGACGTGGGGGACGATCGGTATCGCGGGGCATCGAACGACCTGCGATCGTGGATCGACGCGGGCGCGCTCCGGCCGACGCCCGAGGCCGCCTACTTCCCCTACGAGATGCGCGGCTCCTGGCACGGCCGGCCGATCGCCGTTCGAGGAGTGATCTGCGCGGTCGACCTCGAGGCCCTGGGCGGTTCGATCGTCCCGCACGAGCGCACGATGGAGGGGCCGATCGAGGACCGTCTGCGGCTCCTGCGCGAGGTCCGAGCAAACCTCTCGAGCATCTACGCGGTCTTTCGCGGGCCGAACCCGCTCCTCGGCGCGCTCGTGGACGAGGCCACGGCCGGCGCCCCCGAGGCCTCCATGACCGACGAGTCGGGCGTCGAGCACCGGCTGTGGGTCGCCCGCCCCGACCCGGCCCTGCCCCGCGCCCTCGAGGCCGACTCCCTCATGATCGCCGACGGCCACCACCGGTATGCGACCGCGCTCCGCTATCGGGACGAGATGCATGCCGAACACGGTCCGGGGCCGTGGGACCGGGTCATGATGCTCGTCGTCGATGCCTCTGCGGAGGAGCCACCCGTGCTCCCGTTCCATCGCATCCAGGTGAGCGGTCCCGTCCAGGCGGCCGGGCACCGCGTCCGCGACCTCGCGGAGGTCCTCGAGGCGGTGAGCGACGAACAGGTGCGCTACGGCATGGCGGTCGTCGAGGACGGCGTGCTCGTCCATCGGATCGCCGATCTCAGCGGCGAGCCGCCCGCCGTCGGCCCGCTCCACGACCAGGTGCTCCGGGGCCTGGACGACGAGCTCCGGTTCACACCCGACGCCGTGGTTGCGGAGGCGGCCGTGCGAAACGGGGACGCCGTGGCCGCCTATTTCCTGGCCCCGACCGAGGCCGGCAGGATCCGGGCAGTGGTCGATCGCGGAGACCGGCTCCCCCAGAAGTCCACGTTCTTCTGGCCCAAGCCCCGGACCGGCCTCGTCATCCGTCCTCTGGATCCGCCACGCGTCCCGGACGTGCCGACCTCCGGTCGGGATCGGTCTCGAGCTTCTTCAACCCCGACGCAATGACCTCGGTGAGGCTGCGGGCACCGGCTCCGCTCCGGTAGAACCGGCGCACGAGGTGCCCGTAGACGAGCACGTCGTCTCCCTTCGCCAGACCGCTCAGCGCGTCCGCGCCGACGTCCCGGTGCCACACCGCCACCGGGAGCGGCAACAGCCGCCGACCGGCTTCGGGAACCGAGAGCCGCAGCTCGGTCACCTCATCGCCGGAAGGCATCCGGCGTTGCACGGGATCGGATGAGACCGTGCCGGCGAGCACGACGACGTTGACCGTCACCATCGGGCGATCGGCGCCACGCCGGCGTTTCGGGTCACCATCGAACGAACGACGCCGCTGGCGAGTCGCACGTGCATTCCCCCCTCCGGCGCAGGACGCTAGCAGGCCCCACCGACAGGCCCCGTCTACACTCGCCGCGTGGAGCCGATCCTGTTCGACGTCGCCGACGGCATCACCGCGATCGACACGCTGTACGGCGGGCACGAGCGCACGACCTCCGCGTACCTGCTGCGAGCACGGGAGCCCGCGATCGTCGAGACGGGCCCGTCCACGTCCTTC
>DATBLA010000182.1:0-3310 GCA_036555645.1 Actinomycetota bacterium
CGCTCGACCGCCTGCCGAAGGTCTACGCCCCGGGCGGCGAGATCCGTCTCGGGCCGGCGCTCGGCGCCGTGCTCGACGGCGCGTTCCGGCAGGCCGAGGCGCTCACCGACGAGTACGTCTCGACCGAACACCTCCTGCTCGGCCTCCTCGAGGGTTCCTCGCCCGCGGCCCGGATCCTCCGCGACGCCGGCCTGTCGCGCGACACCGTGCTGGCCTCGCTCGCCGAGGTCCGCGGCCGGCAGCGGGTCACCGACCAGGACCCCGAGGACAAGGTCCAGGTCCTCGAGCGGTACGGGCGCGATCTCACCGACCTGGCGCGCCGGAGCAAGCTCGACCCGGTGATCGGCCGAGACGACGAGATCCGCCGCGTGATCCAGGTGCTCTCGCGCCGCACGAAGAACAACCCGGTCCTCATCGGGGAGCCGGGTGTGGGCAAGACGGCGATCGTCGAGGGCCTCGCGCTGCGGATCGTCTCCGGCGACGTTCCGGAGTCGCTGAAGGACAAGCGCGTCGTCGCGCTCGACCTCGGCGCGATGGTCGCGGGATCGAAGTACCGCGGCGAGTTCGAGGAGCGGCTCAAGGCCGTGCTCCGCGAGATCGCCGACTCCGAGGGGCAGATCGTCACGTTCATCGACGAGCTCCACACGATCGTCGGCGCCGGGGCGGCCGAGGGCGCGATGGACGCCGGCAACCTGCTGAAGCCGATGCTCGCGCGGGGCGAGCTTCGAGCGATCGGCGCGACCACGCTCGACGAGTACCGGGAGCACATCGAGAAGGACCCGGCGCTCGAACGCCGGTTCCAACCGGTGCTCGTCGGCGAGCCGAGCGTCGAGGACACGATCGGGATCCTGCGGGGCCTGAAGGAGCGGTACGAGGTCCATCACGGGGTTCGGATCCAGGACCCCGCGCTCGTCGCGGCAGCCGTGCTGTCCGACCGCTACGTGAGCGGCCGCTTCCTCCCGGACAAGGCGATCGATCTCATCGACGAGGCGGCCAGCCGCCTGCGGATCGAGATCGACTCGATGCCGGTCGAGATCGACGAGGTCGAGCGGCGGATGAAGCAGCTCGAGATCGAGAGGACGGCGCTTCGCAAGGAGAAGGACCGGGCCTCCAGGGATCGACTCGAGCTCATCGAGCGCGAGCTCGCCGACCTGGAGGAACGAGCTGCGAGCATGCGCGCGCACTGGCAGCGCGAGAAGGCCTCGATCGACGAGATCCGGGGGCTGAAGTCCGAGATCGAGCGGGCGCACGGCGAGTTCGAGCGCGCCGAGCGCGCCGGGGACCTCGAGCGCGCCGCCGAGCTCCGGTTCGGCCGGCTCGTCGAGCTCGAGAAGCGACTGGAGGAGGAGAACGGCCGCCTGGCCGAGCTCCAGCACGACCGGAAGATGCTGAACGAGGAGGTCACCGAGGAGGACGTGGCCGCGGTGGTCTCGGTGTGGACCGGGATCCCGGTCTCCCGCCTCATGGAGGGAGAGATGGCCAAGCTCGTCCACCTCGAGGATGCGCTGCACCGGCGCGTCATCGGGCAGGACGAGGCCGTGACCGCCGTCGCGAACGCGATCCGGCGCTCACGGGCGGGACTGTCCGATCCGAATCAGCCGATCGGGTCGTTCCTGTTCCTCGGCCCCACCGGCGTCGGCAAGACCGAGCTCGCCCGAGCCCTCGCCGAGTACCTGTTCGACGACGAGCGGGCGATCGTCCGCATCGACATGAGCGAGTACCAGGAGCGCCACACGGTCTCTCGCCTCGTTGGCGCGCCGCCCGGCTACGTGGGGTTCGAGGAGGGCGGGCAGCTCACCGAGGCCGTCCGTCGCCGCCCGTACTCGGTCGTCCTGCTCGACGAGATCGAGAAGGCCCATCCGGACGTCTTCAACACGCTGCTGCAGCTCCTCGACGACGGG
Source organism: Actinomycetota bacterium (assembly GCA_036555645.1). Taxonomy (GTDB): domain Bacteria; phylum Actinomycetota; class UBA4738; order UBA4738; family HRBIN12; genus DASSJM01. Next base: position 1,902 of record DATBLA010000182.1, read on the forward strand.
CGGCTCACCGACGGGCACGGACGAACGGTCGACTTCCGCAACACGATCGTGATCATGACGTCCAACCTCGGCGGGACGGTCTTCCAGGACACCGGCGTGGCGCCCGAGAAGCGGCGCGAGGCGGTGCTCGACGACGTCCGGGCGACCTTCCGGCCCGAGTTCGTGAACCGGATCGACGAGATCGTCGTGTTCGACCCGCTCGGCCGGGACCAGATCGCGGCGATCGTCGGGATCCAGGTGGAGCTCCTCGCGCGCCGACTCGCCGAGCGAGGGCTGACCCTCGAGCTCACCGGCGCCGCCCGCGAGCTCCTGACGAGCCGCGGGTACGACCCGGCCTTCGGGGCCCGGCCGCTGAAGCGGCTGATCCAGCGCGAGATCGCCGATCCGCTCGCGTTCCGGCTCCTGTCCGGCGAGATCGAGCCGGGGCGGCCGGTGATCGTGGACGCCGAGGGCGATCGCCTCGTGTTCGGCACGGGCGGAGCACCCGACGGGCCGGCCGAGACCGCGCCCTAAGCCCGAAACGCCGGCGTTCCGATATCCGCGATATGCGGTCGTGGGTGGGGATCCTCGTGGTGTTCGTCGGCGTCATCGCGTTGGCGCTGTTCCTTCGGGTCGCGCACCCCGCGCTCGTGCTCGTCGTGTTCCTCGGCGTCGGGGGGTTCCTCGCCCTGCGCTACCGAAACCGCGCCCGCGAGGAGATCGCCGGGAGCGGGGCCCGCGTGCTCGGGCTGAAGTCCGAGGTCGGGGACCCGTTCGGGCTGCTCGGGTATCCGTTCGAGCTCTTCGGAAGAGCGACCGAGGGTGCCGTCGAGCACCTGCTGTGGGGGACCTGGCAGGGCGTGGACGTCAAGCAGTTCGACTTCACCTGCGCCGCGCCCGCCGGCGACGGTGAGCGGCGCTCGCTCGCCTGTGCGATCGCTCCGCTCGGCCGCTCCGTCCCGCCGCTCGTGATCGAGCCGGAGTCGCTCCTCATGCACCTGGCCGCGGTCGGGCAGTTGACACCCGTCGCCTTCGAGCCCGGCCGGTTCGCCCGGATCTACTCGGTGCGGTGCGACGACGAGTCCTTCGCGCGCTCGCTGCTCGACGAGCCCATGCGGGAATGGCTCGCCGATCTCGGTGACGAGTGGGCGTTCGAGGTCGGTGGTCCGGTCGCGCTCGTGTACGCCGCCCCGCGCTCGCATCCCGATGTCATCACGGTGTTGATGACGCTGAAGGGGTTCCTCGCCCGCCTCGCCGACTCGCTCGGTCCGGTGGAGGCATCGGTCCCGCCGCTCCAGGCATCGAGCGGTGAGACGGGAGGGTCGCCCCCTCCGCCGTCGAGCGGCTAGGCTTCCTTTCGAACGCCTCACGAAAGGATCGCCGCGTGAGCACCGCGCTCTGGATCGTCCTCGGGATCGTCGTCCTCGTCG
>DATBLA010000183.1:0-16934 GCA_036555645.1 Actinomycetota bacterium
GGGGCTCGAGCAGGCGCTGGAGGCCACTGAGGTTCGCCCCGACCCACTCGCCACGCGACATCACCCACGCCCGCGAACGGAGCTCGTGCCCCGCGGACAGGCCGGTGAACTCGAGGATCAGCGACTCGGCGTGCGGCACGAGCTCGGCGAGGTCCTCGCGCATCCGGGCGCGCTCGGGCGCGGTCGCCGGGGGGCCGCCGCCTCCGACGCGCCGTCCGGCATCGCGGGCGACGCCCCAGTCGACGAGCGCGGCGGCGCGGGAACCCATGGACCAATCGATGGTGGGGGCCTCCATCTCGGGGATTCGACTCAGCCTTCGGCCTGCTTGCGGGCGGCGATCATCGCGGCTCGCTTCGCCTGCCCCTCGGCGACGCGGCGGTCCGTCCCCTTCTCGAGGAGCTCGGCGAGGACGCGGTCGAACGTCGCCTGGTCGAGCGTGACCTCCTTGTGCTCGGCGGCCGGAGCCGGCGCGGGAGCGGCCGCGGGGGCCGCCTCGGCCGGTGCCGCCGGTGCCGGGGTCGCCGCGGCGGCCGGGGCCGGAGCGGCGGCCGGGGTTGGAGCTGGAGCCGCGGCCGCCGGTGCGGCGGGTGCGGCAGGTGCGGGAGCGGCCGCGGGGGCCGCCACGGCCGCCGGGACCTGCGCGGGAGCGGCGACCACGGGCGGCTGGACGACCATCGGGACGCCGGTCACCGTGACGGGCCGCCGGACCTCCTTGCCCGGCTGCCTCCGCGGGACCTTCACCGTCTTGCGCCCCTCCTCGTCGGTCTGGAACCGGGGCGCGTACCGCATGTACGCGAACACGACCGCGATCGCGAGGAGGATGCCGAGGACCCACAGCAGCATCGCCGCGTTGTAGACCCAACCACCGTCGTTCAGCGTGGGGGTCACGGTGGGGTTGGGACTGACCTGGGCGAGCACGGCGGCGATTCTAGCCCAACCCCCACGCCGCGGCCCGCGCGATCGAGCCGGAGAGGGGATTCGAACCCCTGACCTACCACTTACGAGGCGGTTGCTCTGCCAGGCTGAGCTACTCCGGCGGCGGCACCGAGTCTACGGATGGTCCGGAGGCCTTGGCACGGGCTCACGCCGCGTCCATCGGCGGCATCGGGTCTGGGATGATGCGGCGGTCATGGCCGAGGGGAACGGGGATCGCGCCCTCCGAGGGATCGAGCGGGTCATGGTCGCGACCGATCGCTCGGACACGGCCGAGCGGGCGGTCCGGTGGGCGGCGGCCTTCGCGGAGCGGTACGCGGCCGACCTCCACATCGTCCAGGTCGTCGTCCCGCTGCATCCGGCGGACACCGAGCACGGCGCCGCCGAGGCGACCCGCGCCCGGTCGGCGGCCGACGAGCTCCAGACCTACGCGATCCAGATCGCCGGCGAACGCGGACACGCCCACGTCGTCGTGAACGACGATCCGGCGCTCGCGATCGTCGACGCGAGCGAGGAGCACGCGGCCGACGTGCTCATCGTCGGGAACGCGGGGATGGCCGGCCGCAAGGAGTTCCTCCTCGGCAACGTGCCGAACCGGATCAGCCACAACGCGCGGTGCACCGTGATCATCGTGAACACCACCGGGGACGGACAGGTCGCGCAGGTCCGCCCGCCGAGCGCGACCGTTCGCTCGAGCGCAGCCCCGGTCGAGACCGAACCCCACCTCATGGCGCGCGGCTCGAAGATCGCCGCGGTCTTCGCCAGGCACGGGCTCAAGGAGATGTTCGGTCGCCCGGACGAGGAGGGAGTCGTCGGCCGGCGGCGACAGGCCAAGCGACTGCGGTCCGCCCTCGAGGAGCTCGGACCCACGTTCGCCAAGCTCGGTCAGATCCTGTCCACCCGGCCGGATCTCGTGCCCCCCGAGTTCATCGAGGAGCTCGCGACGCTCCAGGACAGCGTGCCGCCGCTCACCGAGGAGCAGGTCGTGCGCGTGATGGAGCAGGAGCTCGGCGTTCCGTGGGAGGACGTGTTCGAGACCCTGGACCCGGAGCCGCTCGCGGCCGGGACGATCGCCGAGGTGCACCGGGCGACCCTGGCCGATCACACGAAGGTCGTCATCAAGGTGCAGCGCCCCGACGCGCGCGAGCAGATCGAGCAGGACCTCGCGCTCCTCGAGCTGTTCGCCGAGAAGGTCTCGGACCGGCCGGGCCTTCGGCAGGTCGTCGACATCCAGGCGGTGTTCGAGCACCTGTCCGGGTCGCTGCACCGCGAGCTCGACTTCCGACAGGAGGCCGAGAACATCGCCCGGATGCGCGAAGTCATCTCCGAGTTCTCACGACTGCGCGTCCCGATCGTCCACGGCGACTACTCGACCTCGCGCCTGCTCGTCATGCAGGACATCGGTGGCGGTCCGGCATCGTCCGCGCCCGAGGGACAGCCTCGCAAGGAAGCCGCCCGCCAGCTGCTCGAGTCCTTCTACAAGCAGATCCTCGTCGACGGCTTCTTCCACGCCGACCCCCATCCCGGGAACCTCATGTGGCAGCCCGATGAGGAGGTCCTGTACTTCCTCGACCTCGGCATGGTGGGCGAGGTCGGCGCGGACATGCGCGAGCACATGATGCTGCTGCTCATGGCGTTCTGGCAGGAGGACGTCGGCTTCCTCACCGACGTCACGCTCATGCTCACTGGCGCGATCACGCGGGCCGATCTGGACGTCGAGGCGTTCCAGGAGGAGCTCGGGGCGCTCATGGCGAGGAACCGTGGGACGTCGCTGCGGGAGATCCAGCTCGGACCCGTCCTGCAGGAGATGACCGAGATCTCGCTCCGCTACCACGTGCCGCTGCCGGCCTCGCTCACGCTCACGGGCAAGGCGCTCGCCCAGATGCAGCTGGCGGCCGCGACGCTCGACCCGCAGATCGACCCGTTCGAGGTCGCGGGCAAGTTCCTCATGCGCAACGTGCTGAAGGGGATGGGCGCGAAGCTGGATCCGACCGCGCTCTTCTATCAGTCCCAACGCATCAAGGTGCGCGTCCTCAAGGTCGTTGAGGCGCTCGAGCGGCTCATCGGCGCGCGTCCCGGCCAGAAGCTCGAGGTGAACTTCCGCGCGGCGACGCTCGAGACGACGATCCGCCGTGCGGGTCGCCGCCTCGCGCTCTCGCTCACCGCCGGCGCCGCGATCCTCGGCACGGCGCTCACCGCCGTCTCCGATCGCGTCGCGTCCTGGGTGCCGGTCGCGTTCGGCGTCGCCGCGGCGGCGCTCACGTTCGGCCTGCTGTTCGATCTCGTCCGCAAGCACCGCTAGCCGGCGGCGTTACAGGTCGACCTCCCCACCCTTCGAGGTGATCGCCGTGCCCGAGGGCTCGGCCTCCCGGCGCGCCGCCTCGCTCTTGCGCACCGAGCGCAGGACCGCCCGCTCGAGAACGAACGCGATGACGCCCATCACGACGCCGACCGACCATCGTTCGAACCGCCGCCAGACCGAGCGGGTCGCCATCACTCGACCCCGGGAGCCCCGGCCGACCCGTGCGAGCGCACGCCTCGCACGGGGACCCGGCCGATGACGGTCGTGCCGCCGCCAGGAGAGCTCGTCACCTGCAACGTGCCCTCGAGGGCCGCCAGCCGGTCCGCCATCCCGCGCAGGCCCGTCCCGTAGCCGACGGCGGCAGGATCGAACCCGCGGCCGTCGTCGGCGACCTCGAACGCGAGATCGCCGTTCGACTGTTCGAGGCGAACGCGAACCGTGCTCGCATCCGCGTACTTCGTGGCGTTCTGGAGCGCCTCCAGGCACGAGAAGTAGACCGCGGCCTCCACCTCCTGGGGCTGGCGGCCCACGTCGCCGGCCTCGACGGTCACCGGCATCGGCGAGCGCCGGGCCTGGGCGTCGAGGGCGGCTCCGAGGCCCTGGTCGGCGAGCAGCGGCGGATAGATCCCGCGGGCGAGGTCGCGGAGCTCCTCGAGCGCGGTCTGGAGCTCGCCCTCGATCTGGCCGAGCATCTCGCCCGCCTTGGTGGGATCTGCCGCGCTCAGCCCGCGCGCCAATCGCGCCTTGACCGACAGCGCGACCAACTGCTGCTGCGCACCGTCGTGGATGTTCCGCTCGAGCCGGCGGCGCTCCGCGTCTTGCGCGGTGACGAGACGGCGCTGGGCCGCCCGGAGCTCCTCAACGAGCCGAGCGTTGCGCAGCAGCAGCCCGGCCTGCGCCGCGAGATCACGAACGAGTCGTTCCTTCGCCGGCGTCATCGGGTCGTTGGCGGGCATCGCGACCGACAGCGCGCCCAACAGCTCGCCGGCGTCGCGAACCTCGACGGCCGTCTCGCCGATCTGCGGCAGGGCGTCGCCGGCCGCCCGCAGCGTGTCGGCAGGCGGCGCCTGCGCGGGCCACGAGCTCGCCGGCCGGAGCTCGTCGCCGACGTGGAGCCAGACCCTGGCGTGCTCGGCACCGACGCCTTCGCCCAGAACGGTGGCCATGCGCTCAAGGACGCCCTCGGTCGCGTAGGCGTCGCCCACCCGCTCGGAGAACTCGGCGAGGACTTCGTACGGCGTCGCCCGTCGCCCGTAGACGACGCGGTCGGCCACCCTGCGGGCGAACCTGGCCACGGGCCGAAACGCCAGGCCGAGGAGCAACGCGATCACGAACAGCGCACCGGGGTTGTCGCGATCCGTCGTGATCTCGCTGAACCCCCACACCACCAGGCCGTAGATGGCAATCACGAGCACGACGAGCGCACCCGCGACGATGGTCTTCTTCACGACGACGTCGAGGTCATAGAGGCGGTACTGCAGGATGGCGATGCCGATCGACACCGGCAGAGCGATGAACGGGATCCCGGAGATGAACGCATCGATGAGCCCGCTCTCGATGCCGAACTGGAGCAACACCTCCGAGAGCACGAACGAGAACACGAGCATGACGAGCGCGAGCACGACCCACTTGATCTGCTGGCGCTCATCCGCCTTCGCGCGACGGAAGCGCACCACGAGCGATGCCACCGACCCCACGAGCACCACGAGCAGCGCCAGGCTGATGAACACGTCCGGGATCTCGAAGCGGTCGAGCGCCCTGACGTAGAGCGGGTTCTCGATCTGGGCCGGTCCGCTCGAACCGGCGAACAGCGGTGTCGCGAACACGACCGCGATGAACATGAACCCAATGAGTGCCCAGGCGAGCGCGGCGAGCGGCCACCACCTGGGCGTTGGCAGATGTCCGTCGGGGAACAGCATCGGCAGGAACATGAGGACGGGGATGATGCCGATGATCCAACCCGCGTCGGACAGCATCGCGAGGAATCCGACGAGGAGGCCGTCGGTCACGCCGCGATGCACGAGGGCCGTGGCTGCCTCTCCCCCGACGAAGGAGGCGGCCGTCGCGCCCGAGCCGTACAGGAGCAGGCCGCCGATCCGGTTGCCCGGCTCGCGGCTCACGATCAGCGCGCCGATGACGCCGAACAGACCGAACGCGAGGATGAACGGGACCTGCTCGAGGATCGATTCGCCGTTCGCGGCCACCTGGAACGACGCGCCGATGGCGGACGCGATGAATCCCGCGACGACGACCCAGGGCCACCGCGCCGGGCGGCGAATCGCTGGGGGCGCGGCGGAGACGTCGGTCACGACGGCGCCTCCACGATCAGGACGCGGAACACCTCCACGGGCTCCTCGCGTCCCTTGACCTGCCGGGCGCCGATCGGCTCGGCCGCGAGGTCGCCGGCGGCCGAGATCGTGCTCGCGCTCGCGACGATCTCCCCCCCGGCCGCCTCGCCCTGGAGCCGGGCGGCGATGTTCACGGCATCGCCGACGACCGTGTACTCGAGGCGACCCCCGCCGCCGACCGTCCCGGCGACGACGCGTCCGGTGTTGATCCCGATCCCCATGACGATCTCGGGACGGCCGTCGCGGGCAACGTCCTCGTTCAGCTCCGCCTGGCGGGCCTGCATCGCGACGGCGCACGCGACGGCGCGGGTCGCGTGGTCCTCGACCGGCTCGGGCGCTCCGAACACGGCCATGAGCGCGTCCCCGATGAACTGGTCGACCATCCCTCCGTGCCGGATGACGACCTCGGCCATCGCGGCGAGATGCGCGCCCACGATCTCGGCGACCGCGCCCGGAGACAGGTGCTCGGCGAGCGTCGAGTAGCCGCGGATGTCGGAGAACAGGATCGTGGCGTCGAGCTCCTCGCGGAGCTCGGTCGACCCGCTCGCCTGGAGCTTGGTCGCCACCTGCTCGGGAACGAACGACCGAAAGGCCGTCGCGGTGGCCTGTTTCTCGACGACCGCGGCGTGGAGCCGTTTCATCTCGTCCACCGCGGCCGCGTTCCCGCCCTCGGCCTGAGCGGCCATCCTCGTGAACAGCTCCGTGACGCGCCGGTCGACGGCCTCCTGCGTCGTGGCCAGCTGCTCCGCCATCTGCTCGTAGCCGAGGCCCTGCGACATGAGCTCGAGCAGCTCACGATCGTGCTCCCCGGTCTCGTGGCGGCCCGACAGCCGTTCCGCGATCGTCGGATCGACGGCGCTCCCGCCCGAGTCGACCTCGCGGATCGCCCGGACGAGCTCGTCACCCTGCGCGATCCGGTCCTTCAGCAGGTAGGCGAGCCCGCTCTGTCCCTTGCCGAGCAGCGCGATCGCATACGCCTCGTCGTCGTGCGCCGACAACACGACGACCCCCGTCCCGGGGTGCCGCTCGCGGATCGCGTGCGCGCAGTCGATGCCCTCGAGCTGGAAGTTCGGCGGCATCTTGATGTCGGTCACCACGACGTCCGGGGTGTGCTCCTCGGCCGCGGCGAGGAGGGATGGCGCATCGGCCGCCACGCCGACGACCTCGACGTCCTCGTACGAGTCCAGCAGCGCGCGAACGCCCTCGCGGACGAGGACGTTGTCCTCGCCGAGGACCACCCGGATGCTCATGCCGTCGCCCTCTCCGCCGCCTGTACGATGCGCCCATGCTGCGCGTCGTCTTCGCGGAGGATAACTACCTCGTTCGCGAGGGGACGGCGGCGCTCCTGCAAGCCTCCGGCGCGATCGAGCTCGTGGGGATGGCCGAATCGGCGGACGAGCTCATGGCCGCGGTCGAGGAGCACGCGCCCGACGCCGTGCTCACGGACATCCGCATGCCCCCCACGAACACGACCGAAGGCATCGACGCGGCTCGACGCATCCGCGCCGAGCACCCCGACATCGGCGTCGTCGTCCTGTCGCAGTTCGCCGAGGAGGAGTACGCGTACGAGTTGCTGAAGGACGGCGCGGCGGGCCTCGGGTACCTCCTGAAGGAACGTGTCGGAGACCTCGACGAGGTCCTCCGCGCGCTGAGCGAGGTCGCCAAGGGCGGCTCCGTCCTCGATCCGAAGGTCGTGGAGGCCCTCGTCTCCGCCAAGGATCGGATGGCGCACTCCCCCCTCGCGCAGCTCACCGAGCGGGAGCGAGAGGTGCTCGGGCACATGGCGCAGGGCCAGAACAACGCCGCGATCGCGAAGTCGCTGTTCCTCACCGAGCGAGCGGTCGAGAAGCACATCAACTCCCTGTTCCACAAGCTCGGGCTGTCCGAGGAGGTCGACGTGCATCGCCGCGTGATGGCCGTGCTCGCGTTCCTGCGAGAGTCCTCGCCGACCTGAGCCCGGCCACCCCGCGGCGTTCGAGCGCTCGTCGAGCACTACTGCGCCTTCCTCGTGTCCACGATCAGCACCGAGCAGGGCGCGTGCCGCAGCACGAGGTTCGGCACGCTGTCGCGCACCCGCCACCACGACCCGTGCGTGCCCCGGTTCCCCAGGACGATCGTGTCGACGCGTTCACGCTCGGCCACCCCTACGATCCCCTCGGCCGGATCGCCGGGCTCGGCCCAGCTGCGGACCGGGATCGAGGGGAAGCGGCCGGACATCCCGGCGAGGTAGCGGTCGGGGTCGGCCGACTTGCGGGGATCGGCCGCGTCGTGGGCGGCGCCGTCGGGCCGAACCTGGACCACGAGCAGCTCGGCGTCGTTCAACCGAGCGAGGTCGGCCGCGGCCTGCACCGCCAGGTCGGCGGCGGCCGTCGTGTCGGTTCCGACGAGGATCTTCTTCGTCGCGTCCATCCTGTCGTTCGCCTCCTTCATCGAGGTTCAGGGTAGGAGGCGCCGGGCTCGAGCTCGATCCGGCCGGCACCACAACCCGTCGGGGGTGCCTCCACCCCCCATGGAGGGAGGCTTCGGCCACGCGAACGGGCAGGTCGCCCCCCTTGGAGCCTTCCGGGCGAGCCTGCGACCATTGGCGGGTGAACGCTCCAACGACGCCGATCCCGGGCACGGGCGCCGCGTCCGGCTGGATCCATCTGAAGGGGGCCGCGTCGTGAGTCGCGTCCTCGCTCGCGCGCTCGCGATCGGCGTGCTCGTCGTGAGCGTGGCCGCGATCGCGGGGACCGCGGTCATCAACGCGTCGATCTTCGATCGCATCCCGGCCGGCGAGATCGTCGTCGTCGGCGATCCGAACGCTCCGCGGATGCAGGAGATCATCGAGGAGCTGGAGGAGCGGGTCGCGGACGGCGACACGCTCCGGCCGTCCGGTTCGTTCTGGGTCGTCGTGCTGCTGTGCGTCCTCCTCCTGTGGATCGCCACCGGGGCCCTCATCGTGTCCAAACGCCCGAACCACTGGGCCGGCTGGCTGTTCATCATCACCGGGCTTGCGTTCCCGATCCTGACGCTGGCCCAGGCCGTGGTGCTCCTGGGCCTGAGGGCCGGTGGATCCGTCCCGTTCGTCGGCGCGTGGGCAACGGTCGGCGAGTTCGCCCTGTACCCGGTCGCCCTGATCCCGTTGCTCTTCCTCCTGTATCCCGACGGCCGCGTGCCGACACCCCGCTGGCGCTGGGTCGCCGTCGCCCTCGTGGGAGGCACCGCGATCGCGTTCCTCGCGTTCGTGTTGCGTCCCGGGCCACTCAACAACTGGGTCGAGAGCGGGATCGTCTACGAGAACCCCCTCGGGCTCGACGCGTTCTCGTTCGCGGGCGCGGTGATCGCGATCGGCGCCATCGCGGCGCTCGTCGCGGCCGTCGCGACCGTCTTCGCCGTTCGCCAGCGGTTCAAGCGCTCGACCGGAGAGGAACGGCAGCAGATGCGCGTTCTGGCCTTCGTTGCGTCGATGGCCGGCGTGTTCTTCCTCCTGCAATGGATCATCGCGATCGGCGGAACGCTGCTCGGCATCGAGACCGCAGGCAACGGCGAGGGGCTGTACGGCATCTTCTTCGCCCTCACGGCGTTCACGCTCGTGATCGGCATCCCGGTCGCCTACCTCGTCGCGATCTTCCGCTACCGGCTGTGGGACCTCGACGTCGTCATCAAGAAGACGCTCGTGTTCGGCATCGTCGCCTCGGCGTTGACGCTGCTCGGCGTCCTCGTGCTCGTCCTGCTCTCGGTTGCCACCGTGGGTGTCACACCCGCCCAATCGGCGACGCTCGCCCTCGGGGTCGTGCTCGGCCTCGCGTTCGGTCCGGCCCGGCGACTGGCCAGACGGCTGGCCGACCGGATCGTCTATCGCAAGCGCGCCACGCCGTACGAGGTCCTCACGACGTTCTCCGAGCGCCTCGGCGACACCTACTCGACCGAGGACGTCCTGCCGCGGATGGTGCAGGTGCTCGCGAGCGGGACCGGCGCGACCTCGGCTCGAGCCCTGCTTCGTGTGGGCGGCGACCTTCGCGAGGTGGCGAGGTGGCCGGACGAGGCCGTCGCGGGCGGCGAGGAGCACGTCGTCCCGGTCCTGTACCAGGGCGAGGATCTCGGCGCGCTCGCCGTGGCGATGCCGGCGAACGACCCGATGGATCCGGGGAAGGAGAAGCTCGTCGAGGACCTCGCGGCGCAGACGGGGCTCGTCCTGCGCAACGTGAAGCTCATCGAGGACCTGCGCGCATCCCGCCAGCGGCTCGTCGCCGCGCAGGACGAGGAGCGTCGCAAGCTCGAGCGCAACATCCACGACGGCGCCCAGCAGCAGCTCGTCGCGCTCCAGGTCAAACAGCGCCTCGCCGAGGGTCTCGTCGAACGCGATCCGGCGAAGGCCAGGGAGATGCTCTCGCAGCTCCAGGCCGAGACCGCGACCGCGCTCGAGGACCTGCGCGACCTCGCCCGCGGCATCTACCCGCCGTTGCTCGCCGACCAGGGCCTCGCCGCGGCCATCCAGGCCCAGGCGCGCAAGTCGCCGGTCCCGGCCACCGTCGAGCCCGACGGCGTGGGCCGCTACCAGCAGGACGTGGAGGCGGCGGTCTACTTCTGCACGCTCGAGGCGCTCAACAACGTGGCGAAGTACTCGCAGGCCTCGAACGTGAGCGTGCGGTTGTGGCACACGGACGGGCACCTCTCGTTCTCGGTCACCGACGACGGACGGGGGTTCGACCCCGTCGCGGCCGGTTCGGGGACCGGGCTCCAGGGCATGGCCGACCGCTTGGAGGCGATCGGCGGCGACCTGACGATCGACAGTTCGCCGGGCAGTGGCACCACGCTGACCGGGTCGGTTCCCACCGTGGAGCTCCCGTGACCGTGGCGATGGACGGCCGACGCCGATGGGGCAGGCACGCCCCCTGGCTCGCTCTCGCCGGGAGCGTCCTCATCGTCGCCGCGTTCGTCATCGAGCAGGCGGGACTCTTCGGCGTTCCGAAGGGGAGCGAGGACGGCCCCTTCTTCATGGGGGCCCTCGTCCTGGCGATGATCGCGTGGGGCGGCGCGGGAGCCCTCATCGGACGGCGCCGCCCCGAGAACCTCATCGGCCTCGTGCTCGCGGGTGAGGCCTTCCTCCTCGGAGTCACGGCCTTCTCCGAGACCTACAGTCGCTCGGACCTCCCCTTCGTCGAGGTCGCCGGGGAGATCTTCAGCGATTTCGTCCTGGTTCCGCTCCTGCTCGCCGTCCCGCTGCTGCTGCTGCTGTTCCCGACCGGGCGACCCCCCTCCCGCCGGTGGAACTGGGTCGGCGCCATGCTTGCCGTGAGCGCCGTCGCCGGCACGCTCGGGTTCATCACGCGCGGCCCGGAGTCTCAGCCGACCCCGGCTCTCTCGGGCCTGTTGCTCACGATCTCCGGCTTCGCGGGGCTGGGTGGAACCGCGCTCGCGGTCGCCTCCATGGTCGTGCGGTTCCGCCGCAGCCGCGGGGAGGAGCGAGCCCAGATGCGTTGGCTCGTCTCGCTGGCGCTGTTCGGCGTGCTGGTGTTCGCGCTGCTGTTCGCGTCGGACGCGATCCTCGGCGAGGAGTCCGTCGTCGGCGACGTCCTGGGTGGCGTGCTGCTCCTGCTGCTGGCCGTCGGCCTGCCGGGCTCGATCGGCGTCGCGATCCTTCGCTACCGGCTGTACGAGCTCGATGTCGTCGTGAAGAAGACGTTCGTCGCGCTCGTGCTGACCCTGGCGTTCGGGCTGCCCGTCCTGCTCGTCCTGGCGATCTCCTCGCAGCTCCTCATCGATGCCGAGCCGAACCCGGTGGTCCTGCTCGTCGGTGGCGTGGCGCTCGGCATCCTCGTCGTGCCGATCGTCCGCCTCGCTCGCCGCATCGCCCACCGGATCACGTTCGGCCGCCGCGCGAGCGAGTACGAGGTCCTGACCGCCTTCGGGGAACGGGTGGGCGAGACCTACTCGGTCGTCGACGTGCTCCCGAGGATGGTGCAGGTCCTCGCGAACGCCACGGGCGCGACCTCGGCCCGGGCGCTCCTTCGACTCGGCGACGAGCTCCGCGAGGAGGCGTCGATCGGCGAGCCGACGGGCGAGGAGCATCGTGTCCCCGTGCTGTTCGAGGGCGAGGACCTCGGCGCGCTCACCGCGACCTTTCCGCCGAGCGATCCGATCGACGCGTCGAAGCGCCAGCTCATGGAGAACCTCGCCGCCCAGGCGGGGCTGGTCCTTCGCAACGTCAAGCTCATCGAGGAGCTTCGAGCGTCGCGTCAGCGACTCGTCGCCGCCCAGGACGAGGAGCGACGGAAGATCGAGCGCAACATCCACGATGGCGCGCAGCAGCAGCTCGTCGCGCTCACGGTCAAGCTCCGGCTCGCCCAGGGGCTCATCGGCAAGGACGCGGCGCAGGCAGAGACCATGCTCGGCGATCTGCAGGGCGAGACCCAGGCGGCCCTCGACGACCTCCGCGACCTCGCGCGCGGGATCTACCCCCCGCTCCTGGCGGACAAGGGACTCGCGACGGCGATCGAGGCGCAGGCCCGCAAGTCCGCGATGCCCACGAGCGTCGAGACATCCGGTGTCGGACGGTATCCGCAGGAGGTCGAGTCCACCGTGTACTTCTGCACGCTCGAGGCGTTGAACAACGTGGCGAAGTACGCGGACGCCTCCACCACCACGGTGACGCTCGTCCAGCAGAATGGGCAGCTCGTGTTCTCGGTCACCGACGACGGTCGGGGGTTCGACCCGGCGTCGACCGGCCACGGGACGGGACTGCAGGGGATGACCGACCGGCTCGATGCGATCGGCGGCAACCTCCAGGTGACGAGCGCACCGGGGCAGGGGACGACGATCACGGGCACCGTGCCCGCCGCAGCGCCGGGGTCGCGATGAGGCCGGGCACCCGCCGTCTCGCATGGGTGATCTGGGGATGCTCGCTCGTCGTGCTCGCGGTCACGCTGATGCTCACGATCCGCAACGGCTCGGTGACAGAAGATCCGCTGTTCATCGTCATCGCGGTCGCGCTGATGCTCGGCTACGGGACGGTGGGCGCCCTCGTGGCGTCGCGTGTCCCCCGCAACCCGATCGGCTGGCTCCTCATGACGACGGGCGTGGGCTTCCTCGTCGCGGCAGCGGCGTCCGAGTACGCGACGTACACCTACCACGTCGAACCCTCCGCGCTCCCCCTCCGTGAGGTGGCCGCATGGTTGTCCAACTGGCTGTTCCTCGTGGCCGTGACGCCCGTCCCGTTGGTTCTTGCCCTGTTTCCGACCGGGACGGTGCAATCACCGCGCTGGCGGTGGCTCCCTCCGGCCATCGTCGGCGTCTTCGCCACCGGGATCGTGGCGACGATCCTGCGCGTGGGGCCGCTCGACTTCAGCGACCTCGGCCCCGACCCGCCGAACCCGACCGGCGTGGACGCGCTCACACCCGTGCTCGAGCCGCTGTCGTGGGCGATCGGCATCGCGGGGATCGGCCTGGCGATCGCATCCGTCGTGTCGCTCGCCATCCGCTATCGCGCCTCCCACGGCGAGGAGCGCCAGCAGATCCGGTGGCTCGCCTACGTCGGGTTCGCGGCGATCGCCATGTTCGTCGCGACCGTGCTGACCGCGATCGGCCTGGGAAGCGGGGAATCGACGGCATTGAACGACCTGCTGTTCTTCGCGTTCCTCCTGCTGTTCGGGATCGGCATCCCCGCCTCGGCGGGGATCGCGGTGCTTCGGTACCGGTTGTGGGACCTCGACGTCGTCATGAAGAAGACGCTCGTCGCGACCGTCCTCGTCCTGTTCCTCACGGCCGCCTCGCTCGTCGTGTTGCTGCTCATCGGGGGAATCGTCGTGGGGCCGCTCGCCGACTCACCGGGAGCGACGCTCGCGGCCGGCGTGATCGTCGGGGCGTGCGCCTGGCCCCTGCTGCGCCTGTCGCGCCGGATCGCGGACCGGATCGTGTACGGGGGTCGGGCCACCCCGTACGAGGTGCTCACCGAGTTCTCGGACCGGCTCGCCGACGCGTACTCGAGCGACGACGTCCTTCCGAGGATGGCCTCGATCCTGGGAGCGGGCACCGGCGCCGATCGGGTGACGATCTGGCTCCTCGTGGACGGGGAACTGCGACCCGCGGCAACCTGGCCGGACACCGTCGTCGAGAGCCAGCCGGCCCCGGCCGCCGCGCTGGCCGACCTGACTTCGGACGCCTTCGTCGTCCGTCACCAGGGCGAGCAGCTCGGCGCGATCACCGTCGCGATGCCCGCGAACGACCCGATGAACCCGGCGAAGGAGAAGCTCATCCACGATCTCACCGGCCAGGCGGGCCTGGTCCTTCGCAACGTCCGCCTCATCGAGGAGCTCCGAGAGTCGCGTCGCCGGATCGTCGCGGCCGTCGACGAGGGGCGCCGGCGGCTCGAGCGGAACATCCACGACGGCGCCCAGCAGCAGCTCGTCGCGCTCTCGGTGAAGCTGCGGCTCGCGGACCAGGTCGTCGAGCGGGACCCGGACAAGGCTCGGGAGCTGCTCGGGCAGCTCCAGGTCGAGGTGAACGCGGCGCTCGAGAACCTGCGTGACCTCGCCCGCGGCATCTACCCGCCGCTGCTCGCCGACAGCGGCCTCGCGGCGGCGCTCGAAGCGCAGGCCCGAAAGACGGATCTGCCGATCCTGCTCGAGCCGGACGGGATCGGCCGCTACACGCCGGAGGTCGAGGCGACCGTCTACTTCTGCGTGCTCGAGGCGCTCCAGAACGTGGCCAAGTACGCGGAGGCCTCGCGCGTCGCGATCGCGATCCGGCAGCGCGACGGCATGCTCGAGTTCGAGGTCCGCGACGACGGCGTCGGGTTCGAGCCGGGAGTGGCCACCGCCGGGACCGGCCTCCAGGGCATGGCCGACCGGCTCGACGCCGTGGGGGGCACCCTTCAGGTGACGAGCGCGCCGGGGGCGGGGACGACGATCAGCGGACGGGTCCCCGCACGCTCGATCGTGCCGGGACCCTGACGCGGAACGATCCCCGCGAGTTCAGCCGGCCCGGGCGGCCTCCCAGGCCGACTCGAGCCGGTCCGGACCGAACGCGGCCTTGGGGATGTACGCGGCCGCCCCGCACTCGGCGGCGCGGGGCGCGTACTCGTCCTCCTCGTAGGTCGACAGCAGCAGGACGACGATCTGCCCGCCGCCGCCGGCGAGGATCTGCCGCGTGGCGTCCAGGCCGTTGATCCCGGGGAGGTTGACGTCCATGAGGACGAGGTCGGGCGAGAGCTCGCGCGACATCTCGACCGAGGACTCCCCGGTCTCGGCCTCCCCCACCACCTCGAAGCCGTCGGTCGCCTCGACGACCATCCGGGCCGCCATCCGGAACGGCTCCTGGTCGTCCACGATGAGCACGCGGACCGCTTCCTCGGACATCTCACGGAAAGCGTCCCACGGGTCGGCCCCGTCAACAGTGATGCCAGCACCACAAGTTGCGGGGGGTCGAAACCGCGTCGAAGCGCCTCGACTCAGGCGGCGGCGACCCGCAGGAACGCCTGTTCGATCACGAGCTTCGTGTTGAGGTTGAGGTCCTCGGCCAGCGCCGCGCGCCCTTCCTCGACCGCCGTGACGGCCACGGCGACACCGCGCAGGTCGCCGCGCTCGGGCTCGAGGTCGGGGTTCATGAGCAGCTCCGATCCGCCTCCGACCGCCGCCACGATCCGATCGCGGAGCAGCGCCGAGATGCCGAACAGGACCCGGTCGACGTAGTCGCGCTCCGCGCGGCGAACGCGGCGGGTGTGCCGTTCCTCGAGGCGGCGGATCGCCGCGCGATAGGCCTCCTCCGGACGACCGCGGGCATCGAGGAACGGTGCCAGCTCGTCCTGGAGGCTCGACGCGAGGTCCTTCTTGTGTCGCTCGGCCGCGGCCATGACGTCGTCGGCCGCCGCGAGCGCGCCGGGAGGCCCCTCGCGCATCTGCTCGATGGCCCGGCGAGCCGTCTCGCGAAACGACAGGCCCGCGGCGTCGCCGGCGTCGCGACGGGCGCGCCCCAGGTTCCCACCCGACAGGCGCGAGGCGAGCGCGGCGCGTTCGGCGTCCACGCCCTCGGAGACCAGCGTGGCCGTGACGAAGGCCTCCGACAGGGGCCGGAACCACACGACGTGGCACCGCGAGAGCACGGTCTCCGGGAGCTCGTCCGGGCGAGCGGACAGCAGGAGGATCACGGTGTCCGCCGGCGGCTCCTCGAGCACCTTGAGCAGGACGTCGGCCGCGGCCGGGTTCAGCCGGTCGGCCTCGCGGATCACGAAGACCTTGCGTCCGGGCTCGGGGGCGGTTCGGTGCGCCGGATGCCAGATCTCGCTCCGAACGGCGTCCACGTGGATGTCCCGCCCCTCCGGCTCGACGACGACCTGGTTCGGGTGGCGATCCTCGAGCGCCAGCCGGCAATCGCGACACGTCCCACAGCCTCCGTCGCGACACAGGAGCGCCGCGGCGAACGCCCGGGCGGCCAGCTGCTTCCCGCCGCCCTCCGGCCCCGCGAGCACGTAGGCGTGGTGCGGGCGAGCGGCGGCCCGGCGGAGGAACCCGACGGCCGTCTCCTGCCCGGGAACCCGGTCGAGAACCGGCCCGACGTCGTCAGCTCGCGCGGCCGTCGTCCCGCTCCTTCAGGACCCTCGAGAGCGCCTCGACCACCTGCTCGTGCACCATGTCCGGAGTCTGATCCGCGTCGACGACGACGACCCGCTCGGGATGCTCCTCGGCGATCCGGAGGTAGGCGTCGGAGACCTTCGCGTGGAAGTCCTGGCCCTCGACCTCGATCCGGTCCGGTTCCTCGAGCGAGCGCAACAGTCCGGCCTCGGGCTCCAGGTGGAGCAGCAGGACGAGATCGGGGAACAGGCCCTGGGTCGCCCACACGTTGAGCGTCAGGATGTCCTGCTCGCCGAGACCGCGCGCGCCGCCCTGGTACGCGAGCGAGGAGTCGATGTAGCGGTCGGTGATCACGACGTGGCCCTCCGCGAGCGCGGGCCGGATGACCGAGGCGACGTGCTGGGCCCGGCTGGCGGCGAACAGGAGCGCCTCGGTCTTCGGCTCGATGTGCCCGGTGTCGTGCGCGAGGAGCACGCGACGAAGCTCCTCCCCCACGGGGGTCCCGCCCGGCTCGCGGGTGACGAGCACGTCGATCTCCTGCGACTCGAGCCATTCCTTCGCGAGACGGATCTGGGTGCCCTTGCCCGAGCCCTCGACGCCCTCGAACGCGACGAACAGGCCCTCGGCGGGCGGGCGTTTCAGCTTCGGGACCAGGCCGAGCGCCTCGGGCTTGCTCACGCGGAATCGCCGGAGCCGACGGCGCGTCACGGTCCCCGCCAGCACCGCCCCCAGCCCGGCGATCATGAGCGCGATCCTCGTCCCCGACAGGTCGAACGAGTCGTCGCCGATCGAGATCACGTG
>DATBLA010000184.1:0-5645 GCA_036555645.1 Actinomycetota bacterium
AGCTCGCGCCACCGCTCCTCGTCCGGGGCGTCGCCGGGGACCGGGGCGTCGATCGAGACGTGGACGAACGACCCGAAGATCCCCGGCTGGTCGATCGTCTGGTTCGCCCCGACACCGCGGAGCTCGGGCGGTCGGTCCGCCGTGAGCGCGACGAGCGTCGTTCGCGACATCCACGCCTCGACGATCGCGGGGAGCAGCTCGGCGGCCGCGGTCCCGCTCGTCGTCACGACCGCGACGGGGCGGCCGCTCGCCTTCGCGATGCCCAGCGCGAAGAAGGCGGAGGATCGCTCGTCCAGGTGGACGTGGACCTTCACCGCCGGGTGGCGCCACAGGGCGAGCGCGACCGGCGTCGAACGCGACCCGGGCGACACGCACGCATGTTCGAGGCCCGCGCGAACCAGGCCGTCGACGAGCCACCACGACGCGGCGAACGCGCGGTCCGCCTCGCTCACGCCGTCACCTCCGCGACCCACAACCCGAGCGCGAGCAACCCCCCGAACGCCACCTGCAGGCGCGCCGTCACGACGAGGACGGCGATCAGCCCTCGCCCACGGGCCGAGCCGACCTCACGGAGCGCCGTCATCGCGATGGGCACCGCGCCGAACGCCACGAGCGTCCAGGCGGGGAGCCCGGCACCCTCGCGCAGCACGTCCGCGATCACGCCGAGCCCGACCGCGACGAACGACGCCGCCACCGTCGCGCGATACAGCGTCCGAGCCCCCGGATCGCCGATCCGGACCGCCAGGGTCCGTTTGCCGGCGGCGGCGTCCGTCGGGATGTCGCGGAGGTTGTTCGCGACGAGGATGGCGACCGCGAGCAGGCCGACCGGGATGCTCGACCACCAGGCCGCGCTCGGGACGACCTCGACCTGCACGTACGCGGACCCGGCGGTGGCCATGAGCCCGAAGAAGACGAACACCATGACCTCGCCCAGCCCCAGGTCCGCATAGGGGCGCGGCCCGCCGCTGTACAGCCACAGCGCGAGCATCGCCACGGCTCCGATGGGCACGAGCCACCAGGTCGTCGCCGCCGCGAGCGCCAGGCCCGCGAGCCCGGCCACGAGGATGCACCCGAGCGCAGCGAGCAGCACCGAGCGGGGCGCGACCACGCCTCCGGCGGTGAGCCGCGGCGGCCCGAGCCGCTCGGCCGTGTCCACCCCGCGCACGCCGTCGTGGTAGTCGTTCGCCAGGTTCACGCCGACCTGGAGGCCGAGTCCGACGAGCAACGCGGCGGCGAACCGCCACACGATGAGCTCGCCGGAGGCCGCCGTCCCGACCACGACGGGCGTGACGCTTGCGCCGAGCGTCCGGGGGCGTGCGCCCGAGACCCAGACGCCGAGCCGGCTCACGGGCGCTTCGGGAACCTCGTGAAGTCCGGGGCCCGCTTGCCGACGTACGCGTCGCGGCCCTCCTGCGCCTCCTCGGTCATGTAGTAGAGGAGCGTCGCATCACCGGCCAGGTGCTGGACGCCGGCGAGGCCGTCGACCCCCGCGTTGTAGCCGGCCTTCAGCAGCCGGAGGGCAAGGGGGCTGAGGGCGAGCATCTCCCGGCACCATCGCACGGTCTCGGCCTCGAGATCCTCGAGCGGGACGACGGCGTTGACGAGGCCCCAGTCGAGCGCCGTCGCGGCATCGATCTGCCGACACAGGAACCAGATCTCCTTCGCGCGCTTCTCCCCGATCTGACGCGCGAGCAGGTTGATCCCGTAGCCGCCGTCGAACGACCCCACGCGGGGCCCGGACTGGCCGAACCGGGCGTTGTCCGCGGCGATCGTCAGGTCGCAGCAGACGTGGAGCACGTGCCCCCCGCCGATCGCGTATCCCGCGACCATCGCGACGACGGGCATCGGCAGCCGCCGGATCTGGATCTGAAGATCGAGGACGTTGAGCCGTCCGATGCCGTGCTCATCGACGTAGCCGTCGTCGCCCCGGATCCGCTGGTCGCCGCCCGAGCAGAACGCCTTCGTGCCCTGCCCCGTCAGGATCGCGACGCCGATCGCCGGATCGTCCCGCGCCATGTCGAAGGCCCGGCCCATCTCGACGACGGTGAGGGGACGGAAGGCGTTGCGGACCTCGGGTCGGTCGATCGTGATCTTCGCGATGCCCTCGGCGGTCTCGTACCGGATGTCCTCGAACTCGCCGGCACGCTCCCACGCGGGCATCGACGTCATGACCGACCACTCCTAGAACGGGGACTCGAACGGTTCGGCTAGCCTAGCGGATGTGAGCGACGGGGTTCGCCTCACCGGGGTGACCGGGCCCGGCGACCTGGTGGCCGTCGTCGTCCCGCAGGGGCCGGCGCTTCCGGGGCTGATCGAACGGATCTGGGCATCCGGCGCGGCGTTCATCCCGCTCGATGCCGGCATGCCCTCGGACCGGCTCGAGGCCCTGCTCGAGGCGGCGCGACCGACCCACGTCGTCTCCGAGGACGGCGAGGTTGCCGTGCGCCGCGGCAACGGCGGCGAGCCCGTGGACGAGGACGTCGCGCTCGTCGTGCACACGTCCGGGACGGGCGGGCGTCCGAAGCTCGCGCAGTTCGATCGTCGGGCGCTCGAACGCGCGGTGGCCTCGTCCGCGGAGCGGCTCGGGGCGACCTCGGAGGACGCATGGCTCTGCTGCCTTCCGGTCGCGCACGTCGGGGGACTGCTCGTGATCCTTCGCGCGGTCCTGCTCGGCGCCCAGGTGACGATCCTGCCCCGCGCCGACGTGCAGGTGATCGGCGCGAGCTCGGCGGCGTTCACGTCGGTCGTCCCGACGATCCTTCGCCGCCTCGTGGATGCCGGAGCCGACCTGACCGGCTTCCGCGCGATCCTCGTGGGAGGTTCCGGCCTGTGGCCGGACGAACGGGCTCGAGCCGAGCGCGCGGGCGCGACCCTCGTCGAGACGTACGGGCTCACCGAGAGCTGCGGGGGCGTCGTCTACGAGGGCGTTCCGCTCGCCGGAACCGAGGTCCGTCTCGGTCCGGACGACGAGGTGCACCTGCGGGGACCGACGACGATGCGCGGGTATCGCTTCGATCCCGCGGCGTCCGTCGACGCGTTCACTGGCGACGAGTGGCTTCGGACGGGCGACGCGGGGGCGATGCACGAGGGTACGCTGCGGATCGTCGGCCGCCTCGACGACCTCATCGTGTCCGGGGGCGAGAAGGTGTGGCCGGATCGGGTCGAGTCCGCGCTCCGCGAGCACCCGGACGTGGGCGACGTCGCCGTCTCGGGGCGGCCCGATCCCGAGTGGGGCCACCGGGTCGTCGCCTGGGTGGTCCCCCGGACCGGGGCCGCCCCCGTCGAGCTCGATGGCCTCCGCCGGTTCGCGTCCTCGACCCTGGCGCCGCACGAGCTGCCGCGCGAGGTGGCGATCATCGACACGATCCCCCGAACGCCGTCGGGCAAGGTCGTCCGGCGCCGGCTGCGTCCGGACTGACCGCGACCACCTGCCGGGCACCGCGGGGAACGGGAATAGGCTCCGGTTATCCTCGATGGAGGAGTCCGCCGCAATGACCGAAACCCGCAACGTGATCGTCCTCGGCTCGGGGCCGGCCGGGTACACGGCCGCCCTGTACGCCGCCCGGGCGAACCTCGCGCCGCTCGTCCTCAAGGGTCTCGAGGCGGGCGGCCAGCTCATGCTCACGACCGACGTCGAGAACTACCCCGGGTTCCCGGACGGCATCCTCGGCCCCGAGCTCATGGACGCGTTCGAGAAGCAGTCGGTTCGGTTCGAGGCGGAGATCGTCGCCCAGTCCGCCACCCGGGTGGACCTGTCCGAGGAGCCCTTCGGCGTGTGGGCGGGCGATCAGGAGTGGAGGACGCGTGCGCTCATCATGGCGACCGGCGCGTCGGCGCGGTGGCTCGGCGTCCCGGGCGAGGACATCCTCCGCGGGCGCGGCGTGAGCGCCTGCGCCACGTGTGACGGGTTCTTCTTCCGCGATCGCGAGCTCATCGTCGTCGGCGGAGGCGACACCGCGATGGAGGAGGCGACCTTCCTGACGAAGTTCGCGAGCAAGGTGACGATCGTGCACCGGCGGGGAGCGTTCCGGGCCTCGAAGATCATGCAGGAGCGGGCGCTCGCGAACCCGAAGGTCGAGGTGATCTGGGACGCCGTCGTCGAGGAGATCCTCGGCGAGGGCGCCGTGTCGGGCGTCCGTCTTCGCGACGTGAACACCGACGCGACGCGGGAGCTCCCGACCGACGGCGTGTTCGTGGCGATCGGCCACACGCCGAACACCGAGCTCGTGAAGGGGCAGCTCGAGCTGACCGACGGCGGCTATATCGTCGTCGCCGAACCCACGACGCGTACGAGCGTCCCGGGCGTCTTCGCGGCCGGTGACGTCACCGACGTGATCTACCGTCAGGCTGTCACGGCCGCCGGACAGGGGTGCAAGGCGGCCATCGACGTGGAGAAGCATCTGGAGGAGCTCGGGCACCGCGTCCCGGTGGGGACGTTCACCGACGAAGGGGAGGACGACTCGTGACGTTGATCGGCGACGTGACCGACGGCGATTTCAAGCAGCAGGTCCTCGACGCGGACGTCCCCGTCCTCGTCGACTTCTGGGCCGAGTGGTGCGTCCCGTGTCACATGGTCTCCCCCATCGTCGAGGAGGTCGGCCGCGACAAGGGCGACCGGCTCCGGGTGGCCAAGCTGAACATCGACGAGAACCCTCAGGTCACCCGCGAGTACGCGGTGATGAGCATCCCGACCCTGCTGCTGTTCAAGTCCGGCGAGGAGGTCACCCGCGTCGTCGGCGCTCGGGGCAAGGCGGCGCTCCTGCAAGAGCTCGACCCGCACATCTCCGAGTAGCCCAGCAGCAGGCGTCGGAGCCCTCCTCGCGTTCGCGGTTGCCGGATCGAGCCGCGTCCCCCCAAACTCACCCGATGGACCCGATCCGGGCAGGGGCGCACGGCGCGGCCGTTCGCGACGTCCAGCATCGTCTGCTGGGCGCCGGCATGCAGGTCGACGGCGTCGAGCTCGACGGCACGTTCGGCCCCTCGACCGAGGCCGCCGTCCGGCGGTTCCAGCTCGGACGCGGGCTCCCCACCGACGGCATCGTGGGGCCGGACACCTGGAGCCAACTCGTCGAGGCCGGGTACCGACTCGGGGACCGGACCCTGTACCTGCGATCGCCGGCCTTTCACGGGGACGACGTCCGCGAGCTCCAGCGGATGCTCAACGCCCTCGGGTTCGACGCCGGCAAGGAGGACGCGATCTTCGGCCCGCGCACCGCGGGCGGCGTCCGCGAGTTCCAGCGCAACGTGGCGGCGCGGGTCGACGGGATCGTCGGCCTCGACACCGTGCACGCGATCACCCGGTACCGACCCACGATGGAAGGACCGAGTCGGGCCGTCGTGCGCGAGGACGCCGCGCTCCGAGCCGGGTTCACGCTTCCGGGGACCGTCGTCGCGATCGACGCCGACCCGCCGACGGTCGCCGGACCCGACGTGCCGTTCGCGATCGCCCGGGCGCTGGCCGCCGAGCTCGACCGCTCGGGGACGCGCCCGCTGCTCCTTCGCGGAGACGGCGAGCGAGCGTCCGTCGACGATCGGATCCGGCGGGCGAACACCGGTGGCGCGGCGATCCTCGTCTCGATCGGCCTCGGCTCGGGCGAACAGCTCGCGTCAGGTTCGGCGTGCTTCCACTACGGCACGCCGACGAC
>DATBLA010000185.1:0-90034 GCA_036555645.1 Actinomycetota bacterium
GTCGCCCACGGCCCGCACCCACGCGACCACGATCTGCGTGTCAACAAGAAGATGAAGCGCGGCGCCCTGCGTTCGGCGCTCACCGACGCCCTCCGCAGCGACAAGCTCGCGATCGTGCAGGGCGTCGAGTTCGACGCCCCGGCGACGAAGCGTGCGAACGAGGTGCTCGAGGCGCTCGAGCTCACCGGCAGGGTGCTCGTCGTCCTGCCCGAGCCCAGCGACAGCGGCGCGTTCGAGAAGTCCTTCCGCAACATCGCGGGCGTGAAGGTCGTCTATGCGCGGAGCCTCGGCGTCTACGAGGTCATCGCGGCCGATCGCGTGCTGCTCACGCCCGAGGCCCTCGACGTCGTCGAGGCCACCGTGGGCGGGACGGGTCGGTCCACCACGGAGGAGGCGCCGGCGCCGGCGAGCTCCGACGGGGAGGACGAGTCGGCATGAAGACGGCGCGCGACGTGATCATCCGGCCCGTGGTGAGCGAGAAGTCGTACGCGGGTCTCGAGCAGAACACCTACACGTTCCTCGTGGACCCCCGGGCCAACAAGACCGAGATCAAGGAAGCGGTCCAGGTCATCTGGAACGTCCAGGTCGTCTCGGTCCGCACGCTCAACCGGAAGGGCAAGGTGAAGCGCCGCCGCTGGACGCTCGGCAAGCGCGCCGACCAGAAGCGCGCGATCGTCACGCTCGCCGAGGGCGATCGCATCGAGATCTTCGAGACCGGGACCTAGAGCCATGGCCGTTCGCAAGTACAAACCGACGACCCCGGGGCGCCGCGGCGCGAGCGTGTCCTCCTTCGAGGAGATCACGCGCTCGAAGCCGGAGCGGTCGCTGCTCGCCAAGGGCCGCAACCGCGCCGGCCGAAACGCGCACGGCCGCATCACCGCGCGGCACCAGGGCGGCGGCAACAAGCGGCGCTACCGGCTCATCGACTTCCGTCGGAACAAGGACGGGATCCCCGCCAAGGTGGCCCAGATCGAGTACGACCCGAACCGGACCGCCCGCATCGCGCTCCTGCACTACGCCGACGGCGAGAAGCGATACATCCTCGCGCCGAACGGTCTGAAGGTCGGTGACCGGCTGCTCTCGGGCGAGGGAGCCGAGATCCGCCCGGGCAACGCGCTGCCGCTTCGGAACATCCCGGTGGGGACGACGGTGCACGCCGTGGAGTTGAAGCCGGGCGCCGGCGCCCGTATGGCGCGCTCGGCCGGCGCGAGCATCCAGGTCATGGCCAAGGAGGGTCGCAACGCCACGTTGCGCCTGCCGTCGGGCGAGATGCGCCTCGTCGAGGCGACCTGCAAGGCAACCGTCGGCGAGGTGGGCAACCCCGAGCACGAGCTGATCCAGATCGGCAAGGCGGGTCGGAACCGCTGGAAGCGCAAGCGGCCGACCGTGCGGGGCGTGGCGATGAACCCCGTCGATCACCCGCTGGGTGGCGGCGAGGGCAAGAGCTCGGGTGGCCGGCACCCCACGAGCCCGTGGGGCAAGAAGGAAGGCCGCACGAGGAAGAAGAACAAGGCGTCGAACCGGAACATCGTCCGGCGTCGCGGGAAGGGGCGTGGCTAGTGCCTCGGA
Source organism: Actinomycetota bacterium (assembly GCA_036555645.1). Lineage (GTDB taxonomy): Bacteria > Actinomycetota > UBA4738 > UBA4738 > HRBIN12 > DASSJM01. The sequence goes on from DATBLA010000185.1 coordinate 1,570, forward strand.
GCATCAAGAAGGGACCGTTCGTCGACGAGCACCTCATGGTCCGGATCGTCGAGATGAACCGGCGCGGGGACAAGAAGGTCCTCCGCACCTGGTCGCGCCGATCCACGATCGTTCCGGAGATGGTCGGTCACACGATCGCCGTCCACGACGGCCGCAAGCACGTGCCCATCTACGTCTCGGAGTCGATGGTCGGCCACAAGCTCGGCGAGTTCGCGCCCACGCGGACGTTCCGCGCCCACGCGCGCGCCGAGCGCTCCACGACGGTGAGGTAGGAAGTGGAAGCTCGAGCGACGGTCAAATACGTGCGGATCTCCCCGCCGAAGGCTCGGCGGGCGATCGATCTCGTCCGCGGTCGGCAGGTCGACGACGCCCGCCGGATCCTGCGCTTCTCGCCGCTGGGGGCGGCCCGGACGGTCGAGAAGGCGCTGGACTCCGCCGTGGCCAACGCCGAGCAGCAGCCGGGTGTCGCCGCGCAGAACCTCGTCGTCGACCGCGCCTGGGTCGACGAGGGGCCGACGCTGAAGCGTTGGCGCCCTCGCGCCTACGGGCGCGCGACCCGGATCCGCAAGCGCACGTCGCACATCACGCTCGTCGTTCGCTCGTTGGGAGAGGATGCGTAGTGGGTCACAAGGTCAACCCGTACGGGTTCCGGCTCGGGGTCATCTACCCCTGGAAGTCCAACTGGTTTGCTCGGCGCGACTACTCCGATCAGCTCCACGAGGACGTCTGGATCCGCAAGCACATCCGCTCGCGCCTGTCGCGGGCCGGGATCTCGAGCGTGGACATCGAGCGCAAGGGCGATCAGATCTGGGTGTACATCCGCACCGCGCGGCCGGGAATCGTGATCGGGCGCAAGGGCGCCGAGGTCGACCGGATCCGCAAGGACATCGAGCGCGTCACGAAGAAGCGCGTCGACGTCAAGGTGGAAGACATGAACTCGGCCGCAAGCGAGGCGCGCCCCGAGACCGACGCCACGCTCCTCGCCCACGGTGTGGCCGAGCAGCTCGCCGGACGCGTGTCGTTCCGGCGCGCCATGCGCCGCGCGGTGCAGACGGCGATGCGGTCGGGGGCGCTCGGCGTTCGGGTCCAGTGCGGCGGCCGCCTCGGCGGCACGGAGATGTCCCGCCGCGAGTGGTACCGAGAGGGCCGGGTCCCTCTCCACACGCTTCGCGCGAAGATCGACTTCGGGACCGCCGAGGGCAAGACGACGTTCGGTCAGATCGGCGTGAAGGTCTGGGTCTACCACGGCGACGAGATCCCGCAGGCCGAGCAGGAGACCGAGCGCCTGCGCGCTCGTGCCCTCGCCCAGGTCTCCAGCGGCGGGGGCGCCTCGACCGGGGCGCTCATCACCGACGAGCAGGAGGCCGCGGAGGTCGCCGCGCCCGAACCCGAGGTGGCGGCCGAGACGGCGCCCAGCGAGGACGAAGCCGAGGCGCCGCCGAGCACGGACGGGGAGGCGAAGGCCTGATGCTCGCGCCGAAGAAGGTCAAGCACCGCAAGGTGCATCGCGGGCGCCGGCGTGGCCGTGCGACGGGCGCGACCGAGGTCCACTTCGGGGACTACGGCCTCGTGGCGCTCGAGCCCGCCTGGATCACGAACCGGCAGATCGAAGCGGCCCGGGTCGCGATCACGCGGCACATCCGCCGTGGCGGGAAGGTGTGGATCAACATCTTCCCGGACAAGCCGGTCACGAAGAAGCCGGCCGAGACGCGGATGGGCTCGGGCAAGGGCAACCCGGAAGGGTGGGTCGCGGTCGTCAAGCCCGGCCGCGTCATGTTCGAGCTCTCGGGGGTGAGCGAGTCCCTGGCGCGCGAGTCGATGGAGCGCGCCGCGCACAAGCTCCCGATCAAGACGAAGTTCATCACGCGGGCGGGGGGGATGGAGTAGTGCCGAAGATCCAGGAGCTTCGGGACCTGGGCGACCACGAGCTGCTCGATCGTCTCGAGTCCGACAAGGAGGAGCTGTTCAACCTGCGGTTCCAGCTCGCGACGGGTCAGCTCGACAACCCGATGCGGATCAAGCAGGTGCGTCACGAGATCGCCCGGATCCTCACGCTGCTCGACGAGCGTGAGGCGGCGGGCGAGCTCGAGCAGGAGGAGGCACGGTGAGCGACGAACAGACGCCGATCGAGGCGACCACCGCCCGGCCCGAGACGCCGAGCGAGTCGGCCGAACACAGTCGAGCCCGCCGCAAGGTCCGGGTCGGGGTCGTGGTGTCCGACAAGATGGACAAGACGGTCCTCGTGCGGATCGACCGGAAGGTTCGGCATCCCCTCTACAAGAAGACCCTTGCGCGCTCGAACAAGCTCGCCGCGCACGACGAGGGCAACGAGGCGCACCTCGGGGACACGGTTCGGGTCATGGAGACCCGGCCGATCTCGAAGTCCAAGCGGTGGCGCGTCGTCGAGATCGTGGAGAGGGCCAAGTAGTGATCCAGCAGGAGACGCGGTGTCGCGTGGCGGACAACACGGGGGCCAAGGAGGTCCTCGTGATCCGCGTGCTCGGTGGGAGCGCCCGCCGGTACGCACACGTCGGCGACGTCGTCGTGGGTTCGGTGAAGGACGCGCTGCCGGGCGGAGCCGTGAAGAAGGGCGAGGTGGTGAAGGCCGTGGTCGTGCGGACCGCGAAGGAACGCCGTCGTCCCGACGGCTCCTACATCCGGTTCGACGACAACGCCGTCGTCATCCTGACTCCCGACGCGAAGAACCCGCGCGGGACGCGGATCTTCGGACCGGTCGCCCGCGAGCTCCGCGAGCGGCGCTTCATGAAGATCATCTCGCTCGCCCCGGAGGTGCTGTAGCGATGCCCGGCGTCAACATCCACAAGGACGACACCGTGAAGGTCATGACCGGCAAGAGCGCCGGCCACACCGGCCGCGTCATCCGTGTCCTGCCCCGGGAAGGGCGGGTCATGGTCGAGGGCGCCGCGATGGCGAAGAAGCACCAGCGCACACAGGGCAAGCGCTCGACGAGCGGGTCGCAGCTCCAGCAGGGCGGCATCATCGACACGGAGATGTTCATCGACATCTCGAACGTGATGCTCGTCTGCGGCTCCTGCGGCCGGCCGACGCGCGTGGGGTATCGGATCGAGGGCGACGGCTCGAAGATCCGGATCTGCCGGCGATGCGGGGCGGACCAGTGAGCGATCGCCAGACGCCCCGGCTGAAGGTCCGCTACCGCGAGGAGGTGCTCGGCCGCCTCGAGGAGGAGCTCGGCCTGTCGAACCCGATGGAGGTCCCCCGCCTCGAGAAGGTCGTCCTCAACATGGGCGTGGGTGACGCGCTGAAGGACGGCCGTATGCTGGAGGCGGCGGTCGACGACCTCACGACGATCGCCGGGCAGCGACCGGTCATCACGAAGGCGCGGAAGTCCATCGCGGGGTTCAAGCTGCGCGAGGGGATGTCGATCGGCGCCAAGGTGACCCTGCGGGGGGACCGGATGTGGGAGTTCATCGATCGGCTCGTGTCGATCGCGATCCCCCGGATCCGTGACTTCCGCGGGCTGAACCCCGATGCGTTCGACGGGTCGGGCAACTACACGCTCGGGCTGACCGAGCAGCTGATCTTTCCGGAGGTCGACTACGACCAGGTCGTGAAGATCCGGGGGATGGACATCACGGTCGTGACGACCGCGAGGACCGACGACGAGGGCAGGGCACTGCTCGTCGCGCTCGGGTTCCCGTTCGAGGGGATCCCGATGGCGACGCCGGCGTCCTAGAGGGACGGGTCATGGCGAAGAAGGCGTTGATCGAGAAGCAGCAGCGGCAGGCGAAGTTCAAGGTCCGCGAGTACACGCGGTGCCGCCGGTGCGGACGGGCCCGAGCGGTGTACCGGCGTTTCCGCCTGTGCCGGATCTGCTTTCGCGAGCTCGCCCACGCCGGGGAGCTTCCGGGGGTGACGAAAGCGTCATGGTGAGACTGGCCACGAACGTCACGGACCCCGTCGCCGACCTGCTCACGCGGGTGCGCAACGCGAACCTCGCGTACAAGGACGACCTCGTCGTCCCGGCGTCGAAGATGACCGCCGCGATCCTTCGGATCCTCGCCGACGAGGGGTATGTCGCGAGCTTCGAGGAGGAGGGCGAGGGGATCGAGCGCGTGGTCCGCGTCACGCTGAAGTACGGGCCGAAGCGAGAGCGGACGATCACCGGACTCCAGCGGGTGAGCACGCCCGGCCGGCGGATCTACGCCGGCCACGGCGATCTGCCTCGCGTGCTCGGCGGGCTCGGGATCGCGATCATCTCGACCTCCCAGGGCGTGATGACGGACCGCGACGCCGCGCGCAAGCGGATCGGCGGCGAGGTCCTCGCGTATGTGTGGTGAGGTGAGGAACGGATGAGCCGGATCGGCAGACAACCCATCGAGATCCCGGGCGGCGTCGACGTGACCGTCGGCGAGGACGCCCTGGTGACGGTCACGGGCCCTCGGGGCACGCTGAGCCAGCGTGTGCACCCCGAGATGCGCCTCGTCCGCGACGAGGGTGCGCTTCGGGTCGAGCGGCCGAGCGAGGAGGCCAGGCACCGGAGCCTCCACGGCCTGACCCGGACGCTCATCGCGAACATGGTCGAGGGTGTGACGAAGGGGTACGAGAAGCGTCTGGCGATCGTCGGGGTGGGCTACCGGGCCGCCATGAAGGGCGACGCGCTCGAGGTCCAGGTCGGATACTCGCACCCGGTCGTCGTGCCGGCGCCGGAGGGGATCGAGTTCGAGACCCCCGCGCCCACCTCGATCGTGGTGCGCGGCAACGACAAGCAGCAGGTCGGCGAGGTGGCGGCGAACATCCGGAAGATTCGCAAGCCGGAGCCGTACAAGGGCAAGGGCATCCGATACGAGGGCGAGTACGTCCGCAAGAAGGCCGGGAAGGCCGCGAAGACGGGAGCTGCGTGATGGACGCGAAGAGCAGACGGATCGCGCGCATCCGCCGCCATTCGCGGGTGCGTCGGCGGATCGCCGGAACGGCCGAGCGGCCGCGCCTGGCCGTGTATCGGTCGAACCGGCACATCTACGCGCAGCTCATCGACGACGACACCGCGCGCACGATCGCCGCGGCCTCGGATCGAGAGGTCCGGGCGGGCGGCGCGGGAAAGACCGAACCGGCGAAGGCGGTGGGCGAGCTCCTGGCCGAACGGGCCAAGGCGGCCGGTGTCGACCGGGTCGTCTTCGACCGCGGCGGGCGGCTGTACCACGGTCGCGTGGCCGCGCTCGCCGAGGGTGCCAGGGAGAAGGGACTGCAGATCTGATGCGTCGGTACGACTCACAGGGTGAGAAGAGCATCTACGAGGAGCGGGTGATCTCGATCAACCGCGTCGCCAAGGTCGTCAAGGGCGGCCGCCGGTTCTCGTTCGCCGCGCTCGTCGTGGTGGGAGACGGCGCCGGCCGGGTCGGCCTGGGCTACGGCAAGGCCAAGGAGGTCCCCGCGGCCATCTCGAAGGGGGTCGAGGAGGCCAAGCGCAAGATGTTCGAGGTGCCGATGATGGGGACGACGATCCCGCACCAGGTCATCGGGGAGGACGGGGCCGGTGTCGTGCTGCTCAAGCCGGCCGCGCCCGGGACCGGAGTGATCGCGGGCGGCCCCGTGCGCGCCCTCGTCGAATGCGCCGGGATCAAGGACATCCTGTCGAAGTCGCTCGGCTCGTCGAACGCGATCAACATCGTGAAGGCGGCCATGGCCGGGCTGCAGAGCCTCAAGCGGCCCGAAGAGGTCGCCCGCCTGCGCGGACGCGACATCAACGACATCGCGCCCAGGCCGATGCTCGCCGCCGTGGCGGCGGCCCAGGACCGTCTCCAGGCGACGCGCGCGGCCAAGCTCGAAGAGGTGTACGGCGATCAGGCCCAGGCCTCGCCGGACGCGGGGAGGGCCCAGCGATGACGAAGGTCCGCGTCACCCAGGTTCGAAGCGTGATCCACCGACCGAAGGACCAGAAGGCGACGATCCGTCGCCTCGGCCTGCATCGCATCAACGACAGCGTCGTCAAGGAGGATCGGCCCGAGGTCCGCGGCATGATCTCGAAGGTCCGCCACCTCGTGCGTGTGGACGAGGTCGACGACGACGGGAAGGAAACGACGTCGTGAAGCTGCATCATCTCAAGCCCGCCGAGGGCGCGAAGAAGGAGCGAACCCGCGTCGGCCGCGGTCGCGCGGGCACGCGCGGGAAGACGGCCGGTCGTGGCACGAAGGGATGGGGCGCCCGCCACAACCCGAAGCTCGGGTTCGAGGGTGGGCAGATGCCCCTTCAGCGGCGCGTTCCGAAGCTGAAGGGGTTCACGAACCCGAACCGTGTGGAGTACGCCGTCGTGAACGTGGAGACGCTGGCGAAGTACTTCGACGCGGAGGTCGACCCGGCGGCCCTGCTCGAGCACGGACTGGTCCGCAAGGGGCGCCCGGTGAAGATCCTGGCGCGCGGCGAGCTGGAGACCCCGCTCGTCGTGCGAGCCCACGCCTTCAGCGCGGCGGCGAAGGCGAAGATCGAGCAGGCCGGAGGTCGGGCCGAGCTCGTCGGATGACGGAGTAGGATAGAAACCTCGTGCTCAGGGCCTTCGTCAACGCGTTCAAGGTCCCGGATCTCCGGAACAAGATCTTCTTCACCCTGTTCATCATCGCCGTCTATCGGCTGGGATCGCACGTTCCGGTGCCGGTGGTCGACATCAACATCCTGACCGACGCGCTCGAGGCCCAGGGCAGCACGGGGTTCCTCTCGTTCATCGACCTGTTCTCCGGCGGCGCGCTGACGCGGATGGCCGTGTTCGGGCTCGGGATCATGCCGTACATCACCGCGTCGATCATCATGCAGCTGCTCACCGTGGTGATCCCCAAGCTCGAGCAGTGGCAGAAGCAGGGCGAGTCCGGCACGAAGAGGATCAACCAGTGGACGCGCTACGTCACGGTGGTCCTGGCCCTGCTCCAGTCGACCGGCCTCGTGTTCCTCTTCCACTCGCGATCGGATCAGCTCGGCGGCGTCGACATCTTCCCGGCCGGTGAGTTCACCGCTGCGAACGTCGCGCTCATCGTCCTCGTCATGACCGCCGGCACGGCGATGATCATGTGGATGGGGGAGCTCATCACCCAGCGAGGGATCGGCAACGGCATGTCGATCCTCATCTTCGCGAGCGTGATCTCGCGCCTGCCGCAGGACGGGCGGGTGATCCTGCTCTCGGGCGGCACGACGAAGTTCGTCATCGCGCTCCTCATCGGGCTGGCCATCGTCGTCGCGGTGATCTTCATCGAGCAGGGCCAGCGGCGGATCCCCGTGCAATACGCCAAACGCGTGGTGGGGCGGCGCATGACCACCGGAGGGAGCACCTATATCCCCCTGAAGGTCAACCAGGCCGGCGTGATCCCGATCATCTTCGCCAGCTCGGTCCTGTACTTCCCGACGCTGCTGGCCAGCGTGTACCACGCGGACTGGTTCACGAACTTCGTGAGCAACCACGTCACGAACCAGCGCAGCCTCGTCTACATGACGATCTACGGGTTGCTCGTGATCTTCTTCGCCTACTTCTACACGGCGATCGCGTTCAACCCGGTCGATACGGCCGACAACCTGCGAAAATACGGCGGGTTCGTCCCCGGGATCCGCCCCGGGCCGCCGACCGCGGAGTACCTGTCGAACGTGCTCACGCGGATCACGCTGCCGGGGTCGATCTTCCTGGCCACGATCGCGCTGCTGCCGTCGATCTTCTTCGCGTTCTTCCTGCCCGTGCAGTTCCCCTTCGGCGGCACGTCGCTCCTCATCACGATCGGCGTCGCGCTCGAGACGATGAAGCAGCTCGAGTCGCAGCTGCTCATGCGCCACTACGAGGGCTTCCTGAAGTAGGCGACCGTGCGGATCATCCTCCTCGGACCCCCGGGCGCCGGAAAGGGAACGCAGGCGCGGAGGCTGTCCGAACGGTACGGGCTGCCGGTCATCGCGACGGGGGACATCTTCCGCGAGCAGATCGCGCTCGGAACGCCACTGGGACGGGAGGCGACGGGCTACTACGAGCGCGGCGAGTACGTGCCCGACGAGCTGACAACGAAGATCGTGCTCGAGCGCCTCGACCAGGCCGATGCCCGCGAGGGGTTCATCCTCGACGGGTTCCCCCGGACGGTCCCGCAGGCGCAGGCTCTCGAGCGGGCGCTGGAGAAGAGCGGCCGCCCGATCTCGGCCGTCCTGAACTTCACGATCGCCGACGCCACGGCGGTGAAGCGGCTCATGGCTCGGCAGGTGTGTCCGAACTGCAAGCGCAGCTACAACACGGAGTTCAAGCCCCCGCGGATCGAGGGGACGTGCGACGTCTGCGGGCACGCGCTCATGAACCGGTCCGACGACGACGAGGCGACGATCCGGCGCCGGCTCGAGGTCTACCAGCGCGAGACGAAGCCGCTCGTCCTGTACTTCTGGGAGCGGGGCCTGCTCCGCGACATCGATGCCGAGGCCGCGGAAGAGGTGGTCGCGGACCGGACCGTCGAGGCCATCGCCGACCTCGTGGACCCGTACGAGTGACCGCCCGGAGGATCGAACCGTCCCGATGATCGTCTACAAGTCCCCCGAGGAGATCGATCGGATGCGGCGCGCCGGCCGGATCGTGGCGGGAACGATCGACCGTGTCGTGGCGGCGGTGAGCCCCGACGTCAGCACCGCGCGGCTCGACGCCGTCGCCGAGGAGTACATCCGCAGCCAGGGCGCGACGCCGTCCTTCAAGGGGTACGGCGGTGGCGCCGGCCGTGTCCCGTTCCCCGCCTCGATCTGCACGTCGTTGAACGACGAGATCGTGCACGGGATCCCCTCCGAGGAGCGCCGGGTCGCCGAGGGCGATCTCCTGAAGCTGGACTTCGGGGCGGTGTGGGAGGGATTCCACGCCGACTCCGCCGTCACGCTGGTCGTCGGCGAGTCGCCCTCGGCGGAGGCCGACAAGCTCGTTCGGGTCACGGAGGAGGCGCTCGAGGCCGGGATCGCCCAGATCCGGCCGGACGGCCGACTGTCCGACATCGGCGCGGCGGTCGAGCAGGTGGCCGTCGGCGCGGGGTTCGAGGTCGTCCGGGAGTACGTCGGCCACGGGATCGGCCGGAACCTCCACGAGGACCCGCAGATCCCGAACTACGGCAGGCCCGGGCGGGGGCCGGTGATGAAGCCCGGCCTCGTCCTGGCGGTCGAGCCGATGGTGAACCTCGGCGGGTGGGAGACCAGGGTCCTGCGTGACGGCTGGACGGTCGTGACCGACGACGGGTCGCTGTCGGCTCATTTCGAGCACACGATCGCGGTCACCGAGGACGGGCACGAGATCCTGACCGCTCGGGGCTGACGGCCGATGATCCATCCAACGCGGGCCGGACGATGGACGTTCCTGCAGGCCAGCCCCTATACTGACCCTCTGCTCCCGACCGGGGGCAGATCCGGCTCGCCCGTGGGCGCGTCGGGCGTGCCCGGAAACGAGGAACACCCGGAGCTTGCCGAAGAAGGACGCGATCGAGGTCGAGGGGACGGTCACCGAGCCGCTTCCCAACGCCATGTTCCGGGTGGAGCTCGAGAACGGTCACAACGTGCTGGCGCACATCTCGGGGAAGATGCGGATGCACTACATCCGGATCCTGCCCGGGGACAAGGTGCTGGTGGAGCTGTCGCCGTACGACCTCACGCGCGGCAGGATCGTCTACCGGTACAAGTGAGGGGTTCGGGGAGGCACGGAACCGGATGAAGGTCCGACCGTCGGTGAAGAAGATGTGCGACCGGTGCAAGGTCATCCGCCGGCGCGGGGTCATCCGGGTCATCTGCACGAACCCCCGACACAAGCAACGGCAGGGCTAGGAGGCCACCCGTGGCTCGCATTGCAGGCGTCGACCTTCCGCGCGACAAGCGCGTGGACATCGCGCTGCGCTACATCTACGGCATCGGCCCGACGCGCTCGTTCGAGATCGTCCAGGGGACCGGCGTCGAGGGCGGCACGAAGGTGCGGGACCTGTCCGAGGACGAGGTCAGCCGCATCCGCGAGTACATCGACCGGACGTACAAGGTCGAGGGCGACCTTCGACGCGAGGTCGCGCAGGACATCAAGCGAAAGATCGAGATCGGCTCGTACCAGGGGATCCGGCATCGCCGGAGTCTCCCGGTCCGCGGGCAGCGAACACACACGAACGCGCGGACCCGCAAGGGCCCCCGCAAGACCGTGGCCGGCAAGAAGAAGGCCACGAAGAAGTAGGGGGATCAGGTGGCGAAGCCGAAGGCGAAGAAGACGAAGCGTCGGGAGAAGAAGAACGTCGTCCACGGGCAGGCGCACATCAAGTCGACGTTCAACAACACGATCGTGACGATCACCGACCTCCAGGGCAACACGATCTCGTGGGCGAGCGCCGGCAACGTCGGGTTCAAGGGCTCCCGCAAGTCCACCCCGTTCGCGGCGCAGCTGGCCGCCGAGTCGGCCGCGCGCAAGGCCCAGGAGCACGGGCTCCAGAAGGTCGACGTGTTCGTGAAGGGTCCCGGCTCGGGTCGCGAGACCGCGATCCGGTCGCTCGCGGCCACCGGCCTCGAGGTCGCGGGGATCCAGGACGTCACGCCGGTGCCCCACAACGGGGTCCGGCCCAAGAAACGCCGGCGCGTCTGAGCGCCGGAGGGCCCGCGCCTGGATGACGCGGGTCACGACGACGGGGAGGAGTGGATGATCCCCCGTCGAAGGAGGGAACCATGTTCATCGTCGCACGGCCGCAGATCCAGGAGGAGTCGCTCACGGCGACGCGGTCGAAGTTCGTCATCGAGCCGCTCGAGCCGGGCTTCGGCTACACCGTGGGCAACTCGCTCCGCCGCACGCTGCTCTCGTCGATCCCGGGCGCGGCGATCTCGTCGATCCGGATCGAAGGGGTGCTCCACGAGTTCTCGACGATCCCCAAGGTCACCGAGGACGTCACCGACATCATCCTCAACCTCAAGGAGCTCGTGCTCCGGAGCGAGTCGGACGAGCCGGTCACCGTGTATCTGAAGGCCAAGGGGCCGGGCGCCGTCACGGCAGGCGACATCGCGCCCCCCGCCGGGGTCGAGATCCTCAACCCGGATCTCCACATCGCCACCGTGGGCAAGGGCGGGTCGCTCGAGATGGAGCTCACCGTCGAGCGCGGCGTGGGATATCGCATGGCCGACAAGAACAAGAACCCGCGCGACCCGATCGGGGTCGTCCCCGTCGACTCGATCTTCTCCCCGGTCCGGCGTGTCTCGTACGCGGTCGAGAACACGCGCGTCGAGCAGATGACCGACCGCGACCGTCTCATCCTCGACGTCGAGACGGACGGGTCGATCGCGCCGCGCGAGGCCGTGGCGTCGGCCGGCGGGACGCTCCTCGAGCTCATCCAGCTGTTCGGCGAGCTCGCCGAGGCGCCCTCGATGCAGGTCGGACCCGCCGAGGACGACTCCGTCCCGTCCGACTACGGGATCACGGTCGAGGAGCTCAACCTGTCCGTCCGCTCGTACAACTGCCTCAAGCGCGAGGGGATCAACACGGTCGGCGACCTCGTCCAGAAGTCCGAGGCCGAGCTCATGGACATCCGGAACTTCGGGCAGAAGTCCATCGACGAGGTGAAGGCCAAGCTCGAGGAGCTCGGCCTGGGGCTCCGGGAGGAGTAAGCATGCCCAAGCCCAAGAAGGGGCCTCGCCTGGGCTCGGGTCCGGCGCATCAGCGCCTCATGCTGAACGGCCTGGCCGCGCAGCTGTTCGTCCACGAGCGGATCAACACGACCGAGGCCAAGGCCAAGGCCGTGCGCCCCGTGGCCGAGAAGCTCATCACGTTCGCCAAGCGAGGGGACGTGGCCGCGCGTCGCGAGGTCCTGAAGCAGATCCCGGACCGCGACGTCGTGCACAAGTTGTTCAGCGAGATCGGCCCGCGCTTCTCCGAGCGCAACGGCGGCTACACGCGCATCCTCAAGCTCGGGCAGCGCCGGGGCGATGCCGCGCCGATGGCGCGCATCGAGCTCGTCGAACCGGCGGAGTAGCCGGGGGGCGGCCGTGGCGGTCGTCAGGCTGACGCTCGCGTACGACGGCACGGGGTTCCGCGGCTGGGCGAACCAGAAGAACCAGCGCACGGTCGAGGGCGTCCTGCGGGACGCCCTCGCGCGCGTCCTGGGTGAGCAGCCTCGCCTGTCGGTGGCCGGCCGGACCGACGCGGGCGTCCACGCGCGGGCGCAGGTGGTCTCGTTCGAGGCGGCCGAGGTGGATCTGGCCTCGCTCCAGCGCTCGGTGAACGCGATGCTGGGACCCGAGGTCGTCGTGACGGACGCCGTGGTCGCCCCGGACGGATTCGACGCGCGATTCTCGGCGACTGCCCGCGAGTACACGTACCGGATCGACCTGGGCGCATGGCCGAACCCGTTCGACGCGCGGTTCGTCTGGCATCGTCCCGGCGAGCTCTCCCGGCACGACATGCGCGAGGCCGCCCGCCACCTCGTGGGTGAGCGCGACTTCGCCGCGTTCTGTCGCCGGCCCGGCTCGGGCGGGACCGTTCGCCGGCTCGAGCTCCTGGCCGTCTCGCTGGCGGGGGAGCGGCTCGAGATCTCGGCGCGGGCCAACGCGTTCCTCCACCAGATGGTCCGCTCGCTGGTGGGGACGCTCGTCGCCGTCGGCGAGGGACGCCTGGATCCCGAGGCCGTTCCGGCCATCCTCACATCGGGTGACCGGTCGAAGGCCGGTCAGCTCGCGCCGCCCCACGGGCTGACGCTGGAGAGGGCCGTGTACGGCCCCGAGGCGCAGCCGCCGACGACGTAGCGCCGACGCACGCCGGCATCGCTCGGTCGTGCCGCGCGTCACGACGCGGGCTGCGTGGCCGCGTGGAAGGACGGAGGCGGCGGGATTTGACCTCGGACGGCTCGCCCGCCGAGCATCACGGGATGGAGGTGTTCCTGCCCCGCACGCTCGAGGAGGCGCTCGAGACGGCCGCGGCGCATCCCGAGCTCGTCCCGATCGCGGGCGGGACCGACGTCATGGTCGAGCTGAACTTCGACCTCGCCCGCCCCGAAGCGCTCATGGACATCTCCGGCCTGTCCGAGCTGCGGGAGCTGCGGATCGAGGACGACACGGTCTTCGTCGGCGCGGGCGTGACGTACGCGCGGATCCTTCGCGAGCTCGCGGGGCTGACCCCGCTGGCCCAGGCCTCTCGCTCGGTCGGGTCGCCGCAGATCCGCAATCGCGGAACGATCGGCGGCAACCTCGGGACCGCCTCGCCGGCCGGAGACGCCCTCCCGGTCCTCGCGGCGTTCGACGCCGACGTCGTCCTGATCCGTGCCGGGGGACGCTCGCGCTCGCTGCGCTGGAGGGACTTCCTCCTCGGGGTCAAGCGGACCGCGCTCGAGCCCGGGGAGCTCATCCTCGGCACCAGCTGGCACGCCGTCCCGGGACCCGGCTCGTTCTCGAAGATCGGATCGCGCAACGCGATGGTGATCTCGGTCGCCGGGCTCTGCCTCCAGCTCGACGAGGTCGCGCGCGACGTCCGGGTGGCGCTCGGCTCGGTGGCGGAGACGGTCGTCCGGGCGGAGGCCGCGGAAGCCTTCGCCCGCAACGCGATCGAGAGCTCGGGCGCGTGGGACGACCCGGGGGCGCCGGTCGCCGAGCCCGACGTCGCGCGGTTCGGCGAGCTCGTCGCCGAGGCGGCGGAGCCGATCGACGATCAGCGCGGCACCGCCGTCTACCGGCGCCACGCCTGTGCCGTCCTCGCCCGGCGAGCGCTGACCTGGGCGCTCGAGGATCGTCGACGCGAGGCCGGTCCCTGATGCTCGTTCGAACGAGCGTGAACGGCGAATGGCGCGAGGCCGACGTCTGGCCCGGTTCGAGTCTGCTCTACCTGCTGCGCGAGCACCTCGGCCTGCCCGGATCGAAGAACGCGTGCGAGCAGGGGGAGTGCGGGTCCTGTTCGGTGTGGCTCGACGGCGACCTCGTCTGCGCGTGCCTCGTCCTGGCGGCCCAGGCTCACGGCCGGGAGGTCCGCACGATCGAGGGGCTGGCGGCCGGCGAGGCGATGCACCCCATCCAGGAGGCCTTCGTCCAGACCGGTGCCGTCCAGTGCGGGTTCTGCACGCCCGGCTTCGTCGTGGCGGTGGCCGATCTGCTCGACCTCGAGCCCGAGCCGACCGATGCCCACGTTCGCGAGGCCCTGTCGGGCAACCTGTGTCGGTGCACGGGGTACGAGAAGATCCTCGAAGCCGTTCGGCTCGCCGCAGACCGCATGCGACTGCGTGAGGACGAGCTGTGAGCCGCCGGGTCGCCGAGCGCACCCGAACCGGCGTCGGGTCGTCGGTCCCGCGGATCGACGGCGTCCCCAAGGTCAAGGGGCAGTTCGCCTACGGCAGCGACCTGTGGGCCGACGACATGCTGTGGGGTCACACGCTCCGGAGCCCGCACCCGCACGCGAGGATCCGGGGGATCTCCATCGGCGAGGCCGTCGCCAGCCCGGGCGTCCACGCCGTGCTCGTCGCCGACGACGTCCCCGCGTTCCGGTTCTACGGGCTCGAGTTCGCCGACCAGCCGGTGCTCGCCTGGGAGGTCGTTCGGTACGTCGGTGAGCCGGTGGCCGTGGTGGCCGCCGAGCACCCGGAGCTCGCCCGCCGTGCCGCGAGCAAGATCGTCGTCGACTACGAGCCCCTGCCGGCGGTCACCGACATGGAGCGGGCGCTCGACGTTGACGCTCCGCGGGTCCATCCGTACGGCAACGTCCTCATGCACGTCACGATCGAGCACGGCGACCCCGAGGCCGAGGCCGAGGTCTGGGTGGAGGGCTACTACGAGACCGGGATGCAGGACCAGGCGCCGCTCGGGCCCGAGGCCGGCCTCGCCGTTCCGGCCGAGGACGGAGGGATCGACCTGTACGTGGCGACGCAGTGGCTGCACGTCGATCGCCGGCAGATCGCCCCGTGTCTCGGGCTGCCGGAGGACAAGGTGCGGCTGATCCTGGCCGGCACCGGTGGGGCGTTCGGCGCGCGCGAGGACGTGAGCATGCAGATCCACGCCTGCATGCTCGCCATGCACACGGGACGTCCGGTGAAGATGTCCTACGGCCGGGTCGAATCGTTCCTCGGCCACGTGCACCGGCACCCCTCGCGCATCTGGATGCGAACCGGAGCCACGCGCGAGGGAGCGCTCGTGTCCGTCCGCGCGCGGATCCTCGTCGACGGCGGCGCCTACACGTCCTCGTCGGCGGCAGTGATCTCGAACGCCTCGACGTTCGCCCCCGGGCCCTACGACGTGCCGAACGCGCTCATCGAGGGCACCTGTCTGTTCACGAACAATCCCCCGTGCGGGGCGATGCGAGGGTTCGGCGCGGTCCAGGTCTGCTTCGCGCACGAGGGGCAGATGGACAAGCTGGCCGTGGCGCTGGCCCTGGACCCGGTCGAGCTCAGGCTCCGCAACGCCGCGGCCACCGGGACCGTGCTGCCGACCGGCCAGGCGATCGGCGGCGCGGCTCCCGTTCGGGAGGTCATCGAACGCTGCGCGGCGATCCCCGTGCCTCCCGATCCCGCTCCCGGAATCCGGCCCGCCGTGGAGCTCCCGGGCGGGGTCGCGGGCAACGTCGGGCGTGGCGAACGCGTCCGTCGAGGCGTGGGGTTCGCCGTGGGCTACAAGAACCACGGGTACAGCGGCGGGTTCGACGACTATGCGGAGGCCCGCGTGACGCTCTCGACCGGGCCGGACGGTCCGGTGGCCGAGGTCCACAGCGCTGCCGCGGAGGTGGGGCAGGGCGTGCACACGATCCTGGCCCAGATCGCTCGAACGGTCCTCGGCGTCGAGCGGGTGATCATGCGGACGTCGGACACGCAGGTGGGCTCGGCGGGCTCCTCGTCGGCCTCGCGACAGACCCTCGTCTCCGGCGGCGCGGTGAAGGCGGCATCCGAGGCGGTGCTGGAGGAGCTGTTCGAGCGCGTGCGGCGGGACGCCAGGCTGAGCGGCGCCGAGCTCGGCGTCGACGCCGGCGTCGTGACGGCCGACGGTGAGGCCGTGGCGGCGATCGAGGAGTTCCTCGCCCAGCCGATCGAGTGCACCCGCATCTGGCGGCACCGCGAGACCTCGCCGATGGACGAGCGCGGGCAGGGCGACGTCCACGTCGGGTTCCTCTTCGGGGCCCAGCGGGCCGTCGTGGACGTGGACGAGGAGCTCGGGCTCGTTCGCGTCGTCCAGCTCGCCACCGCCCAGGACGTCGGGTTCGCGATCAACCCGCAGAACGTCGTCGGCCAGATCGAGGGCGGCTCGGCCCAGGGGCTCGGTCTCGCCCTCATGGAGGAGATCCGGCTCCGCGACGGACAGATCACGAACGCCTCGTTCACCGACTACCTCCTGCCGACGACGCTCGACATGCCCCCCGTCGAGGTCGAGCTGGTGGAGGAGCCCGAGCCCGGCTCGCCGTTCGGGGTCAAGGGCGTGGGGGAGCCGTCGAACGTCGTGGCGCCGGCCGCGATCGTCTCGGCGATCCGCGCGGCGCTCGGCCGGGACCTCCAGCGGATCCCCGTCACGCCCGACGACCTGGTCGGCCTTCGGCCGCCACCCGGGGTCCCGCCCTGGCCGCCCTCGCCCGACGTTCCGGGCCCCGCTCCGACCCCCGAGACGGCGGGGATCCATCGAACCGGCGAGGTGCCCGCGCCGGACCGGTGAACCTTTGACGGAGCAACGAAACCGCAGGTAGCATGGGGCGTCCGGCCGTCTCCGGCCGGGCTTTCCACGTATGAGGACCTACTCGCCGAAGCCGCGTGACATCGAGCGCCGCTGGTTCGTGATCGACGCCAGCGGCGCCGTTCTGGGTCGCCTGGCGACCGAGGCCGCGGCGATCCTGCGCGGCAAGCACAAGCCGATCTTCGCCCCACACATGGACACGGGCGATCACGTGATCGTCGTGAACGCGAAGGACGTGACGCTCTCCGGCGGCAAGCGGGAGACGAAGGTCGCCTACCGGCACTCCGGACACCCGGGGGGCCTGACGGCGACGCCGTACGGCAGGTTGCTCGTCGAGAAGCCGGCCTTCGCGGTGGAGAAGGCGATCAGGGGCATGTTGCCGAAGAACCGGCTCGGCCGCCAGATGGCGAGCAAGCTCAAGGTCTACGCTGGTCCGGATCACCGGCACACCGCCCAGCAGCCGCAGCCGCTGAAGCTCGGCGAGATCCCGACGTGGGAGGGCCTGCCGTCACCGGCGGTTCCGGCGTCGGATCCGCCGGCGAAGGCCTCCACGGCGAAGCGGTCGAGCTCGGCGCAAGCCGGCGCGAAGCCCTCGGCCGCCAAGCGCTCGACCGCGACGAAGACCGCCGCGAGCGCCAAGCGATCGACCGCGAAGCGGACGAGCACCGCGAAGTCGACCACCGCGAAGCGATCCACCGCGAAGCGCTCCGCGGCCAAGCCGTCCACCGCGAAGCGGTCGACCCGCAAGACCACGAAGGAGGAGTAGGTGGCGCACATCGCAACCGGCCGTCGCAAGGAGGCCGTCGCGCGGGTTCGGCTCGCTCCCGGCACCGGGACGTTCGAGGTGAACGGCCGCTCGCTCGACGAGTACTTCACGACGCGCGCGGATCGCATCGTGGTCTCCGCCCCGCTACGTCTCGTCGGCAAGGACAAGGAGGTCGACGTCGTCGCCACGATCGAGGGCGGTGGTGTCTCGGGCCAGGCGGGCGCGCTCCGCCTCGGCATCGCCCGCGCGCTCATCGAGCTCGATCCCGAGCTGCGTCCGGCGCTGAAGAGCGAGGGCTACCTGTCGCGGGACGCGCGCGAGAAGGAGCGGCGCAAGTACGGCCTCAAGAAGGCCCGCAAGGCGCCGCAGTACTCGAAGCGCTAGTCGTCGCCGGGTTCGCTCCTCGCCGGATCCGCCGCGGTGTCGCCCTGATCGAGGACGAGCCGAGCCTGGACCTCGTGCGCGGCGGCGACGAAGACGTGGACGGGTCCCACCCGATAGGGGTCGTCGCCTCCACCCTTGAGCAGCACCGGGATGCCCTCGTCCTCCAGGCGCGACTTCACGATCTCGCCCTCCAGGCTCGACGACACGGTGCGCACGAGGACGAGCTCGTCGGTCATGACCGCATTCTTCCATCCTCCGACGTGAGGCGTGGCCCGGCGGACGTTTCGAGTAGCCTTCGCGGCCGATGGGACGACTCTTCGGGACCGACGGCGTCCGCGGTGTGTTCGGCCGGGATCTCACGACCGATCTCGCGCGTGAGCTCGGGAGGGCGGCGGTGGTCGTCCTGTCGCGGAGCGGAGGGCACCGTCCCGCCTTCGTCATCGGACGCGACACTCGGGGATCGGGTGCGCTCCTGGAGGACGCGCTCCTGGCCGGGATCGTGGACGCGGGTGGGGACGCCACCGTTGCCGGCGTGGTTCCGACGCCGGCGATCGCGTTCCTGACGACCGCCCTCGGGGCCGACTCGGGCGTCGTGATCTCGGCGTCGCACAACCCGCCACAGGACAACGGCATCAAGCTGTTCGGCAGCGGCGGGATCAAGCTCCCCGACGCGGTGGAGGACGCCATCGAGGCCGAGATCGGCCGTGGTTCGGAGCCGGGGCCACCCGGTCGGCGACTCCCGGTCCCCCCGGACGCCCCCAGCTATCTCGAGCACGTCTCGGCCGCGGCCCGGGCACGCCTGGACGGGATGCGGGTCGTCGTCGACTGCGCGAACGGCTCCGCGAGCGGGTTCGCCCGTGAGGTCCTCGAGGGCCTCGGCGCGCGGGTCGAGACCATCCATGCCGATCCGGACGGCGCGAACATCAACGTGGGCTGCGGGGCCCTCCATCCCGAGGTCGTCGCCGGCGCGGTCGCGCGGTCCGGTGCGGATGCGGGGATCGCGTTCGACGGGGACGCGGATCGAGCGCTGTTCGCCGATGCCGGTGGCGGGGTGATCGACGGGGACCAGGTGCTGGCGGCCTGCGCGATCGCGATGCGGGCCGATGGGACGCTCACGGGCGACACGGTCGTCACGACGGTCATGTCCAACGTCGGCTTCCACCGCGCGATGGCCGAGCACGGCATCCGCGTCGTCTCGGCGGCCGTCGGGGACCGGTACGTGCTCGAGCAGATGCTCGAGCACGACGCCGCGCTCGGGGGCGAGCAGTCCGGCCACGTGATCTTCCGCCACCACGCGACGACCGGAGACGGCCTGCTCACGGCCGTCTGGTTCCTGTCCCTGGCCGCCGAGCGGGGTGTGTCGGTCTCGGAGCTGGCGGCCGCCATGCGGAGATTCCCCCAGGTCCTTCGCAACGTCGAGGTGCCGCGGAAGGACGATCTCGGCGACGCCACGGGGGTCTGGGAGGCGGTGCGAGCCGCGGAGTCCCAGCTCGACGGGTCCGGGCGCGTGCTCGTTCGGGCCTCGGGGACCGAGCCACTGGTTCGGGTCATGGTCGAGGCCGAGACCGAGGACCTCGCTCGCCACCACGCCGACACGATCGCCGAGCACGTGGCGTCGGCGCTGGGCTGACCGTTCGGCGGAGGCGTCGGCCCGAGACCGGCTGCTACCCTCGAAGCTCGAATGTGCGGCATCGTGGGCTATGTCGGCCCCGACGAGGCACTCCCGATCGTGCTCGAGGGACTTCGGCGTCTCGAGTACCGGGGGTACGACTCCGCGGGCGTTGCGATGATCGACGGCGACCTGTCCGTCGTGAAGCGAGCCGGCAAGCTCTCGGAGCTGGATTCGGCGCTGGGTGAGCAGGCCGCGCCGTCCGGCTCGGTGGGGATGGGGCACACGCGCTGGGCGACGCACGGCGCCCCGACGGATCGCAACGCCCACCCGCACGTCGATTGCCACGGCCGGGTGGCCGTGATCCACAACGGCATCATCGAGAACTTCGCCGATCTGCGCGAAGGTCTCGAGAAGGCCGGGCATCGGCTCGACTCCGAGACGGACACCGAGGTCGTGGCCCACCTGATCGAGGACAAGCAGGGTTCGCTTCCCGACCGCGTCCGAGCCACGGTGCGGGAGCTGGAGGGCTCGTACGCGCTCGTCGTCGTGTCGACGGACGAGCCGGACCTGATCGTCGGGGTCAAGGTGGCGTCGCCCCTCATCGTGGGACTCGGCCGGGGCGAGAACCTGCTCGCCTCCGACATCCCGGCGGTCCTGCAGAAGACCCGGACGGTGGTGCCGATCGACGAGCGCCAGGTCGTCGAGGTCCGCGCGCACGACGTTCGCGTCACCGACTTCGACGGCAACGAGATCCAGGTCGAGCCCTTCGAGGTGGAGTGGGACGTCGCCCGCGCCCAGAAGGGCGGGTTCGACCACTTCATGCTGAAGGAGATCCACGAGCAACCCTCGGCGATCCGAGACACGCTCCTCGGACGGGTGAGCGACCAGGGCTTGCTGGCGCTCGACGAGGTGCACGTGGAGACCGACGTGCTGCGCGAGGTCGACAAGGTCTTCGTCGTGGCGTGCGGGACCGCGTTCCACTCGGGCCTCGTCGCGAAGTACGCGATCGAGCACTGGACGCGCCTGCCCGTGGAGATCGACATCGCCTCGGAGTTCCGGTACCGCGATCCGGTCCTCGGGCCCGACACGCTGACGCTCGCGGTGAGCCAGTCCGGCGAGACGATCGACACGCTTGAGGCCGCCCGGCACGCCTCCCACCAGGGCTCGAAGGTCCTGGCCGTCACGAACACGATCGGCTCGTCGCTGGCCCGGGAGGCGGACGCGGTCATGTACACGCACGCCGGCCCGGAGATCTGCGTCGCGGCCACGAAGACGTTCGCGACGCAGATGGCGGCGCTCCACCTCGTCGCCCTGTACCTGGCGCAGGTCCGTGGAGCGATGTTCCCCGAGGAGATCATCGAGACCGTCAGCCGCCTGGAGGAGCTGCCCGAGCAGGTGGAGCGGACGCTCGCCCTCGAGGAGCAGGTCCGCGCGATCGCGGCCGAGCTCCGGGACACCCGCGACGTGCTGTTCATCGGCCGCCACACGGGGTACCCGGCGGCCCTCGAGGGAGCCCTGAAGCTGAAGGAGCTCTCGTACCTCCACGCCGAGGGATACCCGGCCGGCGAGCTGAAGCACGGACCGATCGCGCTCGTCGAGGAGGGCGTCCCCGTCGTCGCCGTCGCGACCGAGTGCCACGTCTACCCGAAGGTCCTGTCGAACATCCAGGAGGTCCGCGCTCGGGGCGCCGACGTCATCGCCGTCGCGAGCGAGGGGGACGAGGAGATCGGCGCGTACGCGAAGCACGTGATCTTCGTGCCGCGCGTCCCCGAGCTGTTCGCGCCGGTCGTCGTCACGCCGCCGCTGCAGATGCTCGCTTACCACGTGGCGAAGATGCGCGGCTGCGACGTCGACCAGCCGCGGAACCTCGCGAAGAGCGTCACGGTCGAGTAACGGTTCCCGGCCCGTCGGGGCGGCTACCCTACCCAGGTGGAGATCCTCGGTCTCGGGGTCGACATCTGCGAGATCGCCCGGATGGAGCGGGCCCTGGACCGGCACCCGACGATGCGCGATCGGGTCTTCACGCCCGAGGAACGGGCGTACTGCGACTCGAAGGCCCGACCGGCGGAGTCGTACGCGGGGCGCTTCGCGGCGCGCGAGGCGGTGATCAAGGCGCTCGGCGGATACCGGGGGAGGGGGTGGCAGGAGATCTCCGTGATCCGGTCGCCATCGGGAGCGCCGGCGATCCGACTGGAGGGCAGGGCCAGGCGCCGCGCGGACGAGCTCGGGATCGCGCGGGTGCTCGTCACGATGACCCATGAACGAGCGAGCGCCGTGGCGTTCGCGGTGGCGGTGTCCGAGTGAGGCCGGTCCTCCTGCCGGCCGAGGCGCAGGAGCTCGACCGAGCGTCGCAGGCACGGGGCATCGGCGCCTCCGATCTCATGGAGGCCGCCGGGGGGGAGGTCGCCGACGCGGCACGCCGTCTCCTCGGCGGCGTCTACGGGCGTCGCGCCGCGGTCGTCTGCGGGCCGGGCAACAACGGCGGCGACGGGTTCGTGGCCGCCCGGCATCTGGCCGCGGCGGGAGTCGGAACGACGGTGATCCTCCTCGAGGACCCGGAGGCCTTCCGGGAGCCGGCCGGGTCCAACCTGCGAGCCCTGCGAGCCACGCCCGCGCGCATCCGCCCCGCGTCGACCGCGGTGCTCGGACGCGAGCTGGGCCGCGCGGGCGTCGTCGTCGACGCGATCTTCGGAACCGGGTTCCACGGTGTGGCCGCCGGCGCGGCCGCGCAGGCCATCGCCGCGATCAACGCCGCGCGGGTGCCCGTCGTCGCCGTCGACATCCCCTCCGGCGTGGACGGCGGCACCGGGGCGGTCGAGGGGGAGGCGGTTCGCGCGGATCTCACCGTGACCTTCGGGGCACCGAAGCCGGGCGTGATCCTGTTCCCGGGAGCGGCGCTCGCGGGTGTCGTCGAGGTGGAGCCGATCGGCTTCCCGCCGGACCTGATCCGAGGCGAGATCGAGCTCGTCGAGCCCGAGGACGTCGCCGCGTGGCTGCCGACCCGCGAGGCCGAGAGCCACAAGCGGTCCGCCGGCTACGGCGTCGTGATCGCGGGCTCCAGGTCGATGACCGGAGCCGCGGCGCTCGCAGGCCGAGGGGCGTACGCAGCGGGGGCCGGCCTCGTCGCCGTCGCCGTCCCCGAAGGCATCCTTCCCGTGCTGCAGGGGCTCCTCACCGAGGCGGTCTTCGTCCCGCTGCCTGAGACCGCCGAGGGGGCCGCGTCGGGAGGCTCGGCCCGGCTTGACGACGTCCTCGCGCAGGCCGGCGCGCTCGCCATCGGCCCGGGGATGACGGCGAACGAGACGACCGCCGCGTGGGTGCGTGAGGTCCTGCGGGCGAGCGAGATCCCGGTCGTCCTGGACGCCGACGGGCTGAACGCGTTCGCCGGGCGGCCCGAGGACCTGGCGGACCGCAAGGCCGAGATCGTGCTCACCCCCCACGCCGGCGAGTTCGCACGGCTCGCGGGCATCGGCGCGGCCGACGTGGTCCGGGATCGGATCGCGCGCGTTCGCGAGCTGGCCGGACGCACCGGGGCCGTCGTGCTCCTGAAGGGGAGCCGCACGGTCATCGGGACCCCGGACGGCCGCATCCGGATCGTCGCGACCGGGGGACCGTTCCTCGCGACCGGCGGCACCGGGGACGTGCTCACCGGGATGATCGTCGCCCTGCTCGCGGGCGGGCTGGCTCCGGCCGACGCGGCCGCTGCGGCGGCGTTCGTGCACGGAGTGGCCGGCCGCACCGCTGCCGAGGGCCGGTCGGGACGGATCACCGCCGGGGACGTCGTCGCTCGGATCCCCGAGGCCATCGAGGAGATCGCCGGATGAGGCGCTTTCGGCCCACGGTCGTCGAGGTCGACCTCGACGCGGTCCGCCGGAACGTCCGTCGCCTGCTCGTCGAGGACGCGGGCCTCATGGCCGTGGTCAAGGCCGACGGCTACGGCCACGGCGATGCCGAGGTGGCGCGCGCGGCGCTCGAGGCCGGCGCGGGATGGCTGGGGGTCGCCCTGGTCGAGGAGGGACTCGGGCTTCGAGATCGGGGGATCGACGCGCCGATCCTCGTGCTCTCCGAGTTCCCCGCGGGATCGGAGAAGGAGGCCCTTGCTGGAGATCTCACGCCGAGCGTCTACACACGCGAGGGCCTCGCGGCCCTCGCCGAGGCGGCCCGAGCCGGCGGCCGAGCCGTCGGCGTCCATCTCAAGCTCGACACCGGGATGCACCGGGTGGGGGTGTGGCCCCCCGAGGAGGGGCCGGCGTTCGCCCGCGACATCGCCGAGGCCGGTCTGAGGCTCGACGGGGTGTGGACGCACTTCCCCGACGCCGAACGAGACGACGACGGCACGCGCGCCCGGCTGGCGCGGTTCCGAGCCGTGCTCGAGCGCATGCGCGCTGCCGGGGTCGCGCCATCGCTCGCCCACGCCGCGAACAGCGCGGCGACGATCCGCGTTCCCGAATCGCGTCTGGATCTCGTCCGGCCGGGGGCGGCCGTCTACGGCCTGGATCCGGGCGACGGCATCGGTCCCGCGGCCGGCCTCGAGCCCGCGCTCACGTGGCGATCGGCCGTCTCGATGGTGAAACGTCTTCTCCCCGGCGAACGTGTCTCCTACGGGGGGCGGTTTCTCGTCGATCGAGCCTCGACCATCGCGACGGTCCCGGTCGGCTACGACGACGGCTTCCCGAGGTCGGCCGAGGGTCGAGCCGAGGTGCTGGTCCGCGGCCGGCGTTGCCCGGTCATCGGCGCCGTCACGATGGATCAGATCCTCGTCGACTGCGGCGACGACGAGGTCGTGGCCGGCGACGAGGTCGTGATCGCCGGAGCCCAGGGCGCCGAGCGGATCTCGCTCGACGACCTGGCGTCGGCGTGCGGGACGATCGGACGCGAGCTCGCCACGGGGATCGGGGCTCGGGTTCCCAGGGAGTACCTCGGGTGAGCCGCAAGCGCGCCGCGCTCGTCACGGCCGGGATCGCTGCCGGCGCCGTCGCCAGCGGCGTGATCGGCCGCACGGTCCTGAACGCCCGGAGGCGGAAGGACGACCCCGAGGCGCACGAGCAGCTGTCGACGCCGCCGCCCGAGGATCTCGGGACGGTTCGCTCGTTCGACGGGACCGAGCTTGCGGTGCGTGCCGCGGGGGACCCGGCGCGACCGGCGATCGTGTTCGTCCACGGGTTCAGCCTGGACATGACGACGTGGCACTACCAGTGGAAGGAGCTGTCCTCGCGGTACCGCTGCATCCTGTTCGACTTCCGATCCCACGGCCGGAGCGGTCGCGCCGCCGGTGGGGACCTGTCGCCGCTCGCGTTCGGGCACGATCTCGCGGCCGTGCTCGACGCGGTGGTGCCGGGCCAGCGCGTGCTCCTCGTCGGTCACAGCATGGGGGCGATGGCGATCCTGTCGATGGCGGAGACGCGGCCGGACCTGTTCGAGGGGTCGGTGGCCGGGGTGGTGATCGCCGGCTCGGCCGCGAGCGATCTCGTTCGCGGCGCCGTGGGTTCGGTCACCGAGCTCCTGCGGCCGCGCCTGGGCTCGCTGCGGCAGGCCGCCCGGCGCGTGAATCGCCTCCGTCGAACCGTGCTGGCCACCCCGGGCGACATCGCCCAGATCGTGGCGCGGATGACGCAGTTCGGACCCGATGCCTCTCCCCACGTCGTGAGCTACATCGTCGAGCTGGCCGCGCGAGCCCCCTCCGAGGTCTGGACCGACGGGCTGGCGGGGCTCATGGACATGGACCTGCGGCACGCCCTCCGACACTTGCGCGTTCCCACGCTCGTGATCGTGGGCGACCAGGATCGAATGACGCCGCCGTCGGCTTCGGTCGCCCTCGTCGACGAGCTTCCCGACGGTCGTCTCCAGATCGTCGAGGGCGCCGGGCACTTCCCGATGATGGAGGCGCACGAGGAGTTCAGCCGCCGGGTCGCCGCGTTCGCCGGTTCGGTGTTGCGCGCGCGGCGAGGCCGGCGGAGGACCGCGTGAGCCGGTCCGAGGTCCTTCGGTGACCGAACGGGTCCCGGGGATCCGCGTCGGGCACTCGACGGACCTGAGTGGGGTCACGGGATGCACCGTCGTCCTGTGTCCGCCCGGGACGATCGGATCGGTGGATGTGAAGGGCGGGGCGCCGGGCACGCGCGAAACCGACGCGATCCGTCCCGGGACGTCGGTCGCCGAGTGTCATGCGGTGGTCCTGGCCGGCGGCAGCGCGTTCGGCCTGGAGGCGGCGACCGGGGTCGTTCGATGGCTGGAGGAGCGGGGTGTCGGGTTCGACACGCGGGTGGCCCGGGTGCCGATCGTGCCCGGCGCCGTCCTGTTCGACCTCGGGATCGGGGATCCGCTCGCGCGCCCGGACGCCTCGGCCGGGTACGCCGCCTGCGAGGACGCGATCGAGGGCCCGATCGCCCAGGGGAGCGTCGGCGCCGGGACGGGGGCCGTCTTCGCCAAGGTGCCGGATCCCTCGGCGGGATGGAAGGGCGGGGTCGGCGAGGCCGGACACCGGGACGGTGAGGCGATCGTGTGGGCGCTCGCCGCGGTCAACGCCCTCGGGACGGTGTTGGACGAGGACGGCGCGCCGCTGGTCGAGAATCGGAACCCGACGGCCGACCCGCTCCTGTGGCCCGAGGTCAACACGACCCTGGTCGTCGTCGCGACGAACGCGACGCTGTCGAAGGAGCGGGCGCAGCTCCTGGCCCAGGCGGGGAGCGAGGGCCTCTCGCTCGTCGTGAGCCCGGCGCATACGATGTGGGACGGCGACGTGGTGTTCGCGCTCGCGACCGGGCTCGTGGACGTTCCCCAACCCCGGCTCGAGTCGCTCGCGACGCGGGCCGCGAGCGATGCCATCCGCAGCGCGGTTCGCGCGGCGCAGCCGCTCGGCGGCATCCCCGCGCTCGGGGCCCCGGGCGAAGGGACCGGGTAGGAGCGGTCGGCCACGTCGAGCGCGAGGCGTGAGGGGGAGACATGAGGACGATCGAGGAGGCGGCGCTCGAGGCCTCGACGTGCACGCGGTGCCGGCTGTCCGAGGGTCGGACGCAGGTCGTCTACGGCGTCGGAAGCCCGCAGGCGGAACTGATGTTCATCGGCGAGGGTCCCGGCTACCACGAGGACAAGCAGGGAGAGCCGTTCGTCGGGGCCGCCGGCCAGCTCCTGAACCAGATGCTCGGTGAGATCGGCGTGTCCAGGGCGGACGTGTACATCAACAACGTCGTCATGTGCCGCCCACCCGGCAACCGCGACCCACTCCCCGACGAGATCGAGGCCTGTCAGCCCTGGCTCGACGAGCGGATCTCGATCATCGGCCCCGCCGTCGTCGTGACGCTCGGGAACTGGGCGACCCGGTTCGTCCTCGGTCCGCGCATCTCGATCAGCCGGGTCCGGGGGCAGCGGTTCCCCTGGAACGGCCGGACGGTGATCCCGACCTTCCATCCGGCGGCGATCCTGCACGGGGGAGGCCAGGCCTCGTCGCAGATGGCGGCGCTGCGTTCGGACTTCCAGGAGATCGCCCGCGCGCTCGCCGAGCGCCCCGAGATGGCCGAGGAGCAGCTGGGCCTGTTCTGATGCGACTGCGGCTCCGCGCTTCGACGGCCGAGGACCTCCGGGCGATCGGCGCCGCGATCGCGCCGTTGCTCGTGGCCGGCGACGCGATCGCGCTCGGCGGCGACCTGGGAGCCGGCAAGACGACGCTCGCGCAGGGCCTGGCTCGCGGGCTCGGCATCGCCGGGCCCGTCACCTCGCCCACGTTCACGCTCGTCCGGGAGTATCCGCACGGCCGGCTGCCGCTCCTGCACGCGGACGTCTACCGCCTCGATCGCGTCCAGGACGTCCTCGACCTCGCGCTCGAGGAGGACGCCGAGGGCGGTGTCCTCGTCGTCGAGTGGGGCGACGTGATCGAGGCGCTCCTTCCGCAGGAGCATCTCGTCATCGAGCTCACGGTCGCCGAGCCCGGAGACGATCGCGAGGTGTTCCTTCGGGCCGACGGTGACACGTGGACGCTGCGCGCCGCGGGACTGGAGCGTGCGCTCGGCGCCTGGCTGGTGGCGGCGTGAGCCTGCTCGGCGCCGGACGGGCGCGATCGTGATCGTCCTCGGGATCGACACCTCGACGACGCAGACGTCGGTCGCGCTCGGCACCGAGAACGAGCTCGTGGCGGCCGCCTCGTTCGTCGGCGCCCGCCGGCACGACGACGTGGTCCCGGCGATCGACCGGCTGCTGGAGTGGAGCGGCCTCGAGCTCGGGCAGGTCGGTGGGGTGGCGGTGGGCGTGGGACCCGGCCGGTACACGGGGCTTCGGATCGGCATCGAGGCGGGCAAGACGCTCGCTCAGGTGCTCGCCGTCCCGATCGTCGGGATCCCCTCACTCGACGTGCTGGCGTTCGGGGTCCGGCACACGAGCCGGTGCATCGTCTCGGTGATCGACGCCCGGCGCCGCGAGGTGTTCTTCGCCACCTATCGCCCGGTCCCCGGCGGCGTCGTGCGTCTTGGGGAGTACCGGGTGGCGACTCCGGGCACCCTGGCCGCCGAGCTCGAGGCGCTCCACGAGGAGGTGCTCCTCGTCGGCGACGGTGCCGTCGAGTACCGGCACGAGCTCGAGCAGGCCGACGCCCGAGTCGAGATCGCGCCCGCCTCGCTCGCCCACCCCTGGGCCTCGGCGCTGGTCGGGCTGTCGGCGCCGAGGTTCATCCGCGAGGAGACCGCTCGCCCCGAAGACCTCGTCCCGCTCTACCTCAGGAAGACGGACGCGGAGATCGCCTGGGATCGCCGGGCGGTGGATCCGGCGGGCTGAGGCGACCGGAGGCCGCGATACCGGGCGGAGTACACTCGCGGACCAGCGAGCGGGTCGTGGCCGCGACGGGAGCGTCGCCCGACGCGACCCGATCGCCGGCGCGAGCGAGGACGTCCGATGCGTAGATCGCTTGAGATCAGCGAGCCCGAGGCCTCGCGGCTCGAGGTGACGAGGATGCGGCGGCGTCACCTTCGAGGCGTCATGGCGATCGAGCGCCAGGTCTACCCGCGGCCGTGGAGCCCGAACCTGTTCCTGTCCGAGATGTCCGAGTCGCGCACCCGCTGTTACCTCGTCGCGAGGATCGAGCGGGACGTCATCGGGTACGGGGGTCTCATCTGTTACGGCGAGGAGGCCCACGTGACGAACGTGGCCGTCGATCCGAGCCACCACCGCCGGGGAGTCGGCACGAGACTGCTGCACGACCTCGTCGTCGAGGCGACCGACATGGGGGCCCAGGCGGTCTCGCTGGAGGTCAGGGTCACCAACTGGGGGGCGCAACGTCTCTACGGCCGGTTCGGGTTCCGCCCGGCGGGCGTTCGCAAGAACTACTACCAGGAGATCGGCGAGGACGCGCTCATCATGTGGGCGGACGATATCGGCGGCGACGTCTTCCGCCGGCGCCTCCGGCGGCTGGCCGAGCAGCTTCCCGACGGGATCCGGCCCGACGGGATCGCTCGGTCGGCGTGAACCGGCCTCCCGAGTCGACGTGAGGGTCCTCGGCATCGAGACCTCGTGCGACGAGACCGGGGTCGCCGTCGTGGACGACGACGTGGTCCTGTCGAACCGGCTCGCGAGCCAGACCGATCTCCACGAGCGATTCGGCGGCGTCGTGCCCGAGCTCGCGAGCCGGGCCCACGTGGAGGCGCTCAACCCCCTGCTCGAGCGTGCCCTCAACGACGCCGACACGGACTTCGGCGACCTCGACGGCGTGGCCGTCACGGTGGGCCCCGGGCTCGTCGGGGCGCTGCTCGTCGGCATCGCCGCGGCCAAGGCCGTCGCCCTGGCGACGGGGGCGCCGTTCGTCGGCGTGAATCACCTCGAGGGTCACATCCTCGCGAACGCCGTCGAGCACGGCTCCGACTTGTTTCCGTCGGTCTGCCTCATCGTCTCGGGGGGGCACACGATGCTCGTGCACATGCCCGCCCGCCATCGGTACGAGCTGCTCGGGCAGACCGTGGACGACGCCGCGGGCGAGGCGTTCGACAAGGTCGCGCGGTTCCTCGGCCTGGGGTTCCCGGGCGGGCCGGCCCTGGACCGTCTGGCTCGAACGGGCGATCCCGAAGCGATCCGGTTCCCGCGTGCGATGGCGGACTCCGGGGACTACGATTTCTCGCTCTCCGGGTTGAAGACCGCCGTGGTGCGTCACGTCCGATCCGAGCGGGCCGCGGGCCGCGAGGTCGATGCCGCCGACGTCGCCGCGTCCTTCCAGGAGGCGATCGTCGACGTGCAGGTGTCGAAGACGATCGAGGCGGCGAAACACCTGAAGGTGGACACCGTGCTGTTGGGAGGGGGGGTCGTGGCGAACACTCGGCTGCGGGAACGGATCGAGCGGGCGGGCTCGGAGGCCGGGCTCCGCGTCCGGTTCCCGGAGGTCTCGCTGTGCACCGACAACGGCGCCATGATCGCGATCGCGGGGGCATCGCGGCTGGCCAGGGGCGACCGTTCGAGCCTGTCGATCGGCGCCGACCCGAGCCTGGAGCTCGCGTGACGGCCTACCTCGTGACGGGAGGCGCCGGCTTCATCGGGTCCCACCTGTGCGACCGGCTGCTCGCGGAGGGCCACCGGGTGATCGCGGTCGACGATCTGTCCACCGGCCGCATCGCCAACCTCGGGGAGGCTCGCGGCTACGGCAACGAGTTCACGTTCCTCAACATGGACGTTCGGGCCGAGGGCCTGCTCCCGCTGTTCGAGCGCCATCGGCCCGAGGTCGTCATGCACGTCGCCGCGCAGGCCGGCGTGGCTCCCTCGATCGAGGACCCGGTGCATGACGCGAGCGTGAACGTCATGGGTCTGCTCAACGTCCTCGAGTGCTGTGTGAGCACCGGCGTTCGAAAGATCGTGTTCGCGGCCTCCGGAGGGACCCTGTACGGCGAGCCGAGGCGACTCCCGGTGAAGGAGACGGCCTCCGGGCGCCCGACCTCGCCATACGGCATCAGCAAGAAGGTCGCGCTCGACTACCTCACCTTCTACGAGCGGTACCGGGGGCTCGCCTACACCGCCCTGGCCCTGGCGAACGTCTACGGACCCCGGCAGGACCCGACCGGCGAGGCCGGCGTCGTGGCGATCTTCGCCGCGCAGATGATCAACGGGCAGGCGCCGACGATCCACGGGGACGGCAACCAGACCCGCGACTACGTCTTCGTCGACGACACCGTTCACGCGTTCGCGCTCGCCGCCGAGCGAGGCGACGGCAGGGTCGTCAACGTCGGCACGGGCCTGGAGACCTCGGTGAACGGCCTGTTTCGGATGCTCGCCGAGATCACCGGCTTCGCCGGGGAGCCCGGCCAGGGGCAGGGTCGGCCCGGCGACCTCCGCAGGAGCGCCCTGGACCCCGCCCTCGCCTCGAGCGCGCTCGGCTGGCGGCCCTGGACGCATCTCGAGGACGGGCTCGGCGAGACGGTGGCGTTCCTGAAGGGGATCTGACCTAGCGGGGGGGCTGCCGCGCGTCGTCGGCGATCGCCTCTCGAATCCTCCTCAAGAGCTCGATCGCCGAGCTTCCCGAGGTCCCGGCGATGATCTCGAGGTCGCCCGAGCGCAGGGAGATCCGATCCGCGCCGGATTCGCCGCGCATCGCGAGGACCTCCTCGATGAACCCCGCGATGAGGTGGCGGACCTCCGGTGAGAGCTCGGCGACGGCGGACAGATCCAGGTCGATGCCCAGCGCCCCGGGAGCTCGAAGGGCGTCGGCGAGCAGGCGATCCGGCCGGACGCCGTACAGATCGGCGAGCGCGCAGAGCCGCTCGACCGAGATCCGACGCTCACCCCGCTCGTAGCCGGCGATCCCGGAGGGGGTGAACCGCCCTCCCGAGCTTCGGCTGGCATCCCGCAGGCTGAACCCCCGGGCCTCGCGAGCCCGGCGCAGCGCCCTCCCCAGGTTGCGCGTGACGTGCTTGCCCACCAGGTACCTGTCTCGTCGAGCGCGGGCGACCAAGGGGGGGATGCCATCATGCTCCACGGGCGTAGGTGAGGAATCCGATAGGTCGCGTAGCTCGCATACGCCGCGCCTCATTCCAACGACGTACGCCCGATTGACAAGTGCGCGCTCCGCGTTCGACACTTGCGTGTCTCCTTGGGAGGCAACCCTGGCTCTCGGGCGACGTTAGAGGGGGAGGAGGAACCGATCCGTGGAGAACGCCCCCCCCAGCTTGAGCGTCGGCAGATCCGACCCGTTTCCCGACCCCAGCGACGTCGCGCGGTCGACCGCCGGATGGGTTCGGGCCATGGTCGGGGGACCGGGCGTCGCCGTCCGGGTCAGCCTGCCTGATCGGGCGGGCCGGCTTCGCGTGCAGGCGAGCTCGGGGACCCATCGGGACGAGGGGCGTCTGCGATCGACGAGACGCCGCCAGGCCTTCGCCGAGGCCACCCCCGTCAAGGTCGTGATGGGTTCGCCGCCCGAGCGCGAGCTCCACATCCTTCCTCTCGTCTCCGAGGGCGAAGCGCTCGGCGTCGTCGAGATCGTCGGCCCCGCCGGGCGCCTGGCCGAGCGCGAGGACGCGCTCGCCGCCGCCATCCAGCAGTCGGCCCTCCTGCTCCGCGCCGCGGCCGATCGGGCCGAGGTGGACCGCGCGATGCGCGGGATGGCATCGCTGTTCGAGCTCACGGCGCAGCTCATGACCGCGGACACCCCCCTGGATGCACTCCGCCTTGGCGTCGACCTGTGCTCGGAGGAGCTCCGCGTCCCGACGGCCGGGATCCGCCCGGACCGCGGCGGACAGGGGTGGTACCTGGCGGCCGCGGCGGGGATGGGAGCGCGCCGCAGGTCGGGCTTTCGCTCGACGGCACATCGCCTCATGGTCCACGGGCGACCCGAGGACGTGCACGCCTCGGTCGCCGGGGCCTTCGCCGACGCGGTCGGCTGGGACCGTGCCGAGGTGGTCCCCACCGGCGAGGCGCTCATGCTCGTCGCGGGGCGATCCAACGGACGGCAGGGGTTCCTGTCGGCCGTCGGCTCCCTCGTCGGGGAGGCGATGTCCCACTCGGGTGATCTCCGCACGGCCAGGTCCAGGATCGAGGGTCTCGATCTGGGCATCGCCTGGACCGCCCACGAGCTTCGCGGGCCGCTCATCGGCGCGAGCGCGGCGCTCGACCACGTGCTGGAGTCGGTCGAGGGCGCGGGCGGCAACGAGCTGCTCCTTCGCACGCGTGGCGAGCTCGAACGGCTCACCGAGCTCGTCGGCCCGCTCCTTCGGTGGTCCGCGGGGTCCGAGCTGCTCGATCGCCGCCGCGTTGAGCTCGGCGACATCGTCCGCGAGGCGGTGGACGCCTGCGTGCTCGAACACCCGGATCACCGGATCGTCATCGACGTCACGGCCTCCGTCCCGGTTCGAGCCGACGCCCGCCAGCTCTCCGGAGCCATCGCCAACGTCTTGCGAAACGCCCTCGCGTACTCCCCGACGAGCGCCCCGGTACGGATCGTCGTCGAGCGCGACGGCGAGCGGGCCTCGGTCTGCATCAGCGATCGAGGACCGGGGATCGCCCCGGAGGAGCGCGACCTGATCTTCGACCCGTTCGCGCGGGGTGCGGCCGGTGATGGGATGCGCAGCGGCAACGGCCTCGGCCTGTTCATCGCCCGGCGGGTTGCGCTCGCCCACGGCGGCGCGCTTCGGTTGCTGCCGTCGCGTCGAGGAGCCACGTTCTGCTTCGAGCTGGCGGTGGCCTCCGAGAGGAGGCACGCATCCGCGTCCTGATCATCGACGACCATCGGCTGTTCGCCGAGGCCATCCGAGCGACCCTCGTGACCCGGGGGTTCGACGTGCGCGTCGCGACGACCGGCGACGAGGGTGTCCGGGTGGCTCGCGAGTACGCCCCGGATCTCGTCCTCGTCGACGTCGGCCTGCCCGATCGGAGCGGGATCGTCGTCGGCAAGGAGATCCTGGCCGAGCTCGGCCAGGAGCCACCGCCGGCATCGGGTCGATCCAACGGCGGCTCCAACGGCAAGGCCGAGCCCGATTCGCATGAGCCCGAGGGGGGAGCCGAGGGCGAGGAGCCCGGCGTCCGTCACACCCACGTCGTCGCGGTCACCGCGCTCGACGACGCCAGGCTGGCGAACGAGGCGCTCCAGGCCGGGTTCCACGGGTATCTGATGAAGGACACGAACGTCTCGCAGCTCCTGAGCGCGATCGACGCCGTCCTCGCCGGACAGGTCGTCCTCCCGAGCCGCATCGCCCGCTCGGGATCGGGCATCCGCGAGCAGGGCAGCGACGTGCGGCTCCTCGGGCAGCAGCTCACGCGTCGCGAGCTCGAGGTCCTCGAGCTCCTCACGGAGGGCGCGAACAGCCGCGAGATCTCGGGCGCCCTCGGCGTGGCGCCGAACACCGTCCGGACCCACGTCCAGAGCATCCTGTTCAAGTTGCAGGTGCACTCCAGGCTCGAGGCCGCGGCGTTCGCCGTCCGGCATGATCTGGTCCGTCCGAGGCCTCGGTCGTGATTTCGACGTAGTTGGGCGTGCTCCGGCGCGCTGTCTGGAGCCGTTGCAGGCACGTCTCAGGCTGGGGATGCTGCATGCGACGTAGGCAGACTACGCTGGCTGATGCGTGTCGGTGAGGTGACGGGCCGGTAGCGTCTTGGCCTCTGTGCGGAAGGGGTGGCGATGACGGAGCGGATCCGGGTGCTCCTGGCGGACGAGCAGTCGCTGTTCCGGGAGGCAGTCCGTGCCGTGCTCCAGAGCGAGGCGGACCTGGACGTCATCGCCGAGGCTCGCGACGGGGTCCAGGCCGTCGCCGAGGCCAAGCGGGTCCAGCCGGACGTCGCCGTGCTCGACGCCAACCTGCCCAACTGCGACGGCATCCGGGCCACGAAGCTCATCACCGAGAGCCTCGAGTCCTGTCGTGTCCTCGTCCTGGGCGTCGACGGGGACATCCGGCAGATGGTCGAGGCGCTCGAGGCGGGTGCTCGCGGGTTCCTCACGAAGGAGATCCCCCTGGCCGAGCTCATCGAGGCAGCCAGGAGCCTGTTCCGAGGGGAGACCCTGATCCCGCCCGGGATGCTGGGGCCGTTGCTCGCTCACCTCATCAACCGCCACCGTGAGGAGGAGGAGGCCCGCCGCCGGGTCTCCCGCCTCACGAAGCGCGAGCGGGAGGTGCTCGCGCTCCTCGCGTCCGGGGGGGACAACGACACGATCGCCCAGCGCCTCGTCATCAGCCCGGAAACGGCCCGCACGCACGTCCAGAACGTGCTCGGCAAGCTCGGCGTGCACTCGCGACTCGAGGCCGCCGCGTTCGTGCTGCAGACGGGGATGATGGCGGACCTGGTCGAGGCCAACGCATGACCAGCGAGGTCCGTCAGCGCCGGCCGGTCCGGCGCGAGGGCGTGTGGTTGCGCGCGACCGCGGAGGAGAACGCGGTGTTCGACCCGGCCACCGGAGGCCTCCACCTCCTCAACGAGACGGCCCGCGCGATCTGGGAGCTGTGCGACGGCGCCACGACCACGGCCGAGATGGTCGAGGCCATCTGCAGCGTCACCGGCCTGCCCCGCGACGTGGTCACCGAGGACGTCGAGCGAACGCTCACGGAGTTCGAGCGGCTCGGGATCCTTCGCTGGGAGGAGTGAAGGTGGCGGCGTCCAGACCCCAGGTGCGTGGGGACCTGGTGGTGGTGGAGCTCGACGGCGAGGCCGTCGTCTACGACGAGCGCTCGGGGGAGCTTCACCATCTGAATCCGTCCGCGACCCTGATCTTCGGGCTGCTCGACGGCAGCGCCACGATCCGAACGCTGGCCGACGACATGTCCCAGGCATTCGGAGTTCCCCAGGAGGAGATGGAATCGCAGGTCAGAGCCCTCGTGGGACAGCTCCGGCGACTCGGGCTCATCGAGGGGAAGGCCGAGGTTGGCTGAGCTCCCCGGCATGCGCGCCTACGATCCCGACCGC
Source organism: Actinomycetota bacterium (assembly GCA_036555645.1). Taxonomy (GTDB): domain Bacteria; phylum Actinomycetota; class UBA4738; order UBA4738; family HRBIN12; genus DASSJM01. Next base: position 36,786 of record DATBLA010000185.1, read on the forward strand.
CCCGATCGCGAGTCGGAGCGGCGCAGCGTGTGCCTTCGCAAGCTGGACACCCTGGCGTGGGCGGTGGAGGGAACCTTCGAGCTCGGTTCGGCGCAGGTCGGCATCCGGACGACCTCGGCCCGGGTGGGGGCGTGGATCGACGACGTGCTGGCCGATCACCGACTCGAGGCATGGACCGACGCGACGTACTCCCTCGTCATCGCCGAGGACGCGCCGGGACGGCGCGGGTTCCACATCCTGTACCGGGGGATCGCGCCGCTCGTGCGGACGACCGATCTCGCCACCGTGGCACGCGCGTTCCTGATGGAGATGGAGCTGCACGCCCTGAGCGAGCGGCGCGACGCGATCTTCCTGAACGCCGCCGTCCTCGGTGGTCCCCGGGGGGCCGCGCTGATCCCGTCGTCCCTGACGACGCTGCTCGGCTCGCGCCATCGCCTGGCCGAGCGGTGGGGTCTCGCGCTCCCGGGGGCCGGGTGGGCGGCCGTCGACCCGGAGACCGGCGATCTCGTCCCGGTTGCGAGCGGCATCGGGGTCCCCGCGGATGCGGTCGAGCAGCTCGTTGGACGTCCGGAGACGAGCGTGCCGGCGAGGTGCTTCGTCGACGATGCCACCCCGGTCGAAGCCGTGCTGTTCCTGGAGCGGGAGCGGCCGGCCGCCCCGGTGTCGAGGGCAGCCGGGCTCTACCGGCTCGCCTCGAACTGCCTGAACCTGCCGCTCGTGGGTGGCTCGGGAGGCATGGAAGGCCTCGGCCACGTCGCCGGGCGGGCCGACCTGCGGGCGGTCGCCCTCGGGCCGCTCCCGGGCCTCGTCGAGGAGATCGGTGAGGCGATGGCCGAACCCGGCCGGGTACGCGCCCTGACGTAGACAAGATACGCGCCACGATTGATGAGGGGCGCAATCGGCCCTCCCTACACTCGGGACTCCGTTTCTTCCGGGAGCAGTCGTTGGAACAGCCCATCGAAGAACAGACGAGGCACGCCGCGGCACGGGTCGTCGGCCGGATTCGCAGTGATCTTCCGTTGGTCGGCATCGACCTGTTGGTGATCGTCGGCGCCTATCTCGTCACGCTGGTCATCCGATTCGAGGGCCGCATCCCCCCCAAGTTCTGGCAGTCGTTCTGGCTGATCATCCCGGCGATCGTCATCGTCCACCTCACGGCGAACTTCCTGTTCGGCCTGTACGGGCAGATGTGGCGGTACGCGAGCGTCCAGGAGGCCCGCCGGGTCGTGCTGGCCGGGGTCTTCGCGGGAGCCATCGTCGTCGTCCTGGCCGAGCTCGGGTCCACTCCGAATCGCGCCATCCCGCTGTCGGTGGCGTTCTTCGGCGCAACCCTGTCGTTCGTCGGGTTCGGGGCCGTCCGCTTCCAGTCGCGACTGTTCGGGTTCCGGCGCCGGACCGAGCACGACGAGCCGACACGGGTGCTCGTGGTGGGCGCCGGCGACGCCGGATCGATGATCGTTCGCGACGTCTTCCGCAATCCCGCCGTCGGCCTGCTGCCGGTGGGGTTCGTCGACGACGACCCGAAGAAGATCGGGCTGTCGCTCAGCGGGATCCGCGTCGAGGGCAACTGCCGGGCGATCCCCGACATCGCACGGCGAACGCAGGCCGACCAGGTGCTGCTCGCGATCCCCTCGGCCACGAGCGACCTCGTGCGCGACGTCGCGGCCGGATGCGAGAAGGCGGGGCTGATGCTCCGCGTGCTCCCGTCGGTCCGAGAGGTCGTCGGTGGCCGCGTCACGGCGCACGACATCCGCGACCTCAGCATCGAGGACCTCCTCGGCCGCCAGCAGGTCGAGATGGAGGACGAGACCGTCCGGCTGATGCTGGAGGGGCGCCGGGTCCTCATCACCGGCGCGGGTGGGTCGATCGGATCCGAGATCGCCCGCCAGGTCGCGAGCTTCGCTCCGGCCCGCGTGACGCTCCTGGACCACGACGAGACGCACCTGCACGACGTCATGTCCGAGCTCGAGTCGTCCCCGATCATGTCCGGCGTCCTCGCCGACGTCCGTGATCGCGACCGCGTGCACGAGGTCATGCGGTCCGAACGCCCCGAGGTCGTGTTCCACGCCGCGGCTCACAAGCACGTTCCCCTGCTCGAGGACCACCCGGCCGAGGCGTTTCGCACGAACGTGCTCGGGACGGCCAACGTGGCGGAGGCGGCGGCGGCGATCGGCGTCGACCACTTCGTCCTCGTGTCCACCGACAAGGCCGTTCGCCCGGCAAGCGTCATGGGAGCCTCGAAGTGGTTCGCGGAGCAGGTCGTCCGGAGCCTGCAGAACGGCGGCGGGGGGGTCTTCTGCGCCGTGCGGTTCGGCAACGTCCTGGGGAGTCGCGGGAGCGTCGTGCCCACCTTCCTCCGGCAGATCCGCAGCGGCGGACCGCTCACCGTGACGGACCCGTCGATGGCGCGGTTCTTCATGAGCATCCAGGAGGCCGTGTGCCTGGTGCTGCAGTCGGCCGCCATGTCGCGTGGGGGCGAGGTGTTCACGCTCGAGATGGGCGAACCGGTGAACATCCTCGATCTCGCCGGACGGCTCGTCCGCCTCTCCGGCCGCGTTCCCGGCCGCGACGTGAAGATCGAGGTCGTCGGGCGCCGACCCGGCGAGAAGCTCGTCGAGGACCTCATCGATCCCGACGAGGACCCCGGGCCGAGCGGACATCAGGGGATCATGGTCTCGCGGCCCCGGACGCCCGATCGCGCGGCGCTCAAACGGGCGCTCCGCGAGCTCGACCTCCTCGTCGACGAGAGCGACGCCCTTGCCGATCGCATGAAGGACCTGGCCGCGGCCGGTTTCGTGGAGGACGTGGTGCGGATATGAGCGTGTGCACGGTCGTGGTCGGGCATCGCGAGGCCATGGTCGCCGAGGGGATCGCCGCGGCGCTCGGGCGCTCCCCCGGGATCCTGCCCGTCGCCTCGGCCTGCGAGGCCGGCGAGGTGCTCAGGCTCGGGCAGTCCGTCGACGCCGTGGCGCTCGATTCGGGCATGCCCGACTCCGAGCGACTCGCGGCGCGCCTGCGGCGCCACGGGGTCCGGGTCGTCATGATCGGCGGCGATCCGACCGACGACGAGTCGGTGCGCGTGTCGACGCGCGATCGCGTCGCGGCGCTCGCGTCCGCGCTCAATCCTCGCGGCGCACCCGCGCCGGTCCACGCCTCCCGACTGACCAACCGCGAGCACGAGGTGCTCACGCTGGTCGCGAAGGGGCTCGTCGGCAAGCAGGTCGCCAGGCAGCTCGGCATCAGCCCGAAGACCGTCGAGCGACACAAGACGAAGATCTTCTCGAAGCTGGGGGTCCCGAACGCGGCCGCAGCCGTCGGCCTCCTCCTGTCGACGAACGGGGGAGGTGACCGTTCGTGGACGCATCCTCCTATGTGAGGGGCTTCGCCCGGCGGTGGAAGGTCATCCTGGCCTGCGTGCTGGTCGCCCTCGCGATCGGATTCGTCGTGACATCGGGGCAGAGCGGCTCGGCGCCCACGACCACGCAGTACCAGGCGACGACCTACCTGTTGGGTACCTCGTCGAGCAGCTCGTTCCGAGGCGACAACAACCTGACGACCGTCGCCACGATCGCGACGCTCGGCGTGATCCCCGAGCGGGTCGCGGAGGCGATCGGCTACGAGGGCGATCCCCAGGATCTCGCCGAGACCGTGGTCGTCGAGGGAGACGAGAACACGGGCCTGCTGTCGATCGAGGCGCTCGGGACCTCGGCGGCTCGCGCCGAGGAGCTCGCCGACACGTGGGCCGAGGAGCTCCTCGGGTTCCTGCGGGACCGCAACCTCGAGGAGGTTCGCCGGCTGCGGGCGCAGATCCGGCAGCTCACGCAGGAGATCGCCGAGCTCGACGCCGAGCTGGAGCAGCCGGACGAGGGGAGCACCGACGAGGACAAGGCCGGGGTCCAGGAGGAGCGGGACACCGCCGACCTGCAGCTTCAGGCGCTGACCCAGCAGTACTCGCAGCTCGCCGCCGAGACCGGAGGGGTTCCCGAAGGCTTCGAGGTGATCGAGCCCGCCACGGCGCAGGAGGTGAGCACCGATCCCGGCATCCAGGCGCCGCGCTCCCGGCTCATCCGGCTGCTGATCGCGGTCATCATCGGCTTGCTCTTCGGCGTCGGCATCTCGCTCTTGCTCGAGCGCTTCGACACCCGCATCCGGACCAAGGAGGAGGCCGAGGAGAGCTTCGGGCTCCCGGTCCTGGCCGAGATCCCACCGATCAGCCGAAGGAAGCGGTCCGGGGTCGTGGTGGATGCGTTCCCGCGCGCGCCCGCTTCGAACGCCTTCCGGTTGCTGGCCGCGGCGCTGCAGTTCGGCCGGCACGACGGGTCCGCGCGCGACACCGAGTCGAACGGGCATCCCGGATCGCCCACGATCCTCGTGACGAGCTCCGTCCCCGCCGAGGGGAAGTCGACGATCGTCGCGAACCTGGCGGCGACCTACGCGGACCTCGGCAAGCGCGTCGTCGTGGTCTGCTGCGACTTCCGGCACCCCACGATCCACGAGACGCTGAAGGTGGAGCAGGGTCCGGGGCTGGCCGACGCCCTCGTCGCCGAGTCACAGGTCCCGCTCGAGCCGCTGCTCCAGGAGAGCCGCCTCGACCGTGTCCGTGTGCTCGCCACCGGTCACGTCCCCGAGAAGACCGGCGGCCTGTTCGGGTCGCCCCACGTGGGGCAGGTGCTCGATGCCCTTCGATCCGAGGCCGACGTGGTCCTCATCGACACGGCTCCGGTGCTCGCCTCGAGCGACTGGACGCAGCTGTTGCCCGAGGTCGACTCGGTCCTCGTGGTCGCGCGATCGGGGAAGACCGACCGCAGCGACGCGGCGCGGACCGCCGAGATCCTCGCGATCCTCGGCGCGCCCGTCGTCGGGATCGCGATGAACGGTCTGGCGCGATCGCCGAGCCGGCGTGACAGCTACCGCTACCGCTACCACCGCGAGGCATCCACGGAGCCGACCGACGAGACCTCCGAGTCCGCGGACGTCAGCGGCAACGGCGCCGCCGGCCCGGCGGCCGATACCGGCGCGGAGCAGGAGGGGGCGGAGAGTTCGCGTGGGGGATTCCCCCACCTGGCGCGTCCCTCGACGAAGGAATAGCATTCAAGATGCCCGTGTACTTTGTCTCGCCCGCGGAAGTCGTCCGAGGCCTCCTCACCTACACCGACTGGTGGCAGCCGTCCACCGCGTCGATCCTTCAGGTGGGGGGCGGTCGTCGCGCGTCGTGGGTCGAGGACGGCGTCAACGTCGGGCTGCTGGACCGACTCGACGAGCGGGCCGAGCTGCGGCGACGGATGCAGATGCTCGGCGAGACCGAGCGGCACTTGCTGTACCTCTGGTACGTGGTGCAGGTTCCCGCCGCCGGGATCGCCCGCGAGCTGAAGATCTCCCGCCGCCAGTGCTTCCGGCGCCGCGCCTCGGCGATCCGACGGATCGTCGAGCTCGGCGAGAGCGCGGCGGCCTGACCGCCCTCACGCTCGTCGCGATCCCGAGCCGGGCATCGCGCGCAAGGAGGTTCGATTGGACACCGCAACGAGCATCACGGAGTACGTCCGCGATGAGCTGCTCGTCGGCGACGGCGAGCTGAACGCCGATACCCCGCTGTGGGACGGCGCCATCGACTCGGTCGCCCTCATCCAGCTCATCTCGTTCATCGAGGAGCGATTCGGCGTCGAGATCGATGATGCCGAGCTGACCTCGGACCACTTCAACACGGTCGCCGACATCGCCGCCCTCGTCGATCGCAAGCTCGCCTCGGCATGAGGAGCCCGCTCGACGACGGCGACCGGAGGAGGCTCGGATGAGCGTCTTCGCCGTGCACCACCTGCTCGAGCGATCGGCGGAGTCGGTTCCGGACCGGATCGCCGTTCGGTGCGACGGCGCCGAGCTCTCGTACGCGGAGCTCGAGCGCCGATCGAGCGGGATCGCGGCGACGCTCGTGGACGCCGGGGTCGAGCCGGGCGACCGCGTCGGCCTGTACGTGCCGAAGAGCGTGGACACCGTCGCGGCGATCTACGGGATCATGAAGGCGGGCGCCGCGTACGTCCCGATCGATCCGAGCTCGCCGGTGCTTCGCGCGGCGACGATCGCAGGTGATTGCACGGTCGCGGCGATGGTCACCACGCCCGATCGGCTGCCGCAGCTCGCGGAGGGTCTCGGGGATCACCGCCCGCGCTGTGCGCTGCTCGTGGGTGACGTGGGGTCCGCGGACGGCGGATCGATCCCGTCGATCGGGCTGGCGGATGCGGCCGACGCGGGAGGCCCCGATCCTCGTGTTCCGGTCGTCGACACGGACCTCGCGTACATCCTGTACACGTCGGGCTCCACCGGTACGCCCAAGGGCGTGATGCTGACGCATCGCCACGCGATCACCTTCGTCGAATGGTGCGCGAGCACGATCGGCACCCAGCCGGACGACCGGTTCTCGAACCACGCGCCGTTCCACTTCGACCTGTCGGTGTTCGATCTGTACGTCGCCGCGTACGGAGGCGCGAGCGTGTCGATCGTTCCCGAGCGGCGCGCCTACTTCGGGCGCGACCTCGCCTCGTTCCTCCGCGAGGAGTCGATCACGGTCTGGTACTCGGTGCCGTCGGCGCTCATGCTGATCGCGCGGGCCGTCGACGAGGGCGAGTCGTTCCCGTCCCTGCGCGCCGTCGTGTTCGCGGGCGAGGTCTACCCGACGAAGCATCTGCGAGCGCTCATGTCCGTCGTCCCCGCCGCGGAGCTCTGGAACCTCTACGGCCCCACGGAGACGAACGTCTGCACCGCCTACCGCGTCACCGAGCTCGAGGACGACGCGCCGATCCCGATCGGCCGGGCGATCGAGAACACCGAGGTCGTCGCGGTCACGGACGACGGTCGGGCTGCGGGCGTCGACGAGGAGGGCGAGCTCTACGTCCGAGGGTCGACGGTCATGAAGGGGTACTGGGGCAACCCGGAGCGCTCGGCCGAGGTGCTCGTGCCGCATCCGCTCCGCAGCGACGTCGTCGATCCCGTCTACCGGACGGGCGATCTCGTCCGTCTTCGACCCGATGGCGACTACGACTTCCTCGGCCGCCGAGATCACCAGATCAAGAGTCGCGGGTACCGGATCGAGCTCGGCGAGGTCGAGGCGGCGCTCCATGCGGACCCTCGCGTGGACGTGGCGGTCGCGATCGCCGTGCCGCACGAGGACTGGGGGACCGCGATCGTCGCCTACGTCGTGCCCAAGCAGGCGGACGAGGTTCCCACGGAGATCGACGTGAAGCGTCACGCGGCCCAGCGGCTCCCGCGATACATGGTCCCGGCCCGCGTGGAGATCCGGGACGAGCTGCCTCGGACCTCGACGGGCAAGGTCGACCGGCGCACGGTCGCCGACGAGGCGACGGCCCGGGCGTGGTCGTGGAGCTGAAGGTGACTCGCCCCTCCGGCCTTCGCCGCCGAGCCGCGCTCGCGCTGCTCGCGCTCGGCGCGGCGACCGTGGCGGTGCTGGGTCCTCAGGTGTCGGCCTCGGCCCAGGGGGCGATCGAGGTCCGCAGCGACATCACGTACGCGACGCACGCCGGCGACGCGTTGCTGCTCGACGCCTACCTGCCGGATGCCGGTGCGCCGGTCCCGGGTGTCATCGTCGTTCCGGGCGGCAAGTGGGTGAACATCGACAAGACGAAGCACAGCGACGTGCCCACGTACTTCGCGGATCACGGGATCGCGGCGTTCGCGATCGAGTACCGGTCGGCGACCGAGTTCCCGTACCCGGCGGCGGTCGAGGACGTCGTCGCAGCCATCCGCTGGGTGCGAGGACACGCGGCGGAGTTCGACGTCGATCCGACGCAGCTCGGGGCGGTCGGCGTGTCCGCGGGCGGCCACCTCGCGGCGCTCGCCGCCACGATGGGTTCCGGTCCGCTCGATCGAGGGGCCCGGGTCCGGGTCGTGGCCTCGTGGTCGGGCCCGATGGACCTCGAGCCGCTCGTCGACACCCCGGACGCCGACCTGCGCGAGCCGGTCCGGACGTTCCTCGGGTGCTCGGCGACCGAGGACTGCACCGCGGTGGCTCGCGACGCCTCGCCGATCACGTACGCCGACCCATCCGATCCTCCGATGTTCCTGGTCAACGGCGAGACGGAGATCATCCCCGTCGGCCAGGCGGAATCGATGGCCCGGGCGCTGGCCGCCGCCGGTGTCGAGTCCGAGGTCGACGTCGTCGCCGGAGGCGGCCACGGGGCCGGCTACGGAGGGGGGGACAAGGTCCTGAACCAGGCCCTGCCCTACATCCAGAGCTGGATCGCCGGGCGTCCCGCCCCCCAGGTGACGGGCACGCAGGGCACGAGCGGTTCCGGCGGCAAGGACTCCTCGGCGGCCGCTCCGACGGCGTCGCCCGCTCCGGGCAAGCAGACGGACCCGGCCTCGAAGGAGACGGGCACGGGTGCGACCGCGACGGGGTCGAACGAGACGGTGGTCGTGGCCGTCGCCATGGTCGCGCTGCTCCTGGTCGCGCTCGAGCTCGTCGTGATCGTCCGGCTTCGGCGCCGGGTCGCGGCGTTGTCGGCGGCGCGCACGGTCGAGGAGACGGGGGCATCGTGAGCGCGGCGTCCTCGGCTCCAGCGTCGTCGTTCCCGTTCGTCGTCGCTCGCGGCCGCTCGGGGACGACGCTGCTCCGGGCGATGCTCGATGCCCACCCGGAGCTGTCGATCCCCGGCGAGTCGCACTTCGTCCCGCACTTCGTCGTCCAGCGATCGCGCTACGAGCGTCCGGACGGGTTCGACACGAGGCGGTTCGGCCGCGAGCTGCTCGGTCGGTGGGGTTGGACGATCCGCCGCTGGAGCCTGTCGGACGAGGAGATCCTCCGGGAGATCCAGGATCCGCCTCCGAGCGAGGTCACCGAGGTGGTCCGACGCCTCTACGCGGCCCACGCGAGGGCGGAGGGCAAGGCCCGGTACGGCGACAAGACGCCGAGCTACATCCTCCACATCGACCTCCTGGCCTCGGCCTTCCCCGAAGCGAGGTTCATCCACCTGATCCGGGACGGGCGCGACGTGGCGAGGTCGTACCTCGACGCGGATTTCGGGTCCCAGACGCTCGGGCAGGCCGCGATCACCTGGGATCGGTACGTGCGCGCCGGGCGCGCCGCCGGTGCCCGGCTCGGTCCCGAGCGGTACGTCGAGGTTCGCTACGAGGATCTCGTTCGCGACCCCGAGCGCGTCCTCGGCGAGCTCATGCCGTTCATCGGCCTCGAGTTCGACGAGCGGATGCTCCGCTATCACGAGCAGGCCGACCAGCTCGTTGGCGGCCTCTCGCACAGCGCCCACCATCGAAACCTGTACAAGCCGCCGACGCCGGGGCTGCGGGACTGGCGCCGGGAGTTCTCTCCGCGGCAGGTGGCGGTGTTCGAGGCCCTGGCCGGCGACCTGCTCGGCGAGCTCGGCTACGAGCGTGTCTCCGGCGAGCGCGGGTTCTCGGTGGCCGTGACCGCGGGCCGGCATCGCGCGGAGACGCAGATCCGCCGGGCGGGGCACGGCATCCGCGTGCGGGTCCGGCGGCAACGCCGGCGGATCATCCGATCCATCAACCAGCGCCGAACCGCGGGCGACCGCGGGACGGCAACGATCGCGTCGTCGTCGCAGACCCCACAGACATGACGGCTCGGAGGACGAAGGGATGAGAGGAACCGCCGCGCTTCGCCGCCGGATCCTGTCCCGGCGAGCGAAGGTCGCCGTGATCGGTCAGGGATACGTCGGGGTGTCGCTCGCATGCGCGGCCTCCGAGGCCGGGTTCCCGGTCGTCGGGACCGACATCGACGCCGGACGGATCGCGGATCTGGCTCGAGGTGTCCTGTCCGTCCCCGGCGTGAGCTCCCAGCTGTTCCGGGCCGGCGTCGAAGCTGGCAACGCCACGTTCTCGACGGACATCGGCGTCATCCGCGATGCCGATCTCGTCCTCATCTGCGTCCCGACCCCCGTCCGGGACCACGCGCCGGATCTGTCCTTCGTCGAGCAGGCCGCCCGCGACGTTGCGGCCAACCTCACGCCCGGCAAGCTCGTCGTCCTGGAGTCCACGACCTACCCGGGGACGACCGAGGACCTCATCCGGCCGATCCTCGAGACGTCCGGGCTGGGGGCGGGCCGGGACTTCCTCCTCGCGTACTCGCCCGAACGGATCGACCCGGGCAACGATGAGTTCGGACTCCGGAACACGCCGAAGATCGTTGGCGGGCTGTCGCCCGAGTCCACCGGTCTCGCCGCCCTGTTCTACGAGCAGCTCGTCGAGAAGGTCATGGTCGTCTCGTCCTGCCGGGCGGCGGAGCTCGCCAAGCTGCTGGAGAACACGTTCCGGCACGTGAACATCGCGCTCGTGAACGAGATGGCCACGCTCTGCCACGAGATGGGCATCGACGTCTGGGAGGTCGCGGAGGCAGCGGCGACGAAGCCGTTCGGGTTCATGTCGTTCTCACCCGGCCCGGGGGTGGGCGGCCATTGCATCCCGCTGGATCCCGCGTATCTCGCCTGGCAGGTGCGCCGGGACGCGGGGCATCAGTTCCGCATCCTCGAGCAGGCACAGGACATCAACGCCCAGATGCCGGGATACGTGGCGGCGCGCATCGGCGACGCCCTCAACGACGTCGGCAAGCCGGTGAAGGGATCGCGGATCCTCGTCCTCGGCGTCGCCTACAAGGCCGATGTGGGGGACATCCGCGAGTCACCCGCGCTGAAGGTGATGACCATGCTGCACCGCCGCGGGGCGATCGTGACGTTCAACGACCCACACGCGCAGAAGGTGCAGGTGAACGGCATGCTGCTGTCGAGCGCCGAGCTCACGCAGCGGGAGCTCGCGGTCGCGGACTGCGTCGCGCTGCTCACCCCCCATCGCGCGTACGACCTCGAATGGATCGCCGAGCATGCGGCGCTCGTCTTCGATGCCCGCAACGCGTTCGGCTCGGACCGCCGCCGGAACGTCGTGCGGCTGTGAGCGCTGCCCGGACCTACGAGCGCCGTCCCGTGCTCTGGCGTCGCTGCGGCGACGAGATCCTCGTGGCGGTCCCCGAGCGGGACGGAGTCGGACGCCTGTCCGAGCCGGCCTCGCTCGTCTGGCACCTGCTGGATCGACCGTCCTCGGCGGAGGCGCTGACCGCGGAGGTGGCGTCTCGGTTCGACGATTCGGGACGGGACGTCGCGGACCGGGTCGAGGCCATGCTCGCCGAGCTCGTTGCGGAAGGATGGATCCGACCGGTGGCATCGGATGGGTGACCGGCCCGTCGCCCCTCCCGAGGTCCGCCGGATCGCCTCCGCCGGTCTCCCGGACGGGCCGCGGTCGATCCGGATCGCGGCGGACCGATGGCCCACCGTGCTCTCGGGTCTCCGGTTCTGCCGGCTCACGGGCTTCGCCGTCGGCGCCTGGAAGGACGGGACGCTCGAGCTGACCGAGCTCCAGAGGGACGAGCTGCTCGAGCACCACCGCTCGGCGATGCTGCTGGCGCTGGCGATCGAGCAGCGGCTCCTGCGTCTGCAGATCTCGCTTCAGGCCGCGCAGGTTCGAGCCGTCGTGCTGAAGGGCCCGGCCATGGCCCACGCGGCCTACCCGGAGCCGTCCCTGCGCTCGTTCGGCGACCTCGATCTGCTGGTGAGCGCGACGCAGTGGCGTCGTGCCTGCCAGGTCCTTCGAACCAGCGGGTACGAACGCGACCTGCCCGAGCCTCGTCCGCGGTTCGACGAGCGGTTCGGCAAGTCGGCGACCCACACCGACGAGCAGGGGTATCAGGTCGATCTGCACCGGACGCTGGTGCTGGGCGCGTTCGGCCTGTGGCTGGATCCGGAGGAGCTCCTCGGTCACACCGGGACGTTCACGCTGGCAGGGCGGAACGTCGAGCGGCTGGACACCACCGGGATGCTCCTGAACGCCGCGCTGCACGCGAGCCTGGGATCCTCACCGCCGCTGCTGGTCCCGCTGCGGGACGTCGCCCAGCTCGCCCACGACCCCGGAGTGGACTGGGGACGGCTCGCCGCCTGGTCGGCGCGCTGGCACCTCGCGGCGCCGCTGGCGTTCGCGTTCCGGTCGGCGTCCGAGCACCTGGAGGTGGGCCTCCCGGCGGCCGCACGAGCCATGGCCGAAATCGTCTCGCCGAACGCCGAACGGCGCGCGCTGGCCGCCTACACTGAACGGCGTCGAACGGGAGGCCTGGCGCTGACCGCCACCCGGGCGATCCCCGGTGTCCGCGCAAAGGCCGCCTACACGTTCGGGATGCTCGTGCCCAGCCGCGAGTTCCTCCGGGCTCGGGCGGGACGAGGCTCGAAGCCGACCTACCGAGCCCGCTGGAGCGTGCCGATGCGGTGGGTGGGTCGTCGGCCGAGGAATCACGGAACGGAGAACCTGATGAGTGCTCATTCCATCGATCACGGGACGTCGGAGTGATCGCGCAGACCTGGCGGAGTCGCCCGCTCGTGCTGTCGTTCGTCCGGCGGCAGTATCAGCTCCGGTATCGCCAGTCGCTGGCGGGGTTTTTCTGGGCGATCGTTCCTCCGATCGCGAGCCTGCTCGTGGCGACGCTCGTGTTCCACGAGGTCATCGGCGTGCAGACGGGGGATCCCAATGTGCCCTACCCGCTGTTCGTGCTGGCCGGCCTGGTCCCGTGGTCGTTCTTCACGAGCAGCGTGACGGCCGGCGTCGGGAGCGTGGCGTCCTCGCAGACGATGGTGACGCGACTGGCCTTCCCCCGGGCGATCATCCCTCTGTCCGTCGTGGGCACCGGCCTGATCGATCTCGGCATCACGGTCCTCGTGTTCATCGGCTTCCTCATCGTGACCACGACGGGCGTGCCCATCACGGTGCTGTGGACGCCGGTGTTGCTCGCGATCGAGATCGTCTTCGTGACCGGTGTCGTCCTGTTCGGAAGCGCGCTCAACGTGTTCGCGCGCGACATTCGCCTCGCGATCCCTCTCATCATGCAGTTGTGGCTGTTCCTGACCCCCGTGATGTACCCGCTCAGCTCCGTTCCCGACAATCTCCTGCCCTTCTTCCTCGCGAATCCCATGACCGGCCTGATCGAATCGTTCCGCGAGGTGATCATCGCCGGGAACGCGCCGGACATCACGGTCCTGATGCCCGCCATCATCGGCGCCGTGCTGGCCTTCGCCCTGGGCACGTGGTACTTCGGCGTCACCGAGTCGCGGTTCGCGGATGTGATCTGACGTGGACGCGATCACGCTCGAGTCGGTGACGAAGACCTACCGGGTGGGCGTCGGACGGGCGCGCGTGCGCGAGATGCTGCCGCCGCCATTTGATCGCGTCGTCCGTTGGGCCGCCCCCGGGTGGTGGGCGCGCGACACGTTCAACGCGCTGGACGCCGTGTCGCTGTCGATCCCGGACGGTTCCTCGATCGGGATCGTCGGCCACAACGGCGCGGGCAAGACCACGATGCTGAAGGTGATCGCCGGTGTGACCTCGTCCACCTCGGGCCACGTGAAGGTGCACGGCCGGGTCGCCGCCCTCATCGACGTCGTCGTGGGCCTGCACCCCGATCTGACGGGCCGCGAGAACATCTACCTCCTGGGGGCGATGCACGGCCTCGGACGCAAGTCGATGCGCGAGCGCATCGACCGTGTGGTCGAGTTCGCGGAGATCGACGACCTCATCGACACCCCGCTCAAGCGGTGCTCGGCGGGGATGATCACCCGGATCGGCTTCGGCGCCATCACGGCGCTGGACGCCGACGTGCTGCTCGTGGACGAGGTGCTGTCGGTCGGGGACGCCGCCTTCCAGCGCAAGTGCGCGACGTGGCTCGAGGACTATCGGGACGGTGGCGGGACGCTGCTGTTCGTGTCGCACAACCTCGGGTTGGTCCGGAGCATGACGAACCGCGCGATCTGGCTCGACCACGGCAAGGTGGTCTCGGACGGTGACACGAACTCCGTGCTGATGGAGTACGGCCGTGCGATGGAGCGCCGACAGGCGCCCGAGGAGGTTCACGCGAAGGGTCAGGTTCGCAAGCTCATGCGCGCCCGCGGGATGAACCGCTGGGGGATGGGCGGCGCGCGCGTCGAGGAGGTCCACGTCGGCGAGATCCTCGACGGGCTCGCGCTCGACGTCCGGATCGCGTTCGAGGCCAGCGAGGTCGATCGAGCCGTGTTCTGCGTGGGGTTCATCGACGAGAGCGGGACCGAGATCGGCGCGGCCGCGTCGCCGGAGGTGGACGTCCGCAACACCACCGGAGAGGTCACGTGCCGCATCCGTCCCCTCCCATTGCGGTCCGGGATCTACTTCCCGGTCGTGGCGATCCTGTCGGACGACGGCATGGTGCGCGATCGCTGGCAGCTTGATCGCGCGCTCGTGGTCGACCGCAACGGCGACGGTGTGCTGCCGGACGGGTTCGGGCCGATCGACCTGCCCGCCGCGTGGATCACCGAGGGGGGCGCCGAGGTCGGCGCCTGATGGTCGATGCCCGCATGCCCGATGTCGTGATCATCGGCGCGATGAAGTCCGCCACCACGACGCTGTATCGCTGGCTGGACGAACAGCCGGAGGTGTTCGTCGCGCGGTCGAAGGAGACGCGCTTCTTCACCGACCATTGGTCTCGCGGCCCCGACTGGTACGCCGGGCTGTTCGCGCAGGCGCAGGCCGGACAGCTGCTCGGCGAATCCTCGGTCAACTACACGAATCCCCGGCTGGCGCCGGTCGCCGCCGATCGGATGGCCCAGACGATCCCCCAGGTCCGCGTGATCTACATCCTTCGCCATCCGGTCGAGCGCATCCGTTCCCACTACCGGCACGAGGTCCAGCGCCGACGAGAGGAACGAACGTTCGTCGAGGCCGTTCGCGAGCCCGGGAACCCGTACATCGGCCACAGCATGTACTTCACGTGCCTGCAGCCGTACATCGAACGGTTCTCGCGGGAGCAGATCCTCGTCATCCGGTTCGAGGACCTCGTTCGGCCGCCGTCGCCGGCATGGACGACGGTGCTCGGGTTCCTGTCGCTGGACGAACGGGAGGCGCCCGAGTCGGCCCACAACGTCGGCAGCGAGAAGGCGCAGTGGACACGAACGATGGCCTGGGCGAAGCGGCACCGGCTCATCAGCCTTCGCCAGGTCTCGCGCATGCCGAAGTCGGTTCGCCGGGCGGGCCGGTTCGTCTTCGCCCGTGAGGGACGCGACTACCGCGCCAAGCTCGACGGCTCACGCGCTCCGCTCGACCCCGAGGTCCTGGACGGCATGTGGGCCGACGTGGCCCGCCTCGAGGAGTGGATGGGCACGGAGCTCTGGGAGCGGGACGATCAGTCGCTCTCACGGGGTCCGGCTGGGTGAAGGACCGGGGACGAGCCTGGCTGGACGCCGTGCTCCGATGGAGCCCGGCACAGTCGATCTATCACCGACGCGCGTCCGACCGGCTCGCGGTGCTGGCGTATCACGGCGTGGACGACCCGGGCCGGTTCGAGCAGCACCTGGACCGGGTTCGGCAGGGCGCGGCGGCCGTCTCCCTGGACGACGTGCTCGCTGCCTTCTCGGGAGGCCGGTCGCTCCCGGACCGGGCCGTGCTCATCACCTTCGACGACGGGCATCGCAGCGTCCTGGAGCTCGCGATGCCGCTGCTCATGGAGCGCGGCATGCCGGCGGTGGCCTTCGTGGTTGCCGGGGTCGTCGATTCCGATCGGCCGTTCTGGTGGACCGAGGTCATCGATCTCGCCGGGAACGGTGGGGTCGTCGACGAGATGGCCGGGCTCGATCCCGCCGATCTCGTCAGGGCGCTGAAGCGGGTCCCGGACGATCGGCGACGAGCCGCGATCGCCGAGCTGGGACGAACCGCCTCGGCGCCGGCCGCCCCCCTGCCGCAGCTCACGTCCGCCGACCTTCGGACGCTGGAGTCGGCGGGGATCGCGATCGGGAACCACACGTGGGGGCACCCGTGCCTGTCGCGATGCGACGCGGGCACGTGCCGGGCCGAGATCGAGGAGGCGCACCGAATGCTCTCGAACGTCCTGGGGCACGAGCCCCGCAGCTTCGCCTATCCCGACGGCGATCGCGACGATCGGGCGGCCGTCGTGCTGCGCGAGCTCGGCTACGAGGCGGCCTTCCTGTTCGACCATCGGCTGAGTCCGCGGCGCCCGGCCGACACGATGGCGGTCTCGCGTCTCCGCGTGAACTCCACGACCACGCTCGATCGGTTCGACACGATCGCGAGCGGGCTCCACCCGTCGCTGCATCGCGTGCGCGGAGGGGTCTGACGTGCGCATGCTCTGCGTGATCGACGGCCTGGGCTTCGGTGGGGCCGAGCGATCGCTGGCCGAGCTCCTGCCCGACCTCGAGCCCAACGGGATCGAGCCGACGATCGCGTGCCTGCGCCATCGCGACGGCGGCGTCGAGCCCCAGGTCCTCGAACAGGGCCACGACGTGCGCTTCCTGCCGTCGGGACGCCTGGCGAAGATCCGGGCCGTGCGCGGGATGATCCGCGACACGTCGGCGTCCCTCGTCTACACGTCGCTCGTCGGCGCGTCGCTCGTCGGGCGGTTGGCGGCGGCCGGCACCGGCGTGCCCGTCCTCACGAGCCTGGTGAACCAGTCGTATTCGCGCGAGCGGATGGCCGACCCGCACGTGAAGACGGTCGCCGTCCGCGGCATCCGGCTCGTGGACGGCTGGACCGCCCGGCACCTCACGACCCACTTCCACGCGATCACCCACGCCGTGAAGCGCTCGGCGAGCGAGACGCTCGGGGTGCCGCCCGAGCGGATCACGGTGGTCGAGCGTGGCCGAGACCCGGCGCGACTCGGCGAGCCGGGCGCCGACCGTCGCCTCAGGACGCGCCGGCTGCTCGGGCTGCCCGAGGACGCCGAGGTCCTCGTCGCGGTCGGCCGACAGGAGTTCCAGAAGGGCCATCGGTACCTCGTGGAGGCCATGGGGGCGGTGCGATCGGCACACCCGGGCGCGATCCTCCTCCTGGCAGGTCGCGACGGTGCGGAGTCCTCTCACCTTCGAGCGCTCGTGCGCGATCGAGGCCTCGACGGCGCCGTTCGGTTCCTCGGGCACCGCGACGATCTCCCCGACGTGCTCGCGTGCGCGGACATCTTCGTGTTCCCCTCGCTGTGGGAGGGCCTGGGCGGCTCGGTCCTGGAGGCGATGGCGCTCGCGGTGCCGATCGTGGCGAGCGATCTCGAGCCCGTTCGCGAGGTCGTCGACGACGGTCGGTGCGCGGTCCTGGTCCCGTCGCGGGACCCGCGCGCCCTGGCCTCGGCGCTCGCGAGCGTCCTGGACGACCCCGATCGGGCACGAACGCTCGGAACCACCGGCAGGCAGATCTTCCTGGAGCGGTTCACCTTGGAGCACAGCACGAAGCGCATGATCGAGATGTTCCGTCGAGTCGCGGGCGCGCGCCCCGGGATGGCGCGAGCCGACGGCGACGGCCTCGAGGTGGCCTGAGATGCGACTCCTGCACGTCGTCGCGACCGGCCAGCGCAGGGGCGCCGAGATGTTCGCCTCCGATCTCGTGCGAGCCCTCGACGGGCTCGGCGAGTTCGACCAGGAGGTCGTCGTCCTCCACGGTCCGTGGCCGACGGCGGTGCGCTACGAGGCGCCCGTGCGGCCCCTGCGCGCGAAGGGTCGCCAGCTGCCCGGGCTCCGGCTCGACGTCGGCACCCTGTCGGATCTCCGCGCGGCGCTCGGTCGCTTCCAGCCGCAGATCGTGCACGCGCACGGCGGGGAGGCCTTCAAGTACTCGGCGATCGCGACCGCGGGCCGGGAGACCTCGATCGTCTACCGGCGCATCGGCACGGCGCCGGAGACCGTGACCCGCGGGCTGCGTCGCCGGGTCCACGCGGCACTGCTCCGGCGCTCGGATCGGATCGTGGCCGTGGCGGAGTCGGTCCGGCGGGAGACGCTCGACACGTTCCGGGTGCCCGGAGAACGCGTCGTCACGATCCCCAGGGGCGTCGATCCGCAACGCGTCCGGGCCGAGCGCGATCGGGCGGCGGTGCGTCGGGAGCTCGGGATCGGCGACGACGCCCCGGTCGTGATCGCGGTCGGAGCGCTGAGTCCGGAGAAGGACCCGCTGGCGCATCTCGACGTGTGCGAGTCCCTGGCCCGATCCGTTCCCGACGTGGTCTACCTGTTCGCGGGGGACGGGCCGATGCGCGAGGAGCTTCGGGCCGCCGTGTCGACGCGGGGGCTGGAGGAGCGAGTTCGATTGCTGGGAACCCGAACCGACATCGGCGACCTCCTCGGCGCGAGCGACGTGCTCGTGCTGGCGAGCCTGACCGAGGGGATGCCGGGGTGCGTGATCGAGGCCGGGATGGCCGGCGTGCCCGTCGTGGCGTTCGGGATGGCCGGCGTCCCGGAGGTGATCGTCGACGGGGTGACGGGATCCATCGTCGACCCCGGCGACCACGCGGAGCTCACGCGCCGAACGCTCGAGCTGCTCGTCGACGTCGATCGGCGCTCCGCGATGGGTCGGGCGGCGGCCGAGCGCTGTCGTCCGGCGTTCGACATCGGCACGGTGGCGCGGCACTACGTCGACGTCTACGCGGAGGTCGCCTCGTGAGGAGGCCGGCGTGAGCGAGCGCTCAACGCTCGAGCCGGTCGTCCCCCCCGCGGTAGCGCCGCGACGGACGAGGGTCCTCCTGCTGATCAAGGGCCTCGGGCGCGGGGGGGCGGAGCAGCTGGTCGTCAACGCGGTCGAGCACGGCGACGCGTCGAGGTTCGACTACCACGTCGCCTACCTCCTGCCGCACAAGGACGCGCTGGTCCCCGATCTCCAGGCGCTCGGGATTCCCGTCGTCTGTCTGGACGGGTCCCGAGGCGCGACGTGGGTGGTGCGCCTTCGCCGCCTCGTCCGCGATCGCCGGATCGATCTCGTGCACGTGCACTCGCCGCTCGTGGCCGCGTTCGCGAGGGCGGGCCTGCTGGGAGACGGCCGCACGCTCGTCACGACCGAGCACAACGTCTGGGAGCGATACCACCGTTCGACGTACTGGGCCAACGCCCTGACGTTCCCCCGCAACGATCACGTGTTCGCCGTGTCCGACGAAGTGCATCGGTCGATCCGGTATCCGACCGCGCTCGGCTTCCTGCCGACCCCGCCCGTCGAGACGCTTCACCACGGGATCGATCTCGACCGGGTGAGGGCGACACCGGCTCCGGACGGTATCCGTGAGGGCCTGAGCGTGGACGGCGACGCGTTCCTGGTGAGCACGGTGGCGAACTTCAAGCCGCACAAGGGGTACGAGTACCTCCTCGAGGTCGTTGGGCACGTCGTGGCCCGGCGTCCATCGGCGAGGTTCGTGTTCGTCGGGCACGGCCCGTTGCAGGATCGGATGCGGGCTCAGGCGGGACGTCTCGGTCTGGCCGGCGCGGTCGTGTTCGCCGGGTTCCGTGACGATGCGCTGCGCGTCGTGCGGGCGAGCGACGCCTATGCGATGGCCTCCGTCCACGAGGGATTGCCGCTCGCGCTCCTCGAGGCGATGGCCCTCGGCCGCCCACCCGTCGCGACGCGCGTCGGCGGCGTGACGCAGGTCATCGAGGACGGCGTGAGCGGGTTCCTCGTGGATCCTCGCGACCCGAACACCGAGGCGGATCGGATCGTCGAGCTCATGGACTCGCCGGCGCTCCGCGAGCGAGTGGGCGCGGCAGCGGCCGAGCGTGCGTCGAGGTTCGACGTCCGGCGGGCGGTGGGACGCATCGAGCAGGTCTACGGGGAGCTGATCGCGTGAGCGGCGAGGCATCGGTCGAGACCGAGGTGGTGATCCGGCCCTACCGGGACGACGACGCATCCGAGGTGCTCGACCTGCTCGTCGGATCGCTGGGCGGTGGTCCCGCGGGGGAGCGGCCGCCCGAGTACTTCCAGTGGAAGCACCTCGACAACCCCTTCGGGCGCTCGTACATGATCGTGGCCGAGTTCGCGGGCAGGATCATCGGCTTTCGGGCGCTCATGCGGTGGCAGTTCGGCATCGGCGATCGCACCGTGGAGGCCGTCCGTCCCGTCGACACCGTGACGCACCCCGATCACCGGGGTCGGGGGGTCTTCTCCCGCCTCACGCGGGCCGCCCTCGAATCGCTGCAGGGTGAGATCGACCTCGTGTTCAACACGCCGAACCAGAACAGCCTCCCCGGGTATCTGAAGCTGGGCTGGGAGGTGGTCGGGCAGGTCCCGGTCAGCGTCCGCGTGTGCCGGCCGGCGTCGTTCGTCCTGGGCAAGCTCCGTAGGTCCGGGTCGGCGAGCCCGCCGGAGCGCCCGGCGATCTCCGCCCCGAGGGCGTCGGAGGTGCTCGAGGGGGACACCGAGGTCGCCGGTCTCCTCGAACGCGTCGAGCGCGTTCCCGGCGCGTACGCGACCCCTCGGACCGTGCCGTTCCTCCGGTGGCGCTTCGGCGACGCCCCGCTCCTGGGGTATCACGCGGTCGTCGAGCGGGACGGAGACGGGCTGCGCGGCCTCGCGTTCTTCCGGCTTCGCGCGGAGGGGTCGCTGTGGGGGCTGTCCGTCGCGGACGTGCTCGTCCGCGACGGCGACGTGAGCGTCGCGCGCTCGCTGCTCGCCGCCGCGCGGCGATCCGCCAACGTCGCGTACGTGGCGGCAGCGTTTCCCCCTGGCTCGTCGGCGGCCGCGGCTCATCGGGGACCGACCACGATGCGCGCGCCCCGGGGGATGACCTTCGTCGTGAACCCCGTCCGCCCCGATCTGCGGCCGGACCCGCGTGTGCTGTCGTCCTGGGCGCTGTCCACCGGGGACGTCGAGGTGTTCTGAGTGAGCATGCTCGATGTCGCCGTTCGCAACCGGTCGAGGTGGGCGCTCCTCGGCGTGGGGCTCGTCGTCGTGGCGATGTACATCGCCATCCTGCTGTACCTCATGGAGCGGAGCACGTGGGACACGTGGGGCGCGATGGTCATCGGTCCCGTCCTGTATCTGATCAGCATCCCCGCCTTCGTCCGGCAGGCGAAACGAGAGAACGACCGGCGCGTCGTGTGGCTGCTGGTCACCGCGCTCACGGTGAAGTTCGTCTTCTCGCTGCTCCGGTATCACCAGGCGTTCAACCTCGTGAACAAGGCCGACGCCCAGGCCTACGACGCCACCGGAACCGAGATCGCGCTCCGGTTCCTGTCCGGGGACTACTCGACGGGCCTCGAGGGGTGGCTGGACTCCAATTTCATCCGGCTGTTCACCGGTCTGATCTACACCGTGATCCGTCCGACGGCGGCCGGGGCGTTCCTCATCTACGCGTGGCTGGCGTTCTGGGGGACGTACTTCTTCTACCGGGCGTTCGTGCTCGCGGTGCCCGACGGGAACCGGCGGAGCTACGGGCGCTGGCTGTTCTTCCTGCCGTCGATCCTGTTCTGGCCCTCGAGCATCGGCAAGGAGTCCTGGCTCATCTTCGGGCTGGGGATCGCGGCGTTCGGGGCGGCGAAGGTGCTGTCCGAGCGGGTCATGCCCGGGCTGCTCGTGGCCGCGCTCGGCATCGGCCTGACGGCGCTCGTCCGGACCCCGTCGGCGGTCGCGATGGGGATCGGGCTCGTCGTCGGGGGCTTCCTGCGACGGCCCAAACGCGAGCTTCGCCATCTCGGGCCGATCGCCAAGCTCGCCACGACCGGATTGTTCGTCGGTCTCGCCCTGGTGATGTTCCTCGTGCTCCAGGAATACCTCGCCCGCGAAGGACTCGGAGGACAGGACATCGACAGCCTGCTTGC
This sequence comes from Actinomycetota bacterium, assembly GCA_036555645.1. Classification (GTDB taxonomy): domain Bacteria; phylum Actinomycetota; class UBA4738; order UBA4738; family HRBIN12; genus DASSJM01. The sequence goes on from DATBLA010000185.1 coordinate 58,400, forward strand.
GGAGTCCCAGCGTCTGACGGCCACCGGGGGCTCCGAGTTCACGCCGACGTCGATCACCTCGCCCATCGGCCTCATGATCGCGGCCGTGACGGTGCTGTTCCGCCCCTTCCTGTTCGAGGCGAACAACGCGGAGGCCGTCGTCACCGCGCTCGAGGCGTCGGTGCTCATGGTGTTCACGCTCGTCCGATGGCGATCGATCTGGGCGGCCATCAGAGGCGTGCGTCGCATCCCGTACGCGGCCGTGGCCATCACGTACGTCGGAGCGGCGATCGTCGCGCTCTCCGCCGTGGCGAACTTCGGGATCATCGCTCGGCAGCGAACGCTCATCTTCCCGATGTTCCTCGTGCTCCTGTGCGTGGCGCCCGCTCGTCGCGCGCGGTCGGAGGCGGACCATCGCGCCGAGGTGCCCGCCGCCGGCACCAGGGCGCTCGTCGGAGCCCGGCGGTGAACGCGTCGAGCCTCCACGAGTCCTCGGGTCGGTCGCTCGCGCTCGTCGGCGCGGCGCTCTTCGCAGGTGCGGCCGCATGGTCCGCGGTGACCGCGCTGATCGCCGGGACCGCTCCCGCGCCGGCGGCCGGGATGATCCTCGGATGCGGCGTCACCGTGGGCCTGTGTTGGCTGGCGGGCAGTCGCTGGCCCCTGCTCGTTCCCGCGGGGCTCGTCGCCGCGGCGGTCCTGCTCGTGGCGATGAACGTGGAGACCACGCTCCGGTCGCACCCGCTCCAGGGCCCGTTCGGCTACGCGAACGCGACGGCGGCGTTCCTCGTCCAGGCGATCATCGCCGCGGTCATGCTGATCGTGAGCGCCCGTCCCGGGGCCGTGCGGATCCTCGCCGCGACGGCCACGATCGGGTTCGCAGGCGTCCTCGTCGTGACGCGGTCGTGGACGGCGATCCTGTCCCTGCCGGTGGTCCTGCTCCTCGCCCTGATCGTCGAACGCGAGCGCGGCGGGCGCGCCGCGGTGATGGTCGCCGCGGGCCTGTTCGTGGCCGCCCTCGCCGTCACGGTCGCGCTCGGTGCCATCAGATTGGGAACCGGGACCGGTCCCCTCGACCGGTTGGTGCAGGGCACGATCTCGGAGGGGCGCCCGCAGCTGTGGCACGAGGCCCTGTCGATCACGGCGGCTCGGCCGCTCGTGGGCGTGGGTCCGGGCGCGTTCGCCGTGACGAGTCCGACCGCCGCGTCGGATCTGGACCTGCGATGGGCGCACAACGAGTACCTGCAGGCCGGTGCCGAGTCGGGGGTCCTCGGCTATCTCCTGGCCACCGGCATCTTCCTGTGGGGGTTCGCGGCGCTGTGGATGGGGTCGCCGGGACGGATCGGCGCCCTCGGCGCGGCGGCGTTGGCGCTGCTCGGCATCCACGCGTCGGTGGACTACGTGCTGCATTTCCCCGCCGTGGCGGTCGCCGGGGCCGCGTTGCTCGGTGCGAGCGTGGGTGCCTCGCGGCTGTCCGCGGACCTCGTTGCGCCTCGCGCCGATCCCGTGCCGACGGGAGGGCTCGCATGAGCGCGGCCGGATCGAGAGGACCGAGCCAGCTCCTCGGTGTGCTGGTGACCTACGACCGACCGGCGGCCCTGGCGATCACCCTGGGGCGGCTGGCCGAACAGGATCGCCGCCTCGATCTCCTCGTGGTCGTCGACAACGCGCCGACCGATGCGTCGAGGCGGGCCGTCGCCGGCAACCCCGACGTGGCCGAGCGCGTCGAGCACCTCGAGATGGCCGAGAACCTGGGGTTCACCGGTGGCGTGGCCGCGGGGATGCGCCACGTGATCGCGACGGCCGACGATCGGGACTGGATCGTGGTGCTGGACGACGACGACCCGGTGCCCTACCCGGAGGTGCTCTCCGAGCTCGAGCGATTCGCGAACCGCATGCTCGACGAGGATCCCACGACGGCGGGGATCGGCATGAGCGGAGGGCGATTCGATTGGCGGCGCGGGCGGATTCGCCGGGTGGCCGACGAGGAGCTGCACGGGCCGGTGGCCGTCGACCACGTCGCCGGCAACTCGGTGCCGTTCTATCTCGTGTCGGCCGTGCGGCGGAACGGAACGTTCCATGCGCCGCTGTTCTTCGGGCTATCGGAGATCGAGTTCGGACTCCGACTCTCGCGCGCGGGCCACGCCTTCTACGGTCATGGCGACCTGTGGCGGCGACGCAGACGTGAGGCCGGGCGCATGGGGCTCGACGCGCGTCCGAGCCGCCGGCTGGCGCCGATGAACTGGCGGCGCTACTACGTGCTCCGCAACTCGATCTACATGCTGCGACGGTTCGGACACCAGGGAACCGCCCTGCGGCTGACGATGATCAACCTGGGCAAGCCGATCGCCAACCTCCCGTTCGAACCGGGTCTGGCGAGCAGGCACCTCGCCTCGAACGTGCGCGCGTGCCGTGACGGCTGGATGGGGCGGATGGGCCGGCGTGTCGAGCCCGGGTCGGATGCCCGTCACGAACGAAAGGCCGGAGCCTCGACGGCGCCGGCCTGAACACCGATCACCACCGAGGAGGACCACGCGATGATCCAGACCGACGTCTCGGCATCTCCCGCCGCGACCCGAGTGATGGCCGACGGCTCGCCGGAGCGCGTCGAGTTCCTCGGCGCCGAGGGAGAACGTCTCCTGTCGTATCTGCACCTGCCGGCCTCGAGCCCGCGCGGCGCCGTCGTGATCTGTCCCGCGCTGCACGGCGAGTTCATGCGCAACTACCGTCGCGAGGTCCTGCTCGCCCGCAAGCTGGCCCACATCGGCTTCGCGGTGGATCGCGTCCAGTACCGCTTCTCGGGCAACAGCGACGGTGAGGACTCGGACCTGTCCTTCGACTCGATGCGCGAGGATGCGCTGTTCTCCGTGGAGCGCGTGCGGGAGCTGGCCCCGGGCGTTCCCGTGTTCCTGGCCGGCACCCGATGGGGCGCGATGATCGCCGCCGCCGCCGCACGCAACCATCCCGACGCCGGGGTGGTGCTGTGGGAGCCGGTGCTCACGGGATCGCAGTTCTTCAAGGACGCCTTCCGGAACAAGGCCTTTCGCGATCTTCGCGACGGGATCGAGCAGCCGGCCACGAGCGACGAGCTCGAGGAGCGACTGCGGGGCGGCGAACCCGTGGACGTCGTGGCCCATCGCATCGAGGTGGAGCTGTACCGGTCCTGCATCGACCGGTCGCTGGACACGGAGATGGGAGACTCGCACCGGAACGTCCTGCTCACGCAGATCGGTCCCTCGGCGCTGCGAAAGCCGTTCGCCCGCCAGGTCGAGCGGTGGCAGGCGGCGGGGATCGAGGTCGACGTGGAGATCGTGCGTGGCGAGGAGAACTGGTGGCTCATCCAGGAACGTTGGAGCGACGAGGGGACCCATCCGCTCACGCGAGCGCTCGTCGCGCTGAGCGCGACGTGGCTGTCGGCCCACGCGGGCGAGGTCGCGTCGTGACCGGGGCGGCCGTGACGTATCGGGAGGCACCCGTCTTCCTCGAGTCGGGGGAGGACTCGCTGTTCGCGATCGTCACCGTCCCGGCGCGAGGACGGGCGACGGCCGGGTTGATCGTGCTTCCCGGCGGCGCGACACCGCTCACGACGAACCGCAACCGTCTGTCGGTGAGGATCTGCCGCGCGCTGGCTCGCGAGGGCTACGCGGCGATGCGGCTGGACTACCACGGCACGGGCGACAGCACCGGGGTCCTCGATCAGATCCGCCTGGACCAGCCGGTCGTCGAGGACGTCGCGGCCGGCGTCGCCTACCTGCGGTCGATCGGCGTGGAACGCGTGGCGCTCGCCGGGTCGTGCTACGGGGCTCGCAACGCCCTGGAGACGGCGGCGGCGTTGCCGGAGGTGTCGGAGGTCATCATGATCGCGCCGTCGACGCTGGACTACGTCCTCGGCGAGCGCGGGGGAGTCAACCGCGCGAAGAAGTGGTCGCTTGGCCGCTACGCGATCGAAGCGCTCCGCCCACGGACGATCGCGGGCGTGTTCAGCAGCCGCAAGCGCCGAAGCTACGGGATCTACGCGCGCGCGAAGATGAAGGAGATGCGTCGGAAGCTTCCCGGCCGGCAGGCGGACGCGACCGGGTCGGAGGCGGAGATGGATGCGAGCCCGGGATTCGAGCGGGCGATGAGGACGCTCGCCGACCGCGGCGCGCCGGTCCTGTTCGTCTACGGGGGGGAAGACGGGTTCTACGGGGAGTTCACGAGGGCCGCCGACGGACGACTCGGGGAGATCCTGGGAGGATCGACGGTCTCCGTCCGCGTGCTCCCGGGGAAGATCCACGGGTTCACCACGGTTCATGCGCAGGACGTCGCGCTGGAGGAGATCCGCGGGTGGGCGGCCCGAACTCGCACGGATGGCTCGACCGAACCGATCGGCGAACCCGAGGCGGTCCCCGCGCTCGATCTCCCGGATCGGGCGGCCGAGGGCTGATCTGCGTGACCGACGATCCGCTCACATCGACCAGAGGAGACAGATGACGATCGGCGAACAGCAACAGGCGGCCGTCGCCACACGCGTCGACGAGGCGACCGGGACCGCCGAACGGGTGGAGTTCCGCGGAGCCGGCCGCGAACGGGTGTTCTCGGTGCAGTACACGCCCGCCACCGAGCCGGTCGGCGGCCTGCTCGTCTGCCCCGCGCTGGCCAGCGAGTTCACGCAGAATTACCGACGCGAGGTGCTGCTCGCTCGCCGTCTGGCCGAGATGGGCTTCGTGGTCGAGCGGTTCCACTACCGGTTCACCGGCAACAGCGACGGCGACTCCGCGAACCTCACCTTCGACTCGATGCGAGAGGATGCGGTCGCGGCGACCGAGCACCTGCGGGGGCTGGCCCCCGGGCTGCCGCTGTTCCTCCTCGGCACCCGATGGGGATCCCTGGTCGCCGCGTCGGCCGCCGCGTCGTCCGATGCGGGCCTCGTGCTCTGGGAGCCCGAGCTCGACACCGCCCGGTTCTTCAAGGATGCGTTCCGCGCCCGCCTCGTCTACGACCGCAAGCGGGGGGTGGAGGAGCCGCTCACCGGCGCTCAGCTGATCGAACGGGTCCGGGCCGGGGACCCCGTCGAGGCGATGGGGCACACGATCGAGCCCGAGCTGTTCCACTCGTCCGAGGGCCGCACGCTCGAGGGCGAGCTCGGGTCGACGCCTCGCGCGATCTTCGTCCTCCAGCTCGGTGGGACGGGTGTCGTCGGGCAGGCGCTCTCGTCGCAGATCGACCGCTGGAGCGAGGCCGGGTTCCGGGTCGATGTGGAGACGGTCAAGGGAGACGAGACGTGGTGGGTGATCGACGAGCGTCTGAACGACATGGGTGACCAGCCGATGACCAAGCGACTCATCGAGCTCACGTCCGCGTGGCTGGCCACCAGCGTGGGACGGCAGGTCGAGGCATGAGCGCGGACCCGCGACCCGACTACGTGGAGCGGCCGATGTACTTCGACGTGGACGGTGAGGCGGTGTTCGGCATCCTCACGCGGTCACTCGACGAGCACGTGGACACGGCCGTGATCGTGCTTCCGGGCGGCGGCGTGCCGCTCACGACCAACCGCAACCGGCTGACGGTCCGGATCTGTCGCGACCTGGCCGGCCTCGGCGTCGCGGCGTTCCGGATGGATTACCACGGGACCGGCGAGAGCACCGGCTCCGTCGGGGGATTCCACACGGGGCACCCGTTCTGGGGGGACGTCCGCGCGGCCATCTCGCGGCTGAAGGAGGAGGGGCTCACGCGATTCGTGCTCGTGGGCTCGTGTTTCGGGTCGCGCACGGCGCTGTCTGCGGCCGCCCATCTGGACGACGTGGAGGAGGTCCTGCTGTTCTCCGTCCCGCTGGGCGACTACGCGATGGGGGAGCGCAAGAGCGTCACGACCGCGCAGCGCCACCACCTCGGCCACTACGCGAGGGCAGCCCTCAGGCCCCGGACGTGGCGGGCGCTGCTCAGCCGCCGCGGCCGGTGGGTGCTCTGGAACCACGCGCGGGCCAAGCTGCGCGTCATCTGGACGCGGTTGTCGCGTCTGGCCGGGCGCGCGCCTTCGTCCGAGCCCCACGCCGAGCACATCAGTCCTCGATTCCGTCGCGGGCTCGAGCGGCTGATCGAGCGAGGCGTCCCCGTGACCTTCGTCTTCGGTGATGACGAGGACTATCACCGGGAGTTCGAGGAGGCTCGCCGGCACGAGCTGGGCGAGATCCTGGCGCGGGGGGGCTCCAAGGTTCGGATCGTGACGCTGCCGGGGCGGATCCACGGGTTCACGACCCTGGCATCGCAGGACGCGTCGCTCGGCGTGATCACCGAGTGGGCGCGGGGCCGGCGGGCAGGGTTCGTGCCGGGGACGCCGACGGACGTCGCGTCCTAGCCGGGGCGCGCCGCCGCCTCGCGGACTCCGGTCCACGGAACCACGATCTCCGTGTCATCCGGCGAACGCCGCTCGACGATGTTCGGGAGGGAGGGGACCTTGGCGATCTCCATCGATCCGGCGACGCGACCCGTCGCGACGGCCACCTTCCCCGACGGGCTCGTCGAACGAGCGGAGTACCTGGGGCCTCCGGGGGCACGCGTGCTCACGCTCCAGCACGTGCCGACGGCGCAGCCGAGGGCCGCGGTCGTGATCTGCTCGCCGATCCACGGTGAGTTCGCTCGGAACTATCGGCGCGAGGTGCTCTTCGCGCGGCGGCTCGCTCGAGACGGCATCGCCGTCGAGCGGTTCCACTACCGGTGCACGGGCAACAGCGATGGAGACGGCGAGCACCTCACCTTCGACTCAATGGTCGAGGACTCCCTGTCGTGCGTGGAGCACCTCCTGCGAGAGGCGGGTGAGGTTCCGCTCGTCATCGTCGGCGCGCGCTGGGGCTCGATCGTCGCGGCCTCGACGGCCGCCCGAAGTGGCGCCGCCGTCGCCGTCGTCCTGTGGGAGCCGTTGCTCGATGCGTCCCGATTCTTCAAGGATGCGTTCCGGAACAAGCTGGTGAAGGAGAAGCGTGCCGGGGCGATCGACATCGAGACGAGCGCGGATCTGGAGCGGCGTCTCCTCGCCGGCGAGTCCGTCGACGTCGTCGCGCATCGGATCGAGGTCGAGCTGTACCGCACATCGGCGGGGCGAACGCTGGGCGATGAGCTCGGGACGGATCCGCGGGATCTGCTCGTCGTGCAGCTGGGCACGACCGGGACGCTTCGACGGGAGATCGTCCAACAGGTCGAACACTGGCAGACCGCTGGGCTGCGGGTCGACACGGCGGTCGTTCGCGGAGAAGAGGCCTGGTGGCTCGTGGACGAGACGCTGTACGACGAGGGCTCGAGACCGGTGACGCAGGAGCTCGTCACGGTCAGCACCGATTGGATCGGCCGGCGGGCGCTCCCTCCGGGAGGATCGTCTCGATGATCGCACGGGGCTACCTCGAGATGCCGGTGTTCTTCGAATCGGCCGGCGAGACCCTGTTCGGGATCGTGACGGTACCGGCGGATGGCCAGGCGCGAACCGGCCTCGTCATCCTTCCGGGCGGTGGGACGCCGTTCTCGGTGAACCGGAACCGCGTCTCGGTCCGCGTGTGCCGCGAGCTCGCGGCGCTCGGTGTGGCCGCCTTCCGGCCCGATTTCCACGGGGCGGGCGACAGCACCGGCCCAAGCGAGAAGCTCGCCCTCGATCGGCCCTATTCGGCCGATGTCCAGGCCGCCGCGCAGACGCTCCGGCAGCTCGGCGCGGAACGGATCGTCCTCGCGGGCTCGTGCTTCGGCGGGCGAAGCGCCCTGTCCGCCGCGCCGCTCGAGGACGACGTGCACGCGGTGATCCTCATCGCCACCTCGCTGCACGACTACGAGATGGGCGAGCGCAAGAGCGCTCGTGCCGCCGCGAACTGGTCCATGGGACGCTACGTCCGCGAGTCGGTGCAGCCTCGGAGGATCCGTGGGCTGTTCACGGCCCGCTCCCGCCGGTCATACGCGAAATACGTCCGGGCCAAGCTCGGGACGTTCGCCGCATGGAACCGGATGACCGGTCGGGAGGCCGGGGAGGGGGAGCGGAACACGGAAGTCGTGTCTCCGCTGTTCGCCACACCGCTTCGGCGTCTCCTGGACCGGGGCGGTCGCGTCCTGTTCATCTTCGGGAAGGACGACACGTCGTACGAGGAGTATCTGGAGGCGGCCGCCGGACCGCTCGCGGACGTCCTCGGCGGGGATCATCCCGGCGTCGAGGTGACCGTCGTACCGGGCAAGATCCACGGGTTCCTCTCGATTGCGGCTCAGGATCTCGTCGTGGACGAGATCGCGCGGTGGATGGCGGCCGATCGCTCGGCCCCGGCGCTCGCACGACCTCGGGTGGAGGAGTAGACCGTGCCATCTGCCGAGACCCTCGTGCGGGTGGGCGTGAAGATGGTGGCCCTGCCGCTCGGCGCCGCCTCGCGCAGGCAGGCCGGCGACGTGGTGATCCTGTGCTACCACCGCGTCGCCGACAGTCCGAGAGAGATCGACGTGCCGCCGGCGCGGTTCGCCGACCAGCTCGACGCCGTGTCGTCGGGCGGCCGGGTGCGATCCCTCGACGACGCGCTGTCGGGTTCGGAGGGCGGCGTGGTGCTCACGTTCGACGACGGGTTCCGCGACTTCCACGACGTCGTCCTCCCTGCCCTCGTCGAGCGGGGCATGCCCGCGCTGCTGTACCTGGCGACGGGATTCGTCGACGTCGGCGACCCCAGGACCGGCATCGGGCCGGACGGTGCGCTCTCCTGGACGATGCTGGAGGAGGCCACGTCGACGGGGCTCGTCACGGTGGCATCGCACACGCACGATCACGTCGACCTGTCGAAGGCCGGCGATGCCGAGGCGGAGGAGCAGATGCGGCGCTCGAAGGAGCTCATCGAGGATCGCCTGGGGCGTTCGTGCACGCACTTCGCCTACCCCTGGGGACGGGCCTCGGCGGCCTCGGACGCGGTGGCCAGGCGGACGTTCCGCTCCGCGGCGCTCGACTCGTGGCGCACGAACCGGCGCGATCGTCTCGACGCCCATCGGCTCGGACGAACGCCGGTGTTCCGCAGCGACAGCGACGTGTTCATCCGAGCCAAGGCCCGGGGTCAGCTCGATGCCGAGGGCTATGCCTATCGCCTGCTGCGCAAGGGTCCATGGGCGCCGTCGTGACCCGGCCGAGCTCCCCGGCGGGACCCGCGGGGCGCGATCCCGCCCGGGCGCCGGTGCGTGTGGCCCACGTCACCACCGTGGACGCGACGCTGTGGATGTTGCTGCTCGGCCAGCTGCGGGGTCTGCGCGACGAGGGGTTCGAGGTCACGACGATCAGCGCCCCCGGGTCCCAGGTGCCGCGTCTGCGGGCGGAGGGGTTCGAGCATGTCGCGTGGCGGAACGCCACCCGCGCGTGGGACCCGGCGGCCGACGCGCGCGCGTTCGTCGAGCTGGTGCGGATCTTCCGACGCAATCGGTTCGACGTCGTTCACACGCACAACCCGAAGCCCGGGATCCTCGGCAGGGTGGCCGCTCGCCTGGCGGGCGTGCCGATCGTCGTGAACACCGTGCACGGCTACTGGGCCGCCCCGGAGGATCCCCCGCGGCGGCGGCTCCCGGTGATGTCGGCGGAGTGGCTCGCCGCCAGGTTCAGCGACGCCGAGCTGTTCCAGAGCGCCGAGGATCTCGCGTGGGCGCGCCGGCTTCGGCTCGTGGCTCCGCCCCGGGCGCGCCTTCTCGGGAGCGGGACGGATCTGTCGAGGTTCGACCCGGCCAGCCTCGATCCCGGTCGGCTCGCGGCGCTCCGGGCCGAGCTCGGACTGCCCGAGGGCGGCCTCGTCGTCGGGATGATCGGTCGGATGGTGCGCGAGAAGGGCTTCGTCGAGTTCTTCGAGGCCGCGCGCGCCATCCGAGCACGGCGGCGGGACGTCTCGTTCCTCGTGGTCGGTCCGACCGACCGGCACAAGGACGACGCCATCTCGGAGCACGATCGTGCCGCGTCGGGCGAGGACGTCGTGTTCGCCGGCTGGCGCTGGGACATCCCCGAGATGCTCGGCCTCATGGACGTCTTCGTGTTGCCCTCCTGGAGAGAGGGCCTGCCTCGTTCGCCGATCGAAGCGGCAGCGATGGGCAAGGCGATGGTGCTCTCGGACATCCGAGGGTGTCGCGAGGTGGCGCGGGACGAGCGCGAGGCGCTGCTCGTTCCGCCCCGGGATGCGGTCGCCCTCACGCGGGCGATCGAGCGGCTCCTGGAGGACGACGCGCTCCGCGCGAGCCTCGGAGCGGCGGCCCGAGACCGGGCGCTCGACCGGTTCGACGAGCGAGCCGTGGCGCGACGGGTCGTCGAGACGTATCGGGACCTGCTGCCGCGGCCGGCCGTCGCGCCGAGGCAGGTCGATCAGCCCGGGCTTCGCGAGGTGGCGATCCGCGAGGCGACCCGGGCCGACGCGCCGGTCATCGCGTCGATGCATCGTTCGGTGATGAATCCCAAGGCGTTCCTGCCGAGCCTCGGCCCCACGTTCATGCGCCTGCTCTTCCTCGCCCTGATCGAGGACCCGGCGGCGCCGGTGCACGTGGCGATCCGGGAAGGCGAGATCGTCGGGTACACGGCCGGGGTCGTCTCCATGTCGGGGTTTCGACGCAGGTTCGTCCGGCGGTACGGCGTTCGCGCCGGGATGTCGGTGGCGCCCGCCCTCCTGCGGCCGGGTGTGGTGCGCCGGGCCGTCGAGATCTTCCGATACCCGGAGGCGACCCGGGATCTGCCGCAGGCCGAGCACGCGTTCCTGGGGGTCCGGCAGCAGGGCAAGGGTCTCGGGCCCATCCTCACGAAGACGACGCTCGAGTCGCTCGAGGACCTCGGGGTGGCCGAGGTGAAGGGCTACGTCCAGGCGACGAACGTCCCCATGAACAAGATGATGCTGCGCGTGGGGTGGGAGCCCCGCGGGGAGATCACGATCCACGACGGCGTGCCGAGCGTCCTTTACGTCTACCGATGCCATTCCTCATCGCCCTCGGAATCGGACTCGCGCTGACCCCCCTGCTGGCCCGCGTCGGGCGGGCGGCGGGGCTGGTCGATCACCCCTCGGGGAGCGCTCTCAAGATCCACGCCGAGCCGCGGCCGCTCACCGGTGGGATCGCGATCGTGTTCGCGACCCTGATCGCGCAGGCGATCGGGCGGGGCGAGGTCGAGTCGTGGACGGCCGGGATCGTCGTCCTGCTCGTCCTGGGAGTGGTCGACGACCTCGTGTCGCTTCCCGCGGTCGTCCGGTTGCTGGGCGAGGTGGCGGCCGGCGTCGCCCTCGCCCTCGCCGGACTGACGCTGTCGCCGCTGGGAGACGCCGGACCGGTCGTCCTCGCGCTGGCCGTGCTCGCGCTGGCGAACGCCGTGAACTTCGTGGACGGGCAGGACGGCCTGGCCGGCGGCCTCGCGACGGCGTCGGCGCTCGGCGTCACGGCGATTCTCGCCTCGCAGGGGTCCGTCGGCGACCTGGGGCCCGCACTCGTCGCCTCCCTGCTGGCGTTCCTCGTGTGGAACCGACCTCCGGCGAGCGTGTTCCTCGGCGACGGCGGCGCGTACGCGGTGGCCGGTCTGCTCGTCGTCCTCGCCTCCTCCGCCGCGACGTCGTGGGAGGCGCTGCTTGGTGTGCTCGTGTGCATGACGCCGTTCGTCGTCGAGCTCGTGAGCACGATCGTGCGCCGGCTCGTCACCCGATCGGCCATGACGTCCGGCGATCGCTCGCACCTGTACGACCTCCTCGCGATCCGCCTGGGCGGACGCGAGCGTTCCACCGGCGTCATCGTGGGGGTCGGGATCTGTGTGTCCGCCCTCGGTCTGCTCGTTGCCGAGATCCCGCTCCTCGGGGGCGTCGCGATCACGCTCGCGATCGCGATCGCGAGCGCCGTCGGCGTCCGCGTGCTCTGGACGACGACATCGAAGCCGGTACGGCGTTCGCAGTAGCGGACGTACGCCGGCCAAGCCTTGGTCGCGAGTGTGGTGACTCGTACCTTCGAAGGAAAGGAGTGCCCGTTCATGCGGCTCGAACGATCAACCGAAGAGGTGTCCATCCATGCGGGTTGAAGAGGCTCGGGACCGACGTCCGGCGGCCCTCGGGGGGGCTCCGATGTTCCCCGACGGCCTGCCGCTGGCACGCCCGCGGATCGCCGATCCCGGCCGGCTCGCTCGCGAGCTCGAGCGCATCGTCTCGAGCGAGGTGCTGACGAACGGGCCCACCGTGGAGCGCCTGGAAGCCCGGGCCGCCGACTATCTCGGGGTGCGTCACTGCATCGCCGTCGCCTCGTGCACGACGGGGCTGATGCTCGTCCTTCGCGCCGCGGAGGTGTCGGGCGACGTGATCGTGCCGTCGTTCACGTTCGCCGCGACCGCGCACGCCGTCGCGTGGAGCGGGCTGCGTCCGGTGTTCGCGGACGTCGATCCGGAGACGCTCACGCTGTCCCCGCTGTCCGCCGAACGCGCGATCGGCGTTCGCACGTCCGCGATCCTCGCGACGCACATCTTCGGGGCGCCGTGTGATGTCGAGGGTCTGGCGGGTGTCGCCAGGCGCAACGGCATCTCGCTGTTCTTCGACGCGGCGCACGGCTTCGGGGCCAAGCGCGCGGGGACGATGGTCGGCGGATCAGGGGCGGCGGAGGTCTTCAGCCTCACGCCGACGAAGACGCTGATCGCGGGCGAGGGCGGCATCATCGCGACGAACGACGATCTCCTGGCGGAGCGCTGCCGGATCGGCCGGAACTACGGGAACCCGGGTGACTACGACTGCCGGTTCGTCGGCCTGAATGGCAGGATGTCCGAGCTTCACGCCGCGGTGGCGCTGGCATCCTTCGACGACCTCGAAGAGCGGATCGCCCGCCGCAACGAGCTCGCGGCCCGGTACCGCGAGGTGCTGGCGACCGTCCCCGGCGTCGAGTTCCCGCTCGTCCGCGATGACGACCGGTCCACGTACAAGGATCTGTCGATCCTGGTCGACGACCGCGCGTTCGGGTTGACGGCCGACGGCCTGGCCGAGGCGCTGGAGGCCGAGGGCATCGAGACCCGGAGGTACTACGCGCCGCCGGTGCACCGGATGCGCTCCTATCGAGCGGTGGCCGCGGGCGTCGACCTGCCGGTGACCGACGCCGCCGCGGCCGAGTCCCTGTCGATCCCGCTGTGGACCGACATGACCGAGGACCAGGTGGCGCAGGTCGGCGAGGCCATCCGCACGATCGGCGAGCAGTTGGGCCGTGTCGGCGCGGTCACCGCCTCACCCGACGACTGATCCGATCGGGCAGACCGCGCCCGCTCGAGGCGGCTCGCTCGTCCCGTCACCACCATCCACTCATGCCAACCGACCGCTCCTACCGTGTCCTCGCCTACGAGTTTCGGATCGCGTCACCGCGCGGCCCGGGAGCGTTCCTTCACCGGATGCTCGCGCCGTTCGAGGACGAGGTGGCGTCCGACGCGGCTCGGTACGACTTCGCCCGGGAGCCGTCCGAGGCCAAGCCGTGGGTCGTCTACCTCGACGGTGAATGCATGCGGCGCGGGACGACACAGGATCCCGTGCTCGAGTTCGCGACGTGGCACATCAGCAACCGGGCGATCGCGTCCGATCACGGCTTCTTCGCCGTCCACGCGGCGGCCGCCGCCCGAGGAGGCGCGGGTGTCCTGTTGCCCGGCCCTCCCGACGCCGGCAAGAGCACGCTCGTCGCCGCGCTGACCCGGGCGAGCTTCTCCTACCTCACGGACGAGGCGGCGCTGGTGGACCCGGTGGACGGGCTCCTGCATCCGTTCCCGAGGTCGCTCGGGCTGGACCGGGCATCCGTCGAGGCGGTCTTCGGCCCCGGCGCGCAGCCGAAGTGGCGGACGGGCCGGCAGTTCCACGTGCGACCCTCGGATCTGAGGCCCCGCGCCATCGGGAGGCCCAGCCCCGTCCGGTTCGTCATCGCCCCCCGATACGAGGCGGGTGCGGTCACGGTGCTCGAGCCAATGAGCCGCGCCGAGGCCGTCATGGTCCTGGCTCGCAACGCGTTCCATCTGGACCGGTTCGGTGGGGCGGGGATCGATCTGCTCGGACGTGTGGTGCTGCAGGCTTCCTGTTATCGCCTGTGCGTGGGAGACCTGGACGACGCGGTCGACGCGGTCAGCTCGGTGGTCGAGGCGGGGCGCCGGAGACGACCGCGGTCCGCGCGTGAAGGGGCGATCTAGAAGACGGCGTCGGTGCGGTCGCCGTCGACGTCGTCGGCCGGGCCGTCGTCGCCCTCGTCCTCCGGGTCGCTCCCGTCGTGCGTCTGACCGCTCTCGTCGCCCTCGTCTTCCTCGTCCCGGACGTCGCCGTCGGACTCGGGCTCCTCATCGGTCCCGCCCTCGACGTCGCCGACCGTTCCGCTGCAACAGATCGTAAGCTCGACGCCGGAGATGCCCTGATTCTGACCATGGGGACCGGACGGACACGGTGTGAACAGCCAGGTGTTCGGCCCGATCTCCTGCGGCGATGTGCAGCCGCTGCTGCCGCACTTCGAGGCCCCGTCGACCAGCGTGCACCCGCTTGCGATCGTGACCGTGATCGTTCCGGTGTCGTCGTTCGGCGTCCGCGCGCTTGCCGCGACGAAGCCGCAACCACCATCGTCTCCGGTCTCTGGGTCGATGCAGTGATACCCGTTCGGGTTCTGCTCGGGCGAGCACCCGCCGCCCGTGCTGATCTTGACGGAGTAGCAGGCCTCCTGCGGAGTCCCCGCGTAGGCCGTCGCCGGGTTGATCGTCTGGATAACCGGAGCGGCCCACGCCGCAGCTCCGGCCACGGCCGCGCCGCGCAACACCTGGCGCCGGCTGACCCCCCGTTCGTCCGAATCGACGTGCTCGACCACGCGTCCTCCGCCACGAGGATCGTCGTGTCCCCGCACGGACCTACCGTACCCGCGGCACCCAGGGCGCAGATGCGTCGTCCAGCGTGTTTTTCCTACGGGCAGCGGCCGTGGCCGACGGGCAACACCTGGTCCACCATCTCCCTTGTATGGATACGCAACTCCGGCCGGCCGATCGGCCCGATCGAGCGACCCGGCCCATCCCGTTCACGCGCGAGCGCGCGGCCACCGAGCTGACCCGCGCTCGGAGCCAGCTCGCGGACGCGCTGGGGTCGCTGGAGCTCGCGCTGGTCATCCTCCGAACGCTGCCCGATGTGGGCGAGCGCTGGCAGCTCGTTGCCGCCGAAGGGGTTCTGGCCCGGCTCGAGGAAGCCCGGCTGGCCCTGGACCGCGCCGGGATCTGAACGACGCCGACTCCCTGCTCACCGCCCGCGGTGGTTCGCCGTCGCTCGTTTGACCCCTGGCAGTCTCGCCGATATCCTGTTAGCACTCACAGCAGCCGAGTGCTAACGCCAAGGAGGGACAATGGCCAAGGGCTTCAGTCTCAAGCCGCTCGAGGATCGGATCGTCGTCAAGCCCAGTGAGGAGGAGCAGACGACGGTCTCGGGCATCGTGATCCCGGACACCGCGAAGGAGAAGCCGCAGGAAGGCGCCGTCGTGGCCGTCGGCCCGGGCCGGTTCGAGGACGGGGAGCGGGTTCCGCTGGACGTCTCCGTCGGTGACACGGTGATCTACTCGAAGTACGGCGGCACCGAGGTCAAGGTCGAGGGCGAGGAGTACCTGGTCCTGTCGGCCCGCGACGTGCTGGCCATCATCGACAAGAAGTAGCCCGAAGCGTCGCCAACCGGGGGCCAGGCCGATTCGCGGCCCGGCCCCCGTTGCGCTCCCACACGCTCGATCAACAGGAGGCACGAATGGCCAGCAAGCTCGTGAAGTTCAGCGAGGACGCGCGGCGATCCCTCGAGGCAGGAGTGAACAAGCTCGCCGACACCGTGGCGCTCACGCTCGGTCCCAAGGGTCACAACGTGGTCCTCGACAAGAAGTGGGGCGCCCCCACGATCACGAACGACGGGGTCACGATCGCCAAGGAGGTCGAGCTCGAGGACCCCTGGGAGAACATGGGGGCCCAGCTCGCGAAGGAGGTCGCCACGAAGACGAACGACGTCGCGGGGGACGGGACCACGACCGCGACGGTGCTCGCCCGCGCGATGGTGCGACACGGCATGCGCAACGTGGCCGCCGGGGCGAACCCGATGGGCCTCAAGCGCGGGATCGAGGCCGGCGTGGCCGCCGCCGTCGAGGCCATCAAGGGTCAGGCGAAGGATGTCGAGACGCGCGAGGACATCTCGAGCGTCGCCTCGATCTCGGCCGCGGACCCCGCGATCGGCGACGTGCTCGCCGAGGCCCTCGACAAGGTCGGCAAGGACGGGGTCGTCACCGTCGAGGAATCGAACACGTTCGGCATGGAGCTCGAGTTCGTCGAGGGGATGCAGTTCGACAAGGGGTACATCTCGCCGTACTTCGTCACCGACCAGGAGCGCATGGAGTCGGTGCTCGACGAGCCGTCGATCGCCCTGGTGAACAAGAAGATCAGCAGCGTCCAGGAGCTGCTCCCGCTGCTCGAGAAGGTGCTCCAGGCGGGCCGGCCGCTCCTCGTGATCGCCGAGGACGTCGAGGGCGAGGCCCTGGCGACCCTCGTGGTGAACAAGATCCGCGGGACGTTCACCGCGGTCGCCGTGAAGGCCCCCGGGTTCGGCGACCGCCGCAAGGCGATGCTGCAGGACATCGCGGTCCTGTCGGGCGGGACCGTCGTCTCCGAGGAGGTCGGCCTGAAGCTCGAGAACGTCGGCCTGGATCTGCTCGGTAGCGCCCGCAAGGTGGTCGTGACGAAGGACACGACCACGATCGTCGAGGGTGGCGGCGCCGCCGACGAGGTGAAGGGCCGCATCAACCAGATCAAGGCCGAGATCGACAAGACCGACTCGGACTGGGATCGGGAGAAGCTCCAGGAGCGACTCGCCAAGCTCGCCGGCGGCGTCGCCGTGGTGAAGGTCGGCGCCGCGACCGAGGTGGAGCTCAAGGAGAAGAAGCACCGGATCGAGGACGCGCTCTCGGCGACGCGCGCCGCGATCGAGGAGGGCATCGTGCCCGGTGGTGGGGTGACCCTCATCCGCGCCGAGTCCGCCGTCGCGAACGTCGACCTGACCGATGACGAGGCGACGGGAGCGAAGATCGTCGGCGCCTCCCTGTCCGAGCCGGCTCGCCTCATCGCCGACAACGCGGGAGACGAGGGTGCCGTCATCGTCGAGCGGATCCGTGCCGAGGGTGACGCTCGCGGGTACAACGCCGCGACGGGCGAGTGGGTCGACATGTTCAAGGCCGGGATCCTCGATCCCGCGAAGGTGACCCGTTCGGCGCTTCAGAACGCGGCCTCGATCGCGGCGATCGTGCTGACCGCCGAGAGCGCCGTGGTCGAGAAGCCCGAGGAGGACGAGCCGGCCGCCGCGGCGGGCGGACACGGCCACATGCACTAGCCGCGCCTCGAGCGCCTCCCGGTCCGGGTGAGCCGACCCATCGCGTCCGCCTGATGGGGCGACTCCTGCGTGGTTTCGTCCGTTCGTCGTAGCCGAACTACGCAGGTCGACCCTTCCGGCGCGGGGTTGCCTGACGGACGCTTCGTGCTCGCCGTGGTTCGGCGTAGGTCGCCCGCCCCAGGAGCATCCACGTTGAGGGTTCTCGTCACCGGACATGAGGGATACATCGGCGTCGTCCTGACGGACGTGTTCGCCCGTGCCGGACACGAGGTCGTCGGACTGGATGCCGGCTGGTACCGCGGATGCACGTTCGGAGCCGAGCCCGCGGCCGTCGAGTCGCTCTCGCTCGATCTCCGCGACGTCGAGCCGCGGCATCTGGAGGGGTTCGACGCGGTGGTGCACCTCGCGGCGATCTCGAACGATCCACTGGCCGATCTCGATCCCGAGACGACCTACGACGTGAACCACCGAGCGTCGGTCCGGCTGGCGCGGCTCGCGAAGCGGGCGGGCGTGGGGCGGTTCGTCTTCTCGTCCTCGTGCAGCCTGTACGGGACCGCGGATCCGGGTGTGCTCGTCGACGAGGACGCGCCGATGCGGCCGATCACTCCGTACGGGGAGTCGAAGGTGCTCGTGGAACGCGACGTCTCCGCGCTCGCCGACGATCACTTCAGCCCCGTCTTCCTGCGCAACGCCACGGTCTACGGCGTGTCCCCTCGGCTCCGGCTCGACCTCGTCGTGAACAACCTCGCCGGGTTCGCCTTCACGACCGGCGAGGTCCTCGTCATGAGCGACGGGACGCCCTGGAGGCCGCTCGTCCACATCGAGGACGTGTGCCGGGCGTTCCTGGCCGTGGTGGAGGCTCCCCGGGCAGCCGTGCACGACGAGGCGTTCAACGTGGGCCGCAGCGAGGAGAACCATCAGGTCAGCGAGCTCGCCGACATCGTGGCTCGCGCGCAGCCCGGGAGCCGGGTCGTGTACGCGCCCGGGGGCGGTCCCGACCCGAGGACGTACCGAGTGGACTTCTCGAAGCTGTCGCGCGCGCTCCCGGATCTGCGGATGACGTGGGCGGTCGAGGCGGGAGTCGAGGAGCTGGTGTCGGCCTATGCCCGGGAGGGGCTGTCGATGAACGACGTCACGGGGCCGCGGTACACGCGGATCCGGCGCATCCAGGAGCTCAAGGCGGCGGGGCGGCTCGACGGCGCGCTTCGGTGGGACCGCGCGCGCGCTCAGGCGCGGGCGATGCCATGAGTCGCGCCAGGCTCACCGCGGACCGCGAAGGAGCGCCGAGCCAGGTGCCGGGTCACGGACCTCGGTGCCGGTTCTGCGGTCAGCCGCTGCGCGTGACGTTCGTCGACCTGGGGATGTCGCCGCTGTGCGAGACCTTCCTCCTGCCCGAGGAGCTCAGTCGGATGGAGGCGTTCTATCCGCTCCGCGTGTTCGTGTGCGAGCGGTGCTTCCTCGTTCAGCTCGAGGAGTTCGTCGACCCGGACGGGATCTTCGCCCAGGACTACCGGTACTTCTCGTCGTACTCGGAGTCATGGCTCAGGCACGCGGAGGCCTACGCGACCATGATCGTCGATCGCCTGGGCTTGGGACGGGAGAGCCTCGTCGTCGAGCTGGGGAGCAACGACGGCTACCTGCTGCAGTACGTCCGTGCACTCGGCGTGCCGGTGCTCGGCATCGAACCCGCGCGCAACATCGCGGCGGTCGCGAACGAGCGGGGGATCCCGACGCGCTCGGTCTTCTTCGGCGCCGACACGGCCCGGGACCTGCGCGCGGAGGGGATCTCCGCGGATCTCATCGTCGGGAACAACGTGCTGGCTCAGGTCCCGGACCTCAACGGGTTCGTCGCGGGCGTGAAGACGCTGCTGCGTCCGGGCGGGATGCTGACGTTCGAGTTCCCTCACCTGGAGCGGCTGGTCGCCGAGAACCAGTTCGACACGATCTACCACGAGCACTTCTCCTACTTCTCGTTCACGACCGTTCGCGAGATCTTCGGCGCCCACGGGCTCGACATCGTCGACGTCGAGGAGCTGCCGACGCACGGCGGGTCGCTCAGGATCTTCGGGCGACACGCCGGCGAACGGGCGCCGACCGAGACCGAGCGGTGCCGCCGACTGGCAGCCCACGAGGTCGAGGTGGGGATGCGGTCGACGGCGTACTACGCGGCCTTCGCCGGTCACGTCGAGTCGGCGAAGCGGGCGCTCCTGCGATTCCTCATCGACGCGAAGGAGCAGGGGAAGCGCGTCGTCGGCTACGGGGCGCCGGGCAAGGGCAACACGCTGCTGAACACGTGCGGGATCCGATCCGACCTCCTCGAGTACACCGTCGATCGCAACGAACACAAGCACGGCCGCTTCACCCCCGGGACCCACATCCCGATCCATCCGCCGGATCGGATCTTCCAGACGCGTCCGGACTACGTCCTCATCCTTCCGTGGAACCTGAAGGACGAGATCGTCAGCCAGATGGAGGCCATCCGGGACTGGGGAGGGCGGTTCGTCGTCCCGATCCCCGCGCTGGAGGTGCTTCCATGAAGGTCGTGCTGTTCTGCGGTGGCCTCGGGACGCGCATCCGGGACTTCGCCGAGAACGCTCCGAAGCCGCTCGTCCGGATCGGGTACCGGCCGATCCTGTGGCACGTGATGAAGTACTACGCCCACTTCGGCCATAAGGACTTCATCCTGTGCCTCGGATACCGCGCCGACGCCATCAAGGACTACTTCCTCCACTACGACGAGGCGCTCTCGAACGACTTCGTCCTGGACGGAGGCGGCGGGGTCGAGCTGCTGACGAGCGACATCGAGGACTGGCGCATCACCTTCGTGGACACCGGCGTGACGTCGGGGATCGGAGAGCGGCTGCGTCGCGTCCGCCCCCACCTCGAGGGCGAGGAGGTGTTCCTCGCCAACTACAGCGATGGGCTGACGGACCTGGATCTGCCGACGTACGTCGAGAGCGTTCGGAGCCAGGACCGGATCGCGAGCTTCCTGTGCGTGCGCCCGACGCAGACCTTCCACGTCGTCAAGGACCAGGATGGCGGCATCGTGACGAACGTCGAGCCGGTGGCCGAGTCGGACGTGTGGATCAACGCCGGGTTCTTCCTGTTCAAGCAGGAGATCTTCGACTACATCCGGGAAGGCGAGGACCTCGTGCTGGAGCCGTTCGAACGGCTCATCGGCGAGCGACAGCTCCTCGCCTACAAGTACACGGGCTTCTGGACGGCGATGGACACGTTCAAGGATCGGGAACGGCTCGAGGACCTGTGGAGCGCGGGCAAGGCCCCGTGGATCATGTGGTGACTCCCGACGCGGGCGGCGATCCGGCGCCCCCTCGAACGCCATGACGCTGGGTCTGGGCGATCGCGCGTGGTTGCGGTCCGGCTCGACCGTGCTGTGCCTCGGAGCTCACGCCGACGACATCGAGATCGGGTGCGGCGGGACGCTGGTGCGGCTCCTCGAGGAGCACCCGGACGTGTCGGTGCACTGGGTCGTCCTCAGCGCTCCGGGGGCTCGCCGGGACGAGGCGCTGAAGAGCGCGAACGTCTTCCTGACCGGAGCGGCGTCGGCGGAGGTCTCGGTGCAGGGCCACGAGGAGCGGTACTTCCCCTACGACGGCGGCGCGCTGAAGCGGTCCTTCGACGAGCTCGGGGCCTCGATCTCCCCGGACCTGGTCTTCACGCACCGGCGGGAGGACCTCCACCAGGACCATCGCCTCGTCTCCGAGCTGACGTGGAACACGTTTCGGCACCAGCTCATCCTCGAGTACGAGATCCCGAAGTGGGACGGCGATCTCGGCCAGCCCAACCTGTTCGTGCCCCTGGCCGAGGACGTGTGCGAGCGCAAGGTCTCGACGATCCTGCGCGAGTTCGGGTCCCAGCGCGAGCGCGACTGGTTCACGGCGGACACGTTCTGGGCCACGCTCCGGCTCCGAGGCGTGGAGTGCCACGCCCCCTCGGGGTTCGCCGAGGCCTTCCACGCCCGAAAGCTGATCCTGCCGTGAGGTTCGAGCCGACGCCGCTCGACGGGACCTTCGTTGTCCGTCCCGACGTGCACGAGGACGAGCGGGGCTCGTTCGCCCGGACCTGGGACGGCGAGGAGTTCGCGCAGCGAGGGCTGTCCCCGCGTCTCGTCCAATGCAGCACGTCGTGGAATCGTTCGGCGGGCACGCTTCGGGGACTGCATCACCAGGAAGCGCCCCACGAGGAGGAGAAGCTCGTCCGGTGCACCGCGGGCGCGATCTTCGACGTCGCCGTCGATCTCCGGCCGGGGTCCGCGACGTTCCTCGGATGGTTCGGCGTCGAGCTGACCGCGCAGAACCGCCTCGCCCTGTACATCCCGAAGGGCTGCGCCCACGGCTTCCTCACGCTCGAGGACGGCAGCGAGGTCCTGTATCAGATGTCGGAGCCCCATGTCCCCGATGCCGGGCGTGGGGTGCGCTGGGACGACCCGGCGTTCGGGATCCGGTGGCCGCTCGCGCCCTCGGTGATCAACGAGCGGGACCGCTCGTGGCCGATGGTCCGGGTCGAGGCTCCGTCGTGAGCCTGCGCGAGGCGATCGCCGAGCTCGACGTCGAGTCCCTGGGCGACGACATGCACGCGCTCGTGGCCGATCTGTTCCCCATCTGCCGGAGCATCACCGGCGACGGGTTCCGGCAGACGCTCGCGATCCTCGACAAGCGCGTCCCGCTTGAGGTCCACGAGGTGCCGAGCGGGACGCGGGCGTTCGATTGGACCGTGCCGCCGGAATGGAACCTCCGCGATGCGTACGTCGCGGACCTCGCGGGGAACAGGGTCATCGACGTCCGCGCCTCCAACCTGCACGTGATGAGCTACAGCGTCCCCACCCGGCGCCGGGTGACGCGTTCGGAGCTCGACGAGCATCTCCACTGGCTGCCGGAGCATCCGGAGTGGATCCCGTACCGGACCTCGTACTACCGCCCCGACTGGGGATTCTGCCTGAGCGAGCGGCAGCGTGCCGGCCTGTCCGATCCCGAGTACGACGTCGTGGTGGACAGCACCCTCGAGGACGGCTCGCTCACCTACGGCGAGCTCGTCGTTCCGGGCGAGACGCAGGACGAGGTCCTCGTCACCGCTCACGCGTGCCATCCGTCGATGGCGAACGACAACCTGTCCGGCGTGGCGCTCGTGGCGTTCCTCGCCGAGATCCTCGCGACGACGCGACCGCGCCGCTCCTACCGGTTCCTGCTCATCCCCGGGACGATCGGGTCGATCACGTGGCTGTCCCGGAACGAGGCCGTCGTCCCCAGGATCGTGGCGGGACTCGTCGTCGCCTGCGTCGGCGACGGCGGGCCGCTCACGTACAAGTCGAGCCAGCGGGGTGACGCGCTCGTCGATCGAGCGGCCGCGCACGTCATGCGCCGGCGCGGCGGATCCGTTCGAGCCTTCACGCCCTTCGGGTACGACGAGCGGCAGTTCAACTCGCCCGGATTCGACCTGCCGGTCGGATGCCTGTCGCGCACCCCCCACGGCGAGTTTCCCGAGTACCACACCTCGGCCGACGATCTCGAGCTCGTCCGGCCCGAGTCGCTGGCAGGCTCGCTCGCGGCGGCGCTCGACATCGTGCGGATCCTCGACGAGGACGCCGCGTACGTGAACCGGCACCCGAAGGGGGAGCCGCAGCTCGGATCCAGGGGCCTGTATCCCTCGACGGGCGGCAGGCAGGCCGAGGAGGGCGTGCTCGCCATGCTGTGGGTGCTCAACCAGTCGAACGGCGGGCGGAGCCTCCTCGACATCGCCGACCGGGCCGCCCTCCCGTTCGATGCGATCCAGACCGCGGCGACCACCCTGGCAGAGGCCGGTCTGCTGGCCGTCTCGTCCGAGCGGGGTGACGACGATGGATGAGGCGACCGAAGCTCGATCGGCGAGCCGGTCGCGTTCGGCCGAGTTGCTCGGACGGGCCCACGATCTCATCCCCGGCGGCGCGCACACGTACGCGAAGGGTGACGACCAGTACCCGGAGGGACTCGCCCCCGTCCTGGAGCGCGGAGCCGGCAGCCACGTCTGGGACGTGGACGGCAACGAGTACATCGAGCTGGGGTCGGGCCTGCGATCGGTGACGCTCGGCCATGCCCACGCCGGCGTGCTCGCCGCGGCGACGGCGGCCATGGAGATGGGAACGAACTTCGTGCGGCCGTCGGCGATCGAGATCGAGGCCGCCGAACGGCTCGTGGACCTCATCCCGTCGGCCGAGATGGTGAAGTTCGCCAAGAACGGTTCCGACGTCACGACGGCCGCGGTCCGCCTCGCGCGCGCGGTCACGGGCCGCGATCTCGTCGCGATCTGCCAGGACCAGCCGTTCTTCTCCGTGGACGACTGGTTCATCGGCCACACCGCGATGCCCGCCGGGGTCCCGGCGGCGATCCGAGACTGCACCGTCGGGTTCCCGTACAACGACCTCGAGGCGGCGCGGACGCTGCTCGAGACGCACGCCGGGGCCGTCGCGTGCCTCGTGCTGGAGCCGGCGACCGCCGTGGAGCCAGGTCCCGGCTATCTCGAGGGACTGCGAGCCCTCTGCGACGAGCACGGCGTCCTGCTCGTGTTCGACGAGATGATCACGGGCTTCCGATTCGACGCGCGTGGAGCCCAGCATCTGTACGGCGTGCGGCCGGATCTGTCCACGTTCGGCAAGGCCATGGGCAACGGGTTCGCCGTCGCCGCCCTCGTGGGCCGCCGGGATCTCATGGAGCGCGGGGGGCTGCGCCACGACCACGAGCGGGTGTTCCTCCTGTCGACGACCCACGGGGCCGAGACCCATGCCCTGGCCGCCGCCCTCGAGGTCATGCGCGTCTACCGGGACGAGGATGTCGTCGGTCGGCTCCACGAGCGCGGGGAGCGGCTCGCCGAGGGCGTGCGGCGCGAGGTCGAGGGCCAAGGTCTCGGCGACCACTTCCAGCTGCACGGACGCGCGTGCAACCTCACGTACGCGACCCTCGATGCGCAGGGCGAGCGCTCCCAGCCCTTCCGCACGCTGTTCCTCCAGGAGACGATCGAGCGGGGCCTGCTCGCCCCGTCGTTCGTGGTCAGCACGGCCCTGTCGGACGAGGACATCGACCGGATCGTCGGCATCGTCGGGGAGGCCCTGTGCGTGTATCGACGGGCGCTGGAGGACGGGGTGACGGGACACCTTCGAGGGCGCTCGGTCCAGCCCGTGTTCCGCCCGTACGCCTGAGCGGACCGCCGGTCTACAGGACGCCGACCGAGCGTCCGATACGCTCTGACGTATGCGCGCGCTCGTCACGGGGGCAGCCGGCTTCATCGGCTCACATCTGTGCCGCCGCCTGGTCGCGGACGGCCACGAGGTCGTGGGGCTCGACGACCTGTCCGACGGCAAGCTCGAGAACCTCGCGTCCGTGCCGGAGGTTCGCTTCGTCGAGGGCGATCTCCGTGACGAGGAGCTCGTCCGCTCCTCGGCGGCCGGATGCGACGCCGTGTTCCATCAGGGGGCGATGCGATCGGTCCCGCGCTCGATCGTCGAGCCGGGCAAGACCACCGACGTCAACGTTCGCGGGACGCTCAACGTGCTGCTCGCCGCCCGGGAACGCCCCGCGACGGTCGTCTTCGCCTCCTCGTCGTCGGTCTACGGCGATCGCGACGAGTTCCCGCTTCGGGAGTCGATGCGACCGCTTCCGCGGTCCCCGTACGCGGCGAGCAAGCTCGCGGGCGAGGGGTACTGCCGGGCGTGGTGGCTCTCGTTCGGCGTGCCGACGGTCGCCCTGCGGTACTTCAACGTGTACGGGCCGGGACAGGACCCGGCGAACGCGTACGCGGCCGTCATCCCCCTGTTCGCGATCGCCTGTCTGAACGGCACGCAGCCCGAGATCCACGGGGACGGGGAGCAGTCCAGGGACTTCACGTTCATCGACGACGTCGTCGAGGCGAACCTGCTGGCGGCTCGGGCACCGGAGCCCGCCCGGGGCGAGGTGTTCAACATCGGCGGCGGCGCGACGCCGACCTCGATCAACGAGGTGCTCGACATCGTCGCCCGCCTCACCGACACGCGTCCCGAGCCCGTGCACACCGAGACCCGGGCCGGTGACGTTCGCAAGACGGAGGCCGACGTCACGCGAGCCGGTGACCTCATCGGCTACCGCCCGCGCGTCGGGATCGAGGACGGGCTCGGCCGCACGGTCGACTGGTTCCGCGCCCCGGCCTGACCGCCCGGACCCTCGTCCGCTCTCCCGCGCAGCGCCTTCGAGCCGGTCTGGGCTCAGCGGTCCAGGGGAGAGGACCTACGCTGGATGGAGCATCCGCACGCCTGTCTCGGCGCTCATTCTGTGGCCGAAGGCTCGAGCGAGGACCCGGGGCGTGGGCGCGAAGACCGATTTCGACGTGGGGATCATCGGCGGAGGTCCGGCCGGCTCGAGCATGGCCGCCTACCTGTCCAAGGCCGGCATCGACTGCGTCGTCTTCGAGTCCGAGCTGTTCCCCCGTCCGCACGTCGGCGAGTCCTTCGTCCCCTCCTCCACCCGCGTGTTCAAGGACCTCGACTTCATCCCCGTGATGGAGGCGAACGGCTTCCCGCACAAGTACGGCGCCGTGTGGACGGCTCCGTCCGCGTCCCGTCTGTACGAGACCGACTGGGACGGCCTGTCGGCGGACTCGGTCGCCGACATCGATTTCAAGGAGCGGGACCAGGAGGGCGTCGACCAGATCTACACGTACCACGTCGATCGCGGCCTGTTCGACAACCTCCTCCTGCAGCATGCCCACGGTCTCGGCGCCGACGTCTACGAGGGCGTGGCCGTCAAGGGCGCCGACTTCTCCGATCCCGATCGCGTGAGCGTCAAGCTCGGGCTCGGACCTCGGGACATCGAGACGACGGTTCGCGTGCTCGTCGACGCGAGCGGTCGGCGAACCCTCATCGGGAACCAGATGAAGTGGCGGATCAAGGATCCCGTGTTCGATCAGTACGCCATCCACACGTGGTTCGACGGCTACGATCGCCTCACCGTCGCCGCCAACGACACGCTGCGCGACTACATCTACATCCACTTCCTCCCGATCACGAACACCTGGATCTGGCAGATCCCGATCACCGACACGATCACGAGCATCGGCGTCGTCACGCAGAAGCGATTCTTCGCCGGGAGCAAGGAGAGTCGCGAGCGCTTCTTCTGGGACTGCGTGGGGAGCCGGCCGGAGCTCGCCGAGGCGTTGCGGGCGTCGGAGCAGGTGCGTCCGTTGAAGGACGAGGGCGACTACAGCTACGCGATGAAGCAGATTGCCGGCGATCGGCTCGTGCTGATCGGCGACGCGGCGCGGTTCGTCGACCCGATCTTCTCGACTGGCGTGAGCATCGCCCTGAACTGCTCGCGGTTCGCCAGCCGCGACGTCGTGGGGGCGTTCGAGTCCGGGGACCTCTCACGAGCCGCCTTCCAGACGTACGAGTCGACGATCCGGCGCGGCACCCGCAACTGGTACAACTTCATCACGGTCTACTACCGGCTGAACCTCCTGTTCACGGCCTTCGTGCGCGACCCGCGGTACCGGCTCGACGTGCTCAAGCTGCTGCAGGGCGACGTGTACGACGAGGCGGAGCCGCCGGTCCTGACCGAGATGCGACGGATCGTGCAGACCGTCGAGCGCAACCCGGACCACATCTGGCATCGATCGCTCGGGGATCTGACGGCGAACGCCTTCGTGGAGGCCTCGGCGGACGTCACCGGCGGGTTCGCCGGCAACGGCGATGCGCTGGCCGCGGCGGGGTCGTCCGCGAGATCCTGACGACGGCCTAGGTCACCGGCCGGTCGACCCCGGCCCGAGCCAGTCCCGCGATCAATCCGATCGCGAACGCGGCGCTGACGGCCGCGAAGGCCCACCAGCCGGCGACCGGCGACCCGGCGGGGACTCCCAGGAGGGCGTGCGCGCCCGAGACGAGCGCCGAACCGCCCGCGGCGATCACGAACGCCCACGACCACCACCACAGGTCGTCCAGGCGCCGGGCGACCAGCACCATGAGCAGCGCGAGGCTGAACGCGAGGATCCCGGACACCCGCACGAACGTGTCGTCGGATCGGGCCGCGAGGCCGAAGGCCGCGTCGAGGAGGGACGCCGGGGCAACGGCGATCGCGACACCGAACACGGCCCAGACCGTCGCCTGGAGGACGAGCACGCGTCTCAGGAGGCTCATCGACGGCCCATCATGCCAGGGTCACTCCAGGGGGCGGTTGATAGGATGGGCCGCCGGAGCCCCGTTGTGGGCTCTTTTTCCTGACCGACCACGAGGAACGAGTTGACCGACACGCCCCGGGTCGCGGTCATCGGGCTGGACTGTGCGACGCCCCAGCTCCTGTTCCGCGATTTCGCCGCGGAGACGCCGAACATCCACGCGCTCATGCAGCGCGGCATGTGGGGCGACCTCGAGAGCATCACGCCTCCGATCACGGTGCCCGCATGGGCCTGCGCGATGACCGGCAAGACACCGGGACAGCTGGGGATCTACGGGTTCCGCAACCGCAAGGACACGACCTACGACGGTCTGTCGATCGCCACCGCAGACGCGATCCGGGAGCCGGCCGTCTGGGACCTGCTCGGGGCTCGCGGGCTCCGTTCCCTGCTCATCGGCGTGCCGCCGTCGTTCCCGCCGCCGACCGAGTTCCCGGGATGGCGGGTCGGATGCTTCCTCACGCCGCCGTCGGCGCGCTCGTGGGCCTTCCCGGCCGAGCTGGAGACCGAGATCGTGGGCGAGCTCGGCGAGGGCAACGACTACATCTTCGACATCCCCGACTTCCGTCGGGCCGGCTACGACGTCGCGCTCGATCAGATCTACCGGATGACCGAGCGACGGTTCCAGGTCGGCCGTCGCCTGATCCGCACGAAGCCGTGGGACTTCTTCATGCTGTGCGAGATCGCTCCCGATCGACTCCATCACGTGTTCTGGCAGCACTGGGATCCGAAGCATCCACTGCATCAGCCGGGGAACCCGTTCGAGACCTCGTTCCAGGACTACTACCGGTTCCTCGACGAGCAGGTGGGCTCGCTCCTCGAGCTGCTCCCCGACGACGCGGTGACGATCCTCATGAGCGACCACGGCGCCCGGCCGATGATGGGGGGCCTGTGCTTCAACGACTGGCTGATCCAGGAGGGGTACCTCTCGCTGCGGGCGCAACCATCGGCCGCGATCCCCATCCGCGAGGCGGCGATCGACTGGCCGCGCACCGTGGCCTGGGGCGACGGGGGGTACTACGGGCGGCTCTTCCTCAACGTCAGGGGCCGGGAGCCGCAGGGGATCGTCGATCCCTCCTCGTACGAGGAGGTTCGCGACGAGCTGATCGAGCGACTCGAGGCGGCGCCGGGCCCCGACGGCGTCCCGCTGGGGACCCGCGTCCTCAAGCCCCAGGACGTGTATCCGGAGGTCCAGGGCGTCGCCCCGGACCTCATCGTCTACTTCGGCGACCTGGAGTGGCGATCGGTCGGCTCCGTGGGGAACCGGAGCATCTTCACCTACGAGAACGACACGGGACCCGACGGGGCCAACCACGACCGGACCGGCGTGTGGACGATGGCCGGTCTCCCCGGCCAGGCGACCGGAGAGGTGGAGGGGTTCTCGCTCGTCGACGTGGGTCCTTCGATCCTGTCGCTGTACGGCATCGACGCGCCCGAGGGCGCGGTCGGAAGGAGCTTCCTGTGACGCATCATCCTGAGCAGAAGGGATTCACCGTCTGGTTCACGGGCCTGTCCGGCGCGGGCAAGTCGACGATCGCCGAGATGCTCTTCCACGAGTTCCAGGCTCGCGGGCTGAAGACCGAGATCCTCGACGGAGACGTCGTCCGGCAGAACCTGTCGAAGGGGCTCGGGTTCAGCAAGGAGGACCGCGACACGAACGTGCTGCGGATCGGCTTCGTGGCCGACCTGCTGACGCGCAACGGCGTCGCGACGATCTGCTGCCCGATCAGCCCGTACAAGGCGACGCGCGACCAGGTGCGCGAGCTCGTCGGGGAGTTCGTCGAGGTCTACGTCCACGCCACGCTCGAGGAGCTGGCCAGCCATCGCGACCCGAAGGGCCTGTACAAGAAGGCGCTCGCCGGCGAGCTGACCGGGTTCACCGGGGTCGACGACCCGTATGAGCGGCCCGAGACCCCCGAGCTCGTCCTCGACACGATGGTCGAGACGCCGGAGGAGTCGCTCGCACGGACGCTGACGTGCCTGCGAGACCTCGGCTACCTCCAGGACGACACCGTCATGGCCGGCGGGCAGCGGCGTCACTCCGGGCTGACGGACCTGCGCGTGAGCGAGAGCGGCCACGTGGTCGAGGGGCGCTGACCCCGCGAGGCGAGGACCGACGATGTCCGAGGGCCGGGACGGGATCGAGCACCACGATCGACGCCTCTCGCGCCGGGCCGTCCTCCGAAACGCCGTGGCCGGCTCGGCCCTGCTCGTCCCCTTCGCCTGCCGGCCCGCCGTGCGGGACGCGATGTCCAGGGTCTCGGCCGCCGGGACCACACCGGCCTCCGGCTCCGCCCGTCCGTTCGGGACGATCGCCGGCAGGGTCGCCGGCGAGGCCCTCGAGGTTCCCAGGGGACGAACCCTGCGGTTCGACCCGAACGCCGACACGACGCTCGAGCTGACGGGGAACCTCATCGTTCGCGGCCGGCTCGAGATGCGGCCTCGCCGAGGGGTCGAACACGTCCTTCGCTTCGTCGACGTCGACGAGTCCGCGTTCGTCGGCGGCGGCCTCGACCCGCTCGAGACCGACGTCGGGCTGTGGGTGGTCGACGAGGGCGCCCTCGACATCCGGGGCACGCGCAAGGACGCGTGGAACCGCTCCGGGACCTCGCCCTCCTGGCGCCGGCGCGACGAGCTCGTCGTGGCACCCGTGCGACCGGGCGAGTTCACCGTGGAGCCGTTCCGGCTCGGCGCCCCGGTCCCCGCGTTCGACCACCGGCGCGCGGAGGTGCTGAACCTCACGCGGAACGTCCGCATCGAGGGGACGCCGTCGGGTCGGGCGCACGTCTTCATCCGGTCGATGCGGCCCCAGTCGATCCGGCACGCGGCCCTTCGCCACCTCGGGCCGCGACAGGCGAGGGGCGATGCGACCGAGGGCGTCCTCGGCCGCTACTCGCTGCACTTCCATCACTGTCATCACGGATCGCACGGCACGGTCGTCGACGGCGTCGTGGTGCGGGACTCCGGGAGCCACGCCTTCGTCCCGCACATGTCCCACGGGATCACGATCCGCAACGCGATCGCGTACGAGGTGTTCGACGACGCCTACTGGTGGGACTTCGAGGACGCCACGCACGACCTGCTCATCGATCGATGCATCGCCGCATCGGTCCACTTCGATCCGGAGCACCGGGGGTTCCGGCTGGCCGGGTTCGCGCTCGGGAAGGGCCGGAACCTCGAGCTTCGCCACTCGGTCGCGTTCGCGATGCAGGGCGGGTCGAACGCCGCGGGGTTCGTCTGGCCCGAGGCGCCCTCCGGGTTGTGGCGGTTCACGGACAACGTCGCCCACAACAACCGGAACAACGGCATCTTCGTCTGGCAGAACACGCCGGAGCCCCACACGATCGAACGGTTCACCGCGTACCACAACGGCGGCGCGGGCATCGTGCACGGCGCCTACAGCAACGCGTACGAATACGAGGGCCTCGATCTCGGAGACCAGCCCGAGGCGATCGTGCTGCATGCCGCCGGACGTCTGGATCCGGCCGGCCGTCCTCAGTCGTGGGTCGACGTGCGCGCCACGAGCCTGCTCGTCGTCGAGCACCACCTGCCGTCCGTGGACCCCGTCCTGTTCCTTCGGTGCCGGTTCGACTCCGGCGTCACGCTCGACGACGGGGGAGGCGAGCCCGGTCCGCTCGACTTCGTCGAGTGCGGCCTCAGCTCATCCGACTTCACCGTCGTCTCGCTGCACCCCGACACGGTCGTGCGGGTGCAGGACGGGACGACCGCGTTCGAGCTCACCGCCGCCGGGGTCCGCGACATCCCTCCGTTCTCGGCCTGATCCCGATTTTCGGTCTCGGCGGTGGCGTCGCCGGAGGCGTCCCGGGGCCGTGGTACCTTCCCCTCATGGAGCGACGGCGCCCACCCGCGTGCGGGTGGGCGCCGTCGCGTTCTCGGAACCGGCGCGGGGAGTGGTGATGGAGATCGAGATCGGGAAGGGGAAGGCCGCACGGCGGGCATACGGGTTCGACGAGGTCGCCATCGTGCCGTCGCGACGCACGCGTGACCCCGACGACGTGGACATCTCGTGGCAGATCGACGCCTACACCTTCCCCTTGCCGATGATGGCCTCGGCGATGGACGCGGCCGTCTCGCCGGCGACGGCCGCCTCGATCGGAAGGCTGGGCGGCCTGGCGTGCCTGAACCTCGAGGGCCTGTGGAC